>NZ_LT906441.1:1242996-1553745 GCF_900186975.1 Cutibacterium granulosum
GAAGAGGGCGAACTCCCCTTGGGCGTGCCCGTCGGTGCGTTTGAGACCGCGCTGTTTGGCCCATCGACCATTGCCGTCCATGACGATGGCGACATGGCGGGGGATGAGTTCGGCGGGAAGTCTCGGCGGACGGGCACCCGAAGGATGGGGGGTGGGGCCGTGCTTGGCAGGACGAGAGGTCGATGGCATGGAGCCAGCCTACTTGGCCAAGGTCGGAGTCAACTGCAGCGAGGCGCGGGGTCGGTCACGCCAGGCACGGGGGCAGATTCAGACACGGGGCAGATTCAGGCACGGGGGCGGACTGGCTGGGGCCAGAACCTCACGACCACAGGGGATCATGCGTTGTTGTGCGGCTCGGCAGATGCCGATGAGTGGTCAGCGTGGGCATGTGCATCGGCCTCTGCCGTGGTCGCGGCCGCGGCTCCGGCAGGTGCCGGATCCTCCGCAGCCACGTCCTTGCCTCCATCGTCCTGCCCGGCCTCGACGGTGAGCGTCTGCTCCTCGGACTTGTCACGGGCCAGGACGAGCCAGCCGGCGACGATGACCAGGGCTATACCGCCGATCTGGGTGCCGGAAAGGTGCTGGTGCAGCACGATGAGGCCGGCAAGGGCTGCCACCACGGGCTCCAGACCGACGATGATCCCGTACACCTTCTGCTTGATGCGGCGCAGCGCGTACATCTCGAGGCTGTAGGGCAGTGCCGAGCTGAGAAGGGCGACTCCTGCGCCGGCGAGCAGCATCTTCGGTGCGACGAGGTGGGAGCCGGCCTGGGCGATGCCGAACGGTGTCACGCCGACACCGATGATGAGGATGGCCCACCACAACCCTTCGACCTGTGGCCAGGTGCGTCCGACTCGCTGGGCCACATTGACGTACAGGCCCCAGAAGGCTCCGGCGGCCAGGCCCATGCCCAGCCCGAAGAGGTCGAGCTGGCTCCAGTCGGCGTTGATCGCCCCAGAGACCGTTGCCACGCCGGTGAGGGCGAGGAGAATGGCGATACCGTCTCGCCACGAGCGGCTGCCCAGGGCAGCAAGGGTGAGTGGTCCGAGGAACTCCACGGTGACGGCGACACCGATGGGCAGGTGTGACAGGGCGTAGTAGATGCAGATGTTGAGACCGCCCAAGCACACGGCAAGTTCAAGGACTGAGATCCAGTCGGAGCGGGTGTGGCTGTGAATCTTGGGACGGGCCACCGGTGCCAGTAGCAGTGCTGCGATCACCATGCGCAGTGTCATGGTTCCCATCGGGCCGACGGTGGGAAAGAGAACTGCGGCGAACGTGTTTCCGAGTTGGATCGAGATGGACACTGCGAGCATGAGAAGAACACCGAAATTCACATGGGGCCATGTTAGTTGGTGGACTCCGAGTGGCCAAAGCACTTGCCAAACAGCGGTTGACCGACTCCTCGTGACCTGCCGCGCCCCATTGCAGCCGTTCCGGTGAAGCCCCAGATGGGTGAGCACTCCTGATGACTTGGTGAGCATTCCAGATGATCCGGTGGCGCTCCTGATGGCAAGGTGGATTGGTGGCGCGACGGTGTTGCTCCAGGACGCAGGCGGTGCGCTGGTGGTGCGGGCACATAATGGGATGCATGCCCACCTATCGTGATCGTGCCGTCGTGCTACGCACCTACAAGCTCGGTGAGGCCGACCGCATCATCTCGATGCTGTCGCGGGACCACGGAAAGATTCGTGCCGTGGCGCGAGGCGTTCGTCGCACGTCCAGCAAGTTTGGCGGACGACTCGACCCGTTCAACCACGTCGACCTGCAACTGGTCGTCGGACGCAGTCTGGACGTCGTCTCGCAGGTGGAGACGATCACCGCATACTCACGTCCGCTGCGGCTGGACTACCAGTTGTTCACCGCCGCCGAGGTCATGGTGGAGACCGCCGATCGGTTGGTACCGGTGGAGAAGGAGCCCGACCCGGTCCAGTACCGCCTGTTGGCGGGCGGACTACGCACCTTGGGTCATGGGACCCCTGACGGGCGGCGCCCTGCGGAGACCATCATGGACTCCTACCTGCTGCGAGCGTTGTCGGCAGCCGGGTACGCACCCGACCTGCAGGACTGCGTCGTGTGTGGGCGTCCTGGGCCGCACGCCGGATTCTCCCCGAGCTTGGGGGGAGTGGTGTGTGCGGATTGCCAGCCGCCCGCCACCCCACATCCACGTCCAGAGACCCTTGCCTATCTTCAGGCCCTGCTGGTGGGGGACTGGCCCGCGGTTCGTGACGTGCCGATGGTGGTCATCCGTGAGGCGGCTGGTCTGGTCTCGGCCTACGTCACCTGGCATCTGGAACGGGGGTTGAGATCGTTGCCGCTGCTGGAGGAGTCATGAAGCGGCGCTCCACGATGTGACGCGTCCGCTCAGGTCGTGTACAGTTGATCAAGTTCCGTGTGGAACATGCGGATGTAGCTCAATGGTAGAGCCCCAGTCTTCCAAACTGGCTACGCGAGTTCGATTCTCGTCATCCGCTCCAGAAGGCCCCGCAAGGGGCCTTTTCCAGTTTTCCGAGCATCCCATGTCTGCGACGTGTGGGCACCGACGAACCCACCAGTCAAGCCGGCGAACACTGAATTGTCCTGTGATGGCTGGACCCATGTGGGTACCGGGCTTGGATACCATCCACCCATCTCGCTAGAATTGCTGAGCATGTGTCCGCCCAACCGGCGGAGGAAATATCGGACCACTCAGGAGACCTTTCGTGCCCAGCACCCTCGAGCAGCTCAGCCCCACCCGGGTGAAGCTCACCATCACGATGACGTTTGATGAGCTCAAGCCCACTCTCGACCAGGCCTACAAGGACATCGCCTCCCAGGTGAGCGTTCCCGGCTTTCGCAAGGGCAAGGTTCCCGCCCCGGTGATCGACCAGCGCTTCGGCCGCGGCGCCGTACTGCAGCAGGCCATCAACGATGCTCTCCCGGAGGCCTACAACCAGGCCATCCAGGACAATGAGATCGTTCCCCTGGGCCAGCCCGAGGTCGACGTCACCAAGCTGGAGGATGGTGAACTCGTCGAGTTCACCGCCGAGGTGGACGTGCGTCCTGACTTCGAGGTTCCCGATGCCTCCGAGGTCACCGCCGAGGTGCCGGTGCTCTCTGTCGCCGACGAGGACATCGACAAGCAGGTCGAGCTGCTGCGTGAGCGCTTCGCCACCACCACCGAGGTGGATCGTGCCGCCGACAAGGGCGACATCACCGTCATCAACCTCGAAGGCTCCAAGGATGGTGAGATCCTCGAGGACGCCACTGCCGAGGGCATCACCTACAAGGTTGGTGCCGAGGGCATGCTGGAGGGCCTTGACGACGCCGTCATCGGGCTCAAGGCCGGCGAGGACGCCACCTTCCACTCCACCCTGGTCGGCGGCGCACTGCGCGGTGAGGAGGCCGACATCAAGGTCACCGTCACCAAGGTGTCCGAGCAGGAGCTCCCGGAGGTTGACGAGGAGTTCGCCCAGCTCGTCAGCCAGTTCGACACCGTCGAGGAGATGCGCGCGGACCTGCGCACGTCCATGGAGAACCAGGCTCGCCTGAGCCAGGTTGCCGACGCCCGGGACAACGTCTTGGAGGCCCTGCTTACCAAGACGTCCTTCGACCTGCCCGAGAAGGTCGTCGAGTCCCAGATCGAGGCTCGCCGCACGCAGGTCACCCAGCAGCTCGCCCAGGCCGGTCTCACGGTTGAGCAGTACCTCGAGGACTCCGAGGAGGACGTGGACAACGAGGACGACTTCTGGGCAGAGATCGAGAAGCGTTCCATCGACGCCCTGCGTGCCCAGCTCATCCTGGACAAGGCTGCCGAGGACGGCGAGTTCGAGATCGAGCAGGACGACCTCACCCAGTTGCTCTTCCAGAAGGCCCAGGCCAATGGCACCTCCCCGGAGGTCGAGGCCCAGCGCATGATGGAGCAGAACCTCGTTGGTGAGTGGATGCAGGAGATTCGTCGCGGCAAGGCCCTCGCCGACATGGTCGCCAAGGCCACCGTCAAGGATTCCGATGGCACCGTCCTCGACCTTGAGCACATCGGTCCCGACGGGGCCGTCATCGAGCCGGCCGAGGATGAGAAGCCCGCTGAGGATTCCCAGGCCGACACCGCTGACGAGGCTGCCGACGCCAAGAGCTCCAAGGCTGATGACGAGGCCAAGAAGTCGAGCACCAAGGCCAAGTCGACCAAGAAGCCAGCCGCCAAGAAGACCACAACCAAGAAATCGACCGCCAAGAAAGCCACGGCGAAGAAGACCGCGGACAAGAAGGACGCCGAGAAGGACTGATCCCTCGGCACAGTGACGCAGAATCACGGGCACCCCACAACAGTGGGGTGCCCGTGCCGTCTCCCGGGAGAAGAGGGGTTCGGTCCGGTGCGGAAATCCTCGTCAGAGAGCTGTCACCTGGCGCGCTTTGGGCACTGGCTGCCACTCTGTCAGAATGAGACCGGCGTATCCGTCATGACGCATCTCTCACCGGGTCGGCCACACACGTGCGCTGGTCCCGTCCCCTATTTCTGCTGCAGGAGAGCACATGGAATTGCCTCAGAAGCTTCGAGACCTCTGGTCAGGGACACGGATCAACGACAACGCTCGACGCCGAGAAGTGGCCCGCAGGGAGCGCAAGGCTGCCGAGGACGAGGCAGTGCGTCAATCCACCGAGCAGTTCAAGAAGGAGCTGCGTGCGGAGGTCGTGGCCACCGAGGAGGCCAACCAGCGCGACATCATGAAGGCGGCTTCTGCCCTGGTGGACGCCGTCGACAAGCGTCGTGCCGATGATCCCGATGCCGTCGTCCATCGACCGCTGCCGTCGATCACCGTCGTTCTCATCACCACTGCTGCCGGATGGCTGGTGCTCAGCCTGTTGCACGAGCTCTCCGACGTTGCTGCGCCCATGTTCTTTGCGCTCAACATGCTCATCACGGCATACCCGATTCACCGATGGATGGTGAAGCATTCCTTCCCCTCCTGGCTCGGCGCCCTCACGTCTGGGCTGACGGTACTCATCGTCCTGGCCCTGGGATTCGTCGGGATGGGATGGTCGGTGGCTGCCACCGTCACCGAATTGCAGAAGTACATGCCCCAGATGGTGAGCACCTACGAGGAAAGCGTTCGAGGGTTGGCGAAGATCGGCTTCAGCGAGGACGCCATCGCCGAGAAGCTCAAGGGAATCGACACGAGCAAGATCATCTCGGTGACGTCCTCGGTGCTTTCCGACACGTCGAGCGTCGTCACCCTCATCGTCGTCATCCTCACGGGAATGATCTTCATGGTGATGGACACCCCGTCCATGCACCGACGCCTTGAGCTCACCGCCCTGAGCAAGCCCCGGATGGCACTGGGACTCAGCGATTTCGCCCACGGCATCCGCCGTTACTGGCTCGTGACCACGGTCTTCGGCCTCATCGTGGCGGGTTTCGACTGGGTGGCGTTGATCATCATCGATGTGCCGCTGGCCGGGGTGTGGGCACTGTTCAGCTTCCTCACGAACTACATTCCCAACATCGGCTTCATCGTCGGACTGCTCCCCCCGGCCATGCTGGCCTTCTTCCAAGACGGTTGGGTCGCCTGCGTGGCCGTCATCGTCTCCTACAGCGTGCTCAACTTCGTCATCCAGTCGATCATCCAGCCCAAGTTTGCCGGTGATGCGGTGGGGCTCACGCCGACGATGTCATTCGTCTCCCTGCTGCTGTGGGGGTGGTGCTTCGGAGCACTGGGCACACTCATCGCCCTGCCCTGCTCGCTGCTCGTGAAGTCTCTGCTGCTGGACCACGATCCCAACTCGCGGTGGGTCAACGCGCTGATCTCCAACGATCCCGAGGAGGCGGTGGGGCCGCCCGCCCCGTCGAAGCATTCCTGACCCTCGACTCATTCCTGACCCCTCGTCTCCATGAGTTCGGCCCGGGCGGAGGTCGTCGCCATGCACCAGGTGCCGTTCGTGCTCGTCTCCATGCGCTCGGCCCGAGCGGCTCGGTGAGCGGCGAGGGTGGTGGTGACGAGGTTGGCTGGCCGCAGTGCGTACGAGCTCGGCCGCGACCAGTTCTCGTGCGCACGGACCAGGTGCACGAGCTCGGAGGGCCCACGATCATGCGGACGGTCCACGATCACCCCGAATGGTCCGAGTGTGAACCGGCTTGTGGCGAAAAGGTGGGGTGATCGTCGAATGTGTTGATCTGACGCGGTAGTTTCGTAGGCGTGAACGAGATGAATGCACCCACTGCGCCGGACATGCCCCGGATGGCTGACGCCGCGTCTGCTGGAGTCGGCATGACGGACAACGTCTACCAGTCCCTGCTGCGCAACCGGATCATCTTCCTTGGCTCGGAGGTCAAGGACGAGAATGCCAACGCCCTGTGCGCGCAGATGCTCCTGCTCAATGCCGAGGACCCGAACGCCGACATCTACCTGTACATCAACTCCCCAGGTGGATCGATCTCTGCCGGCATGGCGATCTACGACACCATGGAATGGATCTCCAACGACGTCGTCACCGTTGCCATGGGTATGGCTGCCTCCATGGGGCAGTTCCTGCTCACCGCCGGCACGAAGGGCAAGCGTTACGCCCTGCCACACGCCAAGATCCTCATGCACCAGCCGCTGGGCGGTGTGGGCGGCACTGCCACCGAGATCTCCATTAATGCGAAGTTCCTCAAGGACACCAAGCGTGAGATGGCCGAGATCAACGCCGAGCACACCGGCCAGAGCGTCGAGAAGATCATCGAGGACTCCGAGCGGGACCACTGGTTCACCGCTGCCGAGGCACTCGACTATGGCTTCATCGACCACGTCTATGCCAGCGCGGCTCATCTGAGCCAGGACGCCCCCAGCAAGTGAGGACTGACATGAATCTTTTCGACATGGCTGACTTCAACGCAGCCCAGGCGGGTGCTGCACTGCGCGAATCCGAGTCGACACCGTCCGGCACCGCGCCGATGAACCCGTCCATGGACTACTACATCCCGCAGTGGGAGGAGCGCACCTCCTACGGCGTGCGCCGGGTCGACCCCTACACCAAGCTCTTCGAGGATCGCATCATCTTCCTTGGCACCCCGGTGACCGATGACATCGCCAATGCCGTCATGGCCCAGCTGCTGTGCCTGCAGTCGATGGATCCGGAGCGCACCATCAGCATGTACATCAACTCACCCGGCGGCTCGTTCTCGGCGATGAGCGCCATCTACGACACGATGAAGTATGTGCGTCCCGACGTGCAGACCGTCTGCCTGGGAATGGCTGCCTCGGCTGCTGCCGTGTTGTTGGCTGCTGGTACCAAGGGCAAGCGGTTTGCGCTGCCGAACTCGACCATCCTCATCCATCAGCCAGCGATGGGGCAGGCCACGTACGGTCAGGCCACCGACATCGAGATCTTGGACAACGAGATCCAGCGAATTCGTCGTCTCATGGAAACCATGCTCTCCGAGGCCACTGGGCAGAGTGTGGAGCAGGTGTCCAAGGACGTCGACCGCGACAAGTACCTCACGGCGCCCGAGGCCAAGGAGTACGGTCTCATTGACGAGATCTTCGGAGTGGCCTGAGAGGCCGTGATGGCCTGAGCACGTGCTGAAGGTGGTGGGCACCGGAGTTGTCCACCACCTTGCATACCCCATGCCGTGGTTTCGTCCACAGACAATTCGAGATTTTTGTCCGGACCACACCGCGAGCTAAAGTTCATTGAACGGTAAAAAGTATTCTTCAGTGTTCCGCGTGACGAATACATCTGATCCTGATGGGTGGAAACCGCATGTCGCGTCTGGGAGAGAGCAGTGATCTGTTCAAGTGCTCCTTCTGTGGCAAGAGTCAGAAACTCGTGAAGAAGCTCATTGCCGGGCCCGGGGTGTACATCTGTGATGAGTGCATCGACTTGTGCAATGAGATCATCGAGGAGGAATTTGCTGAGTCGTCCCAGACGACCTCCTTGGAGGATCTGCCTCGGCCACGGGAGATGTGCGAATTCCTCGACACCTACGTCATCGGTCAGGAACGAGCAAAACGTACCCTCTCCGTGGCGGTGTACAACCACTACAAGCGCATCCACGCCGCCACCGAGGTGTCCCACGCCCGGCGTGCCGAGGATGACGACATCGAACTGGGCAAGTCGAACATCCTGCTGCTGGGACCAACTGGATGTGGCAAGACGTATCTTGCCCAGATCTTGGCGCGCAGGCTCAATGTGCCATTCGCCATGGCGGACGCCACAGCTCTCACGGAAGCCGGGTATGTCGGTGAGGACGTGGAGAACATTCTCCTCAAACTCATCCAGGCCGCTGATTTCGACATCAAACGCGCCGAAACCGGAATCATCTACATTGACGAGATCGACAAGGTCGCCCGCAAGTCCGAGAATCCCTCCATCACCCGTGATGTGTCGGGTGAGGGCGTCCAGCAGGCCCTGCTGAAGATCCTCGAGGGGACGACTGCCTCAGTGCCGCCCCAGGGTGGACGCAAGCATCCGCACCAGGACTTCCTGCAGATTGACACGACGAACATTCTCTTCATCGTCGCGGGGGCATTCGCTGGGTTGGAGGACATCATCAATCAGCGTGTTGGGGCCCGTCCGGTCGGGTTCAACGTCGATGACGGCTGCGACGTCGTCGATGAGGACGACCTGCTCTCCCAGGCGACCCCGGAGGACCTGCACAAGTTCGGGCTCATCCCGGAGTTCATTGGGCGACTGCCCATGATCACGACGGTGGACCCGTTGGATCGTGAAGCTCTCATGAGCATTCTCACCGAGCCGTGCAATGCGCTCACTCAGCAGTTCGAGAAACTTTTCGAGCTTGATGGCGTGCAACTCGAGTTCACCGAGGAGGCCATCGGCGCGGTTGCCGACAAGGCCTTGGAACGGGGCACGGGCGCTCGTGGACTACGTGCCATCCTCGAGGAGACCCTCATGGAGGTCATGTACGAGGTGCCGTCGCGTCAGGACGTGGCACGAGTCGTCGTCACCGCAGACGCCGTGCGTGGCCTCGCTCGGTGCAAGTACTCCTCCCGGGCTCGAGTGGCCCGCGGCAGGCTGTCCGCCTGACGGACTCGACCCAGCAGGCGTCTGCCTGACGGATTCGATCCCGCGGGCCTTGCCTGCCCGGTGCCTGCGCCGGCGTCGCCATGAACCGGGTCGCCTGGTCGTGGGGAGAGGCCGACGTGGCGTGGCAGCAGGTCCAGCTTGGATCCTCAGACGTCCGTGAA
Source organism: Cutibacterium granulosum (assembly GCF_900186975.1). Taxonomy (NCBI): domain Bacteria; kingdom Bacillati; phylum Actinomycetota; class Actinomycetes; order Propionibacteriales; family Propionibacteriaceae; genus Cutibacterium; species Cutibacterium granulosum. The sequence continues at coordinate 1,252,161 of NZ_LT906441.1, forward strand.
ATTGGTGTGGTGCGCCACCTCGTCCAGGACCTGATCGGCGCTTCTCCTGAGCTGGTCCAAGGTCTTCCTGCGCTGAGCGCCGTTCTGACGATCGAGCACCGGGACGAGCCGATCAATCTCGTCGGCCTTGGCGATCCACTGGCTGGCCCGGGGATCTCGTGACTGCCGGGCATACTGTCGAATGGCCTTGGCCGTGAGGGTCAGCTGACCCGTGCGGGTGCGAGACATCGCCCATCGGCGAATTCCATCGACTCCGGTGTGCAGGGCCTTGGCGGCACGGTCGTTCTCGTTGAGGGTGTCCCAGGCGCGTTGGGCCACGGGAATGAACGCGGCTGCGGCCCCGACTGCCCTTTTCGCCGCCTTGAACTTGCCTGCCATGGTCACTCCTTGTCTCACGGGTCAGCAGTGTCGAATACGGTATCGACAATTCTATCGAGAGATGCCCCCCAAGTGTTCCATCGCTCGGCTAGGCTCAATTCATGGCATCTGGCTATCTGCGATACCCCGACATTCACGATGACCTGGTGGTGTTCACCGCTGACGACGATCTATGGCTGGTCCCCGTCACCGGAGGACGCGCCAGCCGCGTCACCACTGACCATGTCCCGGTACGCAATCCTCGGTTCTCGCCGTCGGGCACGCGCATTGCGTGGACGTCATACCTGGCCCAGCGTCCCGAGGTGTACGTACTCGACCTGGCCAGTGGGCAACAGCACCGACTCACCTGGCTCGGTGCTCGCAAACTGTTGACGATCGGCTGGCTCGACGAGGACCACATCGTCTTCTGCTCCCCGCACCAGACCAATGACGTTGGCCTCATGTGGCTGTACACGGTGAGTCTGGACGGTCAGATCGAGCGACTGGAATACGGACCCGGCATGGATCTGGCGATCTCACCGGAGGGTGACATCGCCACCGTCACCCCGAACTCCGGTGACTGCTCCAAGTGGAAGCGCTATCGAGGCGGCACCGCCGGGCAGATCTGGCTGCGGGCCGCTGGGCAGGACGAGTTCACGCGTCTGCTGCGAGATGGCGAGGACCATGACGGCATTGACGTCGAGGCTGGACGGTACGGAGTCGGCTGGATCGACGGCAGACTCATCTTCAGCTCCGACATGGGGGCGGTGCTGCCCGACAATCCCACCGAACAGGCCCAACTGTGGTCGGTCAACGCCCACGGTGCCGATCTGCGCCAGCACACCCACCACTCCGAGGAACACGGCTACGTGCGTGACCCGCGCACCGACGGCACGACGATCGTCTACCATGCGCATGGCCAGCTGTACGTCATGGACGGTTTGGACGCCCATTCCGACCAGATCGATGTGGAGCTGGGCATCGGTGCACCCGCCCCGGTCTCGGTCGATCCCACGGACCGGCTGCAGTCGATCACCTCGGACTTCGGTGGGGACGGGTCCCTGCTCGAGTGGCGTGGAGCCGCCTACTACCTCACCCATCGCAGTGGCCCGGCACGTGCACTGTCCGCCGACGCCACGGCCCGAGTGCGTTCCCCCAAAGCGCTGGGCAACACCGGCCTGGGGGTGTGGGCCAGTGACGTCACCGACGACGACTGCCTGGAGGTGGCTGCCCTGGACGGCAGTGGCTACCGCGACACCGGGGAGCCACGTCGAATTGCCGCAGGGCAGTTGGGCATGGTGCTCTGGCTGGAGCCCTCCCCGGCCGGTGACAAGATCGCCGTGGTGAGCCACGACGGACGTGTTCTCATCGTCACGGTGGAATCCGGCCAGGTACGTCAGGTGGGTCGCTCCGCACAGGGCGAGGCCACCGGACTGGCATGGTCCCCGGACGGACGGTACCTGGTGTGGCGTCAGGCACGCGACGGTGAGGACAGCTGCGGAGCAATCTTCTGCTGGGACGAACACGGGCTCGGCGAGTCATTCCAACTCACCAAGGGCACCTTCGACGACTCCAACCCGGTGTTCACAGCTGACGGCAAGTACCTCGTCATGCTCTCCGCACGCACCTTCGACCCGCATTACGACGGTCAGACCTTCGACCTGTCCTTCGGGCACACCATCCGACCGTGGCTTGCGCCCCTGTCGGCGAGTGAACCCTCACCGTTCGGACCGGTTCCCGAAGGATGGCGGATCAGCGAGGTGCAGGACGCCAAGGCGAAGGCCCTCGCCAACGCCGCTGGTGACTCGGACCATGCACCCACGGTCACCTGCGAACTGGACAGTGATGGTTTCGAGGAGCGTCTGGTGCCCTTCCCGGTTGCCTCGGGTCGGTATCGCAGCCTGACTGCCGTCAAGGACGGTGTCGTGTGGATCGAGGAGGCCGATCGGGGTGGTGAACTCGGAGCCGCCCGTGCCGGGGTCACCGGAGAGGCTCCCGCCGACGCCCTCGTCCATTACGGGTTCGCCTCCCGGCGCATCGAGAGGATCGTCGAGGCCGTCGACACCTTCGCCGTCTCCGGTGACGGGGAACGACTCATCGTGCGTCACAAGGACGAGGTCAGCGTCGTGCCCAGCGATCACAAGGTGGATGCCGAGGATCCCGCCCACGTTGCCGTTGATCTCATGCGATTGCGTCGACGCATCACCCCGCGTGACGAGTGGCGTCAGATGTTCGACGAGAATGGCCGTCTCATGGCCACCCACTACTGGCGTGACGACATGAATGGCGTCGACTGGGAGGCGGTGCTGCGTCGGTACCGTCCACTGGTCGATCGGATTCACAGCGTCGACGACCTGTACGACATCCTCTGGGAGACCGTTGGCGAGCTCAACACCTCACACTCCTACGTCTCGCCAGCCGGGCTCGACGGTGACCCGAGTCTGCGCGCTGGACTGCTCGGAGCCGACTACGGTGTCCCCACCGACGATGGGGTGCCGATCGTGCGTGTCGTGCCCGGTGAGTCGTCGGACCCGCTGGCCTGGTCCCCGTTGCGTGCCGCCGGGGTGGCAGTGCGAGACGGCGATGTCATCGTGGCCGTGGACGGCAACAAGCTCGGGCACGATCTCAGCCTGGGCGAGGCCTTGGAGGGCTCTGCCGGGCACACGGTGGAACTCACCGTGCGTACCGGGGACCAGGCGCGTCGGGTGGCCGTGGTACCCATGGCCGATGAGGCCCCATTGCGCTACCACGACTGGGTCGCCTCCCGACGCCGCTATGTCGAGGAACGATCCGGTGGGCGGCTGGGCTACCTGCACGTACCAGACATGGTCTCCAACGGATGGGCCGAGCTGCACCGTCAGATCGTCGAGGCCACTCGCCACGAAGGGGTTGTTGCCGATGTGCGCTTCAACCACGGCGGCCACACCTCCCAGCTCGTCGTGGAGCGGCTGTCGCGCCAGGTGCTCGGCTGGGACTTCGGCAAATGGTATGACACCCCCGCCACGTATCCGCAGAACGCCGTGCGCGGTCCGATCGTCATGGTGACCAACCAGTGGGCCGGTTCGGACGGTGACATCGTCTCGGCTGTCACCCAGGCCATGGGATATGCCCCGATCGTGGGGGAGCGGTCCTGGGGTGGTGTGGTTGGTATCGACGGACGCTTCGACCTGGTCGACGGCACCGAGGTCACCCAGCCGCGCTATGCCGGATGGTACGGCGACTACGGGTGGGGCGTGGAGAACCACGGCGTCGATCCGGACATCACCGTGACCGTTCGCCCGGAGGACTGGGAGTCCGATCGCGACGTCCAGCTCGATGCCGCCATCGATTACTGCATCGCCCAGCTGGGTGAGCGGCCGGCTGCCATCCCACCTGCCATGCCGCCGGCAGCTTTCGGTGGTCCGGTGGAGGAGTGAGCCGCGGGCAGCCTGACAGGAAGCCCGCAATCCTGCCCCCAATCCTGGTGAGGCAGCCCCGTCACTGACGAAGCGGCCGGTCTTCCCCTGAACCGTCGCAACGACGCCTGGGCAGCCCCCGTGCCCTGACGGAAGCTGCCCCGATCCTGGCGGGGTCGTGCCGCGCTGACGAAGCCATCACATGCAGCGGTGACCCGTCTGCCTCGCGGGGGCGGGTCACCACTCGTGCTGCCCTGCATACCTGTGTTGCCCTGTGCCTCCTGTGGTGTCCCGTACTGCGTGTTGCCCGCACTGCTCGTGCTGTCCCGCACCGAGTATTGCCCATGCCGCTCGGCTGTTCCGCACCGCTCGTTCAGCACTGACCTACCAGGTCGAGTGGTCAGGGCCCCGGAGGGGATCAAAGTCTCTGGCCGGTGACATGCCTTGCCGGGACGTGAAATGTGCGTGGTGCGGGAACGGGCGTTGGCGCGAACCTCACACCAACGCCCGTTCTGCGCTGGCGTCCTTCTGACGGACGTCAGCGATGCGGCCTTACTTCCTCTTGGCCGGCGGCTCGCCGAGCTCAGCCTCCAGGCTCAGCTCCTCACCGCCCTCGACCCAGGTGAACTTCTCGGTCTTGGAGACGTACGCCAGATCGGTCTGCACCAACTTGAGATGCTCGATCATGGATGCCGGGGCGCTCACCGTGGCGTGCAGGATCGGGGTGCGCATCGGCTTCTTGTGGGTGGACTTCACGCCGCGCAGCTCGACCAGGGCCGCCGAGATGTCCTCGAGCAGCTCCACGTCACCGGCACAGGGCAGTTCCTCGGGAATCGGCCACGAGGCGATGTGTACCGAGCCAGGTTTCCACCAGCTCCACACCTCCTCGGTGACGAACGGCAGGAACGGCGCGAAGAGCCGCAGCAGGACGTCCAGGGCAGTGCGCAGCGCGGTGCGAGCGCTCAGCGCACCGGCCTCATCGGCGCCGTCGGAGTCGTAGGCACGTTCCTTGACGAGTTCCAGGTAGTCGTCGCAGAACGTCCAGAAGAACTGCTCGGAGGCCTCCAGGGCAGCGGTGTAGTTGAACTGCTCGAAAGCCTCGGTGACCGTGACGATGAGATGGCGCAACCCAGCCAGCATTGCCAGGTCGGCGGGATTCGTCACGTCGGTGAGCTTGCCGCCCGCACCGAAACCCAGCACGAACTTCGACGCGTTGAGGACCTTCATCGCCAGACGACGACCCACCTTCATCTGTGCCTTGTCGAAGGGGGAGTCCATGCCGGGCCGTGCCATCGCCGCACGCCAACGCACCGCATCGGCACCGAACTGCTCGATGATCTCGGTGGGCACCACCGTGTTGCCCTTGGACTTGCTCATCTTCTTGCGATCGGGATCCGTGACGAACCCGGAGATCGCGGCACGTTTCCACGGCAACACGCCATTCTCCAGATGGGCACGCACGATACGGGAGAACACCCAGGTGCGGATGATGTCGTGAGCCTCGGGGGCGAAGTCCATCGGGAAGGTCTTGGCGAACAGGTCATCGTCTCGCTGCCAGCCGGTCACCAGCTGCGGGGTCAGTGAGCTGGTCGCCCAGGTGTCCATGACGTCCGGGTCGCCGATGAACCCACCAGCCTGGCCGCGCTGCTCCTCCTGGTAGCCCTGCGGGGCCTGGGAGGCCGGGTCGACCGGCAGCTCGTCCTCGGCAGGCACGATCGGGTGCTCGTAGTCGGGCTCGCCCTGCTCGTCGAGCCGGTACCACACCGGGAACGGCACCCCGAAGAAGCGCTGACGGCTGATGAGCCAGTCACCGTTGAGTCCCTCGACCCAGTTCTCGTAGCGGTGCCGCATGTGCTCGGGCACCCAGTCCAGTTCGCGGCCACGTTCCAGCAGCTGGGCACGCAGCTCCTCGTCGCGGCCGCCGTTGCGGATGTACCACTGGCGGGTGCCGATGATCTCCAGGGGCTTGTCGCCCTTCTCGTAGAAGTTCGCCTTGCGCTCGGTGGGCCGGGGATCACCGTCCATCTCACCGGATGCCGTCACGGCCTCCACGACGAGTTTGCGGGCGGTGAAGGCCGTCTTGCCGGCAATCTGTTCGTAGGCCTCGGTGTTGACGATCCAGTCCGGCGTCTCGCGGATGATACGTCCGTCGCGTCCCATGATGGTGCGAGTCGGCAGCTGCAGCTCCCGCCACCACTGCACGTCGGTGAGGTCACCGAAGGTGCAGCACATGGCGATGCCGGCGCCCTTGTCCATCTCGGCAGCCGGGTGGGCGATCACCGGCACCTCGACCCCGTACAACGGTGTGGTGACGGTGGTGCCGAACAGATGCTGGTAGCGCTCGTCGTCGGGGTGGGCGATGAGGGCGCAGCAGGCCGCCAGGAGCTCTGGGCGAGTCGTCTCGATGAAGACGTCGTCACCATTGTCGCGATGGAAGGCCAGTCGGTGATAGGCACCGGGGTAGTCGCGGGCCTCCAACTCGGCCTGGGCCACCGCCGTCTGGTAGGTGACGTCCCACAGGGTCGGGGCGTCGTTGAGGTAGGCCTCACCGCGGGCGTGATTGCGCAGGAACGCCAACTGGGCGATGCGCTGGGATTCCGGTGAGATCGTTGTGTAGAGCTGATTCCAGTCCACCGACAGGCCGACGGAACGCCACAGGTCCTGGAAGGTCTTCTCATCGACTGCGGTCAACTTGACGCACAGTTCCACGAAGTTGCGACGCGAGATGGAGATCTGGTGCTTGGGATCCGGCTTGGCCGGTGGCTCGAAGTCCGGGTCGTAGGGCAACGACGGGTCACAGCGCACACCGTAGTAGTTCTGGACGCGACGTTCGGTGGGCAGGCCGTTGTCATCCCAGCCCATCGGGTAGAAGACCTTCTTGCCCCGCATCCGCTGGTAACGAGCGATGGTGTCGGTGTGGGTGTAGGAGAACACGTGCCCGGGATGCAGATGTCCCGAGACGGTCGGCGGCGGGGTGTCGATGGAGAACACTGCCTCGCGGGACTCCACCTGGTCGCCATGGAATGCGTAGAGCTGCTCGTCCTCCCAGACCTTGCCCCATTTGGCTTCGAGCCCCTCCAGGGCTGGCTTGTCGGGCACCACGCCGCGAGTCGGCGTGCCGTTTTCTTCGTGGGTCTGTGACGTCATGGCCTGAAGTCTAGTGAATGCGACGGACGCGGTGTGAATGCTGAGACTGTTGTTCGCATCCACACCGCGTCCAGGGGCGTCATGACCCGGGTTCTCGATGGCTTCGCATGGTGGGGGTTCGCGGGTGGCAGTCACTCACCTGCCACCCGCGAGTCATTCGTCAGCAGTGGTGGACCCGAACCCACGTGGGGCAGGGTGAAAGGTTCACTTGGCGGCCTTCTTGATGGCGTCTAGCAGCTGGTTCTGATTGGCTTCTGCCAAGTTCGTCCAGTCATTCCAGGGTTTTCCGTCAACTGTCATGAATGGAGTCCCGAATTTCTTCTCGAGCTTCATGCCTTCCTTCAGCCCCTCCTCGGCAGCATTCGTGGCGAAGTCCTTGGTGGCCTTGGTGTCATAGCACTTCTGGAATTTGGTGAGATCGGCGCCAGTGATTCCGGCATCCTTGGCGAAGGCGCCGCGCAGCTGGTCGTCGGTGTAGCCGGTGCCCTCTTCTGGTTGGTGGGCGAAAACGACGTCGTGATATGGAGCGATTTTGCCAACAGTGTCAGCACAAGCGGTGGCAACTGCAGAGCGCTGAGAAGACTCACCAGGTATTTTATCGTCTAGAAAAGTGAGGGTCTGCCACTGCAACTCGATGTCACCGGAGGCTGCCAAGGCCTCGAACTTCTTGCCGAAGATGTCCTCCACCTGCTTGCAGACCGGGCACTGGAAGTCCTCGTACACCTTGAGCACCGGGGCACCCTTCTTGGCCTTGCCCTTGTTGACGACGTAGGCATGGGCAGAGCCGGTGGCACTCGGCGGCTTCACCTGAGGTCCGGTGGCTTCCTCAGATCCCTTGTCCCGATTGACGGCCCAGATGACGACAGCGGCGATGATGGCGACGACGAGGATGCCCGCGACGATGCCGACGATCTTGCGGCGTCGTGCGGCAGCCTCCTGGGCCTGCTGCTGGGCCCGCATTGCTTCGCGGCGGGAGGAGTTCTGGCTCATTGGTGCTCCAGGGGTTGACTCATGGTGACGAGTTCAGGATAGACGAGACGGCAAAAACACGTGTTCACCGCCCATCGACCACGCTGTTCTACTGCTGTGACGCGCGTTCAGGGGTCGCAGGCTCCTCGGGCGGCATGGCAGCGTCCGGTGCGCTCATCCAACCGTCCAAGGACAGCGCGGTACGCGGATGGATGACCAACCACAGACCACACAGGAACAGGCCGGTGTCACGCACGATGTCCTTGATGTAACCGTGGACCACGGTGGGCCAGGGATCCTGGCGCAACCCGCCCCCGCCGAAACATCCGCAGTCGAGGCTGATCCCGCGAGCCCACACCGATGCAATCCCGGCGATGAACGCCACCATGGCCAGTGCACCGAGCAGGGCCGACCATCGAGTGAGAAGTCCCACGAGGATGGCCAGCCCCACGATGATCTCGACAACCGGCATGGCGGTGCCAATGACTTTCGCGAAATCCCACGAGACGATGCGATAGGTACGTACCGCGGCGATGCTCGAGTCCACGGCAGTGACCTTCAGCAGTCCCGCAACGATGAGTGTGACTCCCAGGATGAGCCGCGCCACCAGCCCGACCCAGCGTTGCCACGATTTCTGGTGCGCCGGGGGAGTCTGTGTCGTCTTGTCCATGACGTCATCGTAGACGCTGTCTTCCAGAGTCGTTCCCGGCGTCCAAGGCGGTAGTGCATGTTGGCACCCAGATCGTCGATTCATGATCTGGGCGGGGCAGTACGACGTCGGCCAGTGCTGGAGGGCAGGGGTACGTGTGATCCCTGCGGGTCCTTCACGCGGCAGGGTTCACAGCGAGCAGTTGTAACTCGGCAATTGCGCAGCTGCCAACTGGTCGGTCCACCACAGCGTCTCCTCGGTGCCATGGGCCAGGGCAGCTGGCAGTTGCGACCCTTCCAGCAAGGACTCATTGACTGCCTTGGCCTTGTGCGCACCCGATGCGATGAGCCACACCTGGTGGGAACGATTGATCTCGGGGAGGGTGAGCGAGATCCGTTCAGTGGCGGGAGTGGGCGAGGCCGTCACCCCCACCGCCAGTGCCGTCGTGTGTGGGGAGAACAAGGGATCGTCGGCGAAGAGCGACGCCACCGCACCGCTTTCCCCCACGTCCAACAGGCAGATGTCGAAGATGGTGTTGCCCAATTCCTGGGCATAGGCGTAGGCGGCGTCGTCGGCATCATCCTTGCCATCCATCGTCGGGATGGGGTGGGTGCGTGAGGGGTCCAGGTGAAAGGCGGTGAGCAGCAACGGCAGGGTGCGCAACGATGTGCGCTGTGCATCGCCGGTGGGGACGAATGCGTCATCGCTCCACCACACGTGCAGTCGGGACGGATCCACCGAGGTGCGTTCGTCCACGTCGTGCAGGCACTCGTACACCCGGATGGCAGCCTGGCCGCCGGTGACGCACAGATGCACCTCACCCTGGGTGTCCTGGCGACGGAGTATGGCCCGAACCAGACGGAGCGCAAGCCCGTCAGCCAGGTCGTCAGCCGACAGGTATCGGATGACACGCTGATGCGGCATGGTCCCCACCTCTCCCTGCGTCAGACACCCACGGCATGAGTAGGTCTGACCATTCACCGACTTTCCCACATCAGTGCGGTCAAGTCCAGATCCGGTGGGCACCGAATCCGGTCACGAGAACCCCTATCACGACAGCAGGAGGGCGCGCCATGGGATTGGCACGCCCTCCTGCCCGCCACGGGGACGGATGACTTTGTGATCCGGTTGTCAGTGCTCCGGATCCACTCGACGTGGCCTCGGATCACTCGAGGGCGACGTCTCGTGCCCGGCTCCGGCGACCGCCGCTGGCCCGTCATCGACGTGGGGGACGTCGTCGAAGGAGACGAAGTCGTCGTCGGTGCGACGAATACGCATGTCGTAGAACGAGCGGTACACGAAGAACGCGGCGATGAGGAAGAACATCACGGCCAGGATGTGGGTGAGTGGGCCGGCCCCGATCGAGACGGCGAGTTCCACGGCAAGCAGGCCGAACAGGGTGGTGAACTTGATGACTGGGTTGAGGGCCACCGAGGAGGTGTCCTTGAACGGATCACCCACGGTGTCACCGACCACCGAGGCGTCGTGCAGTGGTGTTCCCTTGGCGTCCAGATCCACCTCGACGATCTTCTTGGCGTTGTCCCAGGCACCACCGGCGTTGGCCATGAAGATCGCCTGGTACAAGCCGAAGACGGCGATCGAGATGAGGTAGCCGATGAAGAAGTAGGGATCGACGAAGGCGAAGGCCAGGGCGGAGAAGAACACCGCCAGGAAGATGTTGATCATGCCCTTCTGGGCGTACTCGGTGCAGATCTGCACGACGCGGGTCGAGTCCTCGGCGGAGGCCTTGGTGGCCGTGGCATCCAGCTTCATGTTGGCCTTGATGTACTCCACGGCCCGGTAGGCGCCGGTGGTGACGGCCTGCATGGAGGCCCCGGAGAACCAGTAGATGATGGCTCCACCGGTGATGAGACCCAGCAGGAACGGGGCATGGGTGAGGCCGAGCTTGGTCACCTCGGTGGTGTTCTGCAAGCCATCGGTGAGCATCATGATGATCGAGAAGATCATCGTCGTCGCGCCGACGACGGCCGTCCCGATGAGCACTGGCTTGGCGGTGGCCTTGAAGGTGTTTCCCGCCCCATCCTGAGCCTCCAGGAAGTGCTTGGCCACCTTCCACCGGGGAGTGAAGCCGAACTCGGCCTTCACCTGCTCGTCGATGTCTGGCAGCTCCTCAATGGTCGACAGCTCGTAGACGCTCTGGGCGTTGTCGGTGACGGGTCCGTAGGAGTCGACGGCAATCGTCACCGCACCCATGCCGAGGAAACCGAAGGCCACCAGACCGAAAGCGAAGACGGCCCACTTCACCTCGCTCATCGCACCCATGTCACCCAAGCCCGATCCGGTTCCCGACACCAGGAATGCGGCACCCATGAGGGCGACGATCGCCACACCCAGCCAGTACCCGGAGAAGTTGCCGGCCACCAGACCCGACAGGATGTCCAGCGACGCCCCGCCCTCCTTGGCGCTGGTGACGACCTCGCGCACGTGACGGGAGTTGGTGGAGGTGAAGGCCTTGACCAGTTCGGGGATGAGGGCTCCGGCCAGGGTGCCGCACGAGATGATGACGGTGAGTTTCCACCACATGGTGCCGTCACCCATGCCGCCGAGCATCCACCACGTCGTCAGGGCCGTGAGCAGGATCGACATCGCCGAGGTGATCCACACCAGACTCGACAGGGGTTTCTCGAAGTCGAACTCGTCAACCTTGCCGTACTTCGCACGGGCGATGGCGTTGTTGACGAGGTATGACAGGTAGCTCGCCACCAACATGACGACTCGTACCACGAAGATCCACACCAGCAGCTGCACCTGTTCGGACTGGTTGGGTACCGCGCCGAGGATGAATGTCACCAGGGCGACCCCGGTGACGCCGTAGGTCTCGAATCCATCGGCCGACGGCCCCACCGAGTCACCGGCGTTGTCACCGGTGCAGTCGGCGATGACGCCGGGGTTACGGGCGTCGTCCTCCTTGATGTGGAAGGCGATCTTCATGAGGTCCGCGCCCACGTCGGCGATCTTGGTGAAGATGCCGCCGGCGATACGCAGGCAGGCAGCTCCCAGCGACTCACCGATGGCGAAGCCGATGAAGCATGGGCCGGCCAGGTCGCCGGGCAGCAGGAGCATGATCGCCAGCATCATGAACAGCTCGACACTGATGAGCACCATGCCGATGCTCATGCCCGAACGCAGCGGAATGTCGAAGCACTCGAACGGGCGACCCTTGAGCGAGGCGTGTGCCGTGCGTGAGTTGGCGAAGGTGTTGACGCGAATGCCGTACCAGGCCACCCCGAATGATCCGGCCATGCCGATGAGGCTGAACAGCAGGATGATGAGCACCTTGGCACCCATGTGCTCCAGGAACAGGAAGTACACGACGATGACGATGGCGATGAACGCCCAGAGCACCATGAGGAACTTGGCTTGCTGCTTGAGGTACGTCTTGCACGTGGTGTAGATGAGCTCGGAGACCTCATGCATGGCCTGGTGCACCGGAAGTTTGCGTAGTTTCGAGTACGTCGTCAGGCCGAAGACCAGGCCCAGCACGCACACGGCCAGGCCGATCCACAACAAGGTGGTGCCAGACACCGAACCGACCTGCTCGTCGAGGGGCGGAAGTTTGAGGTTGGCCTCGCCGCCACCGCCGGCCCGCCCGCTTGATGAGCTGCACCCGGTGAGGAAAAGTGCCAGCAGTGCCAGCCCGGCGGCCCACCGGTGATTTCTGGACATGACAGGCTCGCTGGAACCCTGGAGAGAATTCGTGGCCATACGGCTCACCTTCTTCGTCTCTGAAAATCGCGTCCCCGGCATCCGTGCAGGGGTTCAATCTCATGGTAGGAGGGTGATGTCGTGGTGTCAGCGATCTCGGCATACTGTGTGGGCAACGCCACAAAAACCAGGGGAAACGCTCACTGTGGGTGAGCGTTTGTGGACAGCTCAGTGAAGGTGAGCGCTCCCCGAAGAGCCTCGTCCTCGTCCTTGTCAACCACCACATGAGTGAGGAATGGCGGATTCGCCAGTACGCTGATGGCGTTGGTCTGCGAGGACGGGTTGCGAAGAAACCAAATTACGCAACAATGGAGTTGTGGAATCCTCTGACGCCCTGACGCCGGCCGACGCAACCCCGGCGGTACAGCCCCTTGGTGACGTTGCGAGTGGGCAGAATTCTGCCCACTTCACGCTGGAACCGGGTACTGCTCAGCATGGTGTGGTTCCGGATGGTTCGACCCGGCAGCGCGTCATCTCGTCGATTCTGCACAATGGCCCGTCAACGGCTGCTGAGCTTGCCGACCGACTGGGTCTCACTGCCGCGGCAGTCCGTCGTCATCTCACCACCCTCACCGAGGACGGGGTCGTCGAGTCCCGGGAACAGCGAGTCTTCGGGGCTCGGGGGAGAGGACGTCCGTCCCGGGTGTTCTGCCTCACCGATTCCGGTCGCGCCGACTACTACACGGCCTATGACGCGCTTGCCATCGCTGCCTTGCGGCAGCTCGCCCGGGCCGGTGGTCCCGACGCCCTCAACGCCGTCGCCCAGGCTCGGGTGGACGACATCGAGGCCAGGTACCGGACGCTGCGCGAGCAGGACCCTCGGCGAGATCCCGTTGAGGCGTTGGCAGAGGCCCTGTCCGCCGATGGCTACGCCGCCTCCACGGTTCCGGCTGCCGTTGGCCAGCAGATCTGCCAGCACAACTGCCCGGTGGCCGAGGTGGCCAAGGCCTTCCCGCAGATGTGTGAGGCCGAGACCCAGCTGTTCTCCGAACTTCTGGGTTCGCGGGTGCAACGGCTTGCCACCATTGCGCACGGCGATGGGGTGTGCACCACACACGTCCCCATCGACGTCGATCTCATTCGCCGGCGAAATCCGTTGCCCCCGCAGTCCACAAGCGGCAAACTTTGACGAGCTCGGCATTTACGCAACAATGGCTGCGTGAAAACTGAGCCTGCGGATCCGGTCGTGGCAAAGGACACTGCGTCATTGTGCGGCCACCCCGGCTTCCACCGATGAGTGATCCATCCGAAAGGCTGATCAATGACCCAGGTAGACAACACCACCTCCGACGCCGCCCTGCCCGGCACCGGGGAGAGCCAGGACGAGCACATCGCTGCGCTGTCAGGCTACAAGTACGGCTGGCACGATTCCGACGCCTATGCCGCGGCATCCCAGCGTGGGCTCTCCGAGGACGTCGTCCGGGGCATCTCCACGCTGAAGAATGAACCGGAGTGGATGCTGCAACGCCGACTCAAGGCGTTGCACATCTTTGATCGCAAGCCGATGCCGACCTGGGGAGTCAACCTGGACTCGGTCAACTTCGACGACATCAAGTACTTCGTGCGTGCCTCGGATCGGCAGGCCGAGTCCTGGGACGACCTTCCCGACGACATCCGCACCACCTACGACCGTCTGGGCATTCCCGAGGCCGAGAAGGATCGCCTGGTGGCCGGTGTTGCCGCCCAGTACGAGTCCGAGGTCGTCTACAACAAGATCAATGAGGAACTCGAACGTCAGGGCGTCATCTTCCTCGACACCGACACCGCCCTGCGAGAGTACCCGGAACTGTTCGAGGAGTACTTCGGTACCGCAGTGCCAGCCGGCGACAACAAGTTCGCTGCCCTCAACACCGCCGTGTGGTCGGGTGGATCGTTCATCTACGTGCCCAAGGGGGTGCACTGCACCATCCCGTTGCAGGCGTACTTCCGCATGAACACCGAGAACCTCGGTCAGTTCGAGCGCACCCTCATCATTGCCGACGAGGACTCCTACGTGCACTACGTCGAGGGATGCACCGCACCGATCTACAAGTCGGACTCCCTGCACGCCGCCATCGTGGAGATCATCGTCAAGAAGAACGCCCGATGCCGGTACACGACCATCCAGAACTGGTCCAACAACGTCTACAACCTCGTCACCCAGCGTGCCTACGTCGAGGAGGGCGGCACGATGGAGTGGATCGACGGCAACATTGGGTCCAAGGCCAACATGAAGTACCCGGCCTGCTATCTCATGGGGCCCAATGCCAAGGGTGAGGCGCTCTCGGTGGCCTTCGCCTCCGAGGGTCAGTACCAGGACACCGGCGCCAAGATGGTGCACATGGCACCCCACACGTCCTCCACGATCGTCTCCAAGTCGATCTCCCAGGGAGGTGGACGCTCGGCCTACCGTGGCCTGGTGCGTGTCAACAAGCGGGCACACCACTCCTCGTCGGCCGTGCGTTGTGACGCCCTACTCGTCGATGACATCTCGCGCTCCGACACCTATCCCTACAACGACATCCGTACCGACGAGGTGTCGATGGCCCACGAGGCGACGGTGTCGAAGGTGAGCGAGGACCAACTCTTCTACCTCATGCAGCGTGGAATGACCGAGGAGGAGGCGATGGCCATGATCGTGCGTGGATTCGTCGAACCCATCGCCAAGGAACTGCCGATGGAGTACGCCCTCGAGCTCAACCGGCTCATCGAAATTCAGATGGAAGGTGCCGTCGGCTGACGCCGGCACGCACATCAGACATTCTCAGAAAGGCAGATTGCGTTGAGCGCACCTCAGAGCTCGTCGGCTCCAACCGACAAGGAACACAACGTCACCGTTGAAGGCGACGTCGAGTCCCATCTCCATCCCACCCCGTCCTGGCAGGTTGCCGATCATCCCATGCCCACCGGGCACGAGGAGATCTGGCGATTCACCCCCATCTCCGAATTCGCTGCCGTGCTGGCCGAGCAGACGACCACGGTGCGCCTCGACTGGACGATCGACGCGCCGGAATCGGTGCAGGTGGACGAACTCGATCCTGCCCGGCTCCACGACCTCGCCGAGACGCCACAGGATCGCATCTCGATGATGGCCGCGGCCAATTCCACTCATGCCCCCCGCCACATCGTCGTTCCGGCCGAGGCGGAACTCGACTCCCCGGTCGAGATCACCCTCACCGGAACCGGCGTCGATGAGGCAGCATTCCAGAACGTCGTCGTGGAGATCGGGCACAACGCTCGTGCGACGGTCATCGTGCGCTACCGCGGGTCGGCCCAGCTCGGTGAGAACTGGACCTTCCGGGTCGCCGACGGGGCCCATGTCGTCGTCCTGTTCATCCAGGAGTGGGAGGCCGACGCCGTCCACGGTGCCCAGATCGCCTTCGAGATCGGGCGGGACGCCGTCGTGCGCACCGCCCAGGCATCGTTCGGCGGCAAGGCGGTTCGTGTGAGCCAGACAGCCCGATACACCGCCCCGGGTGGAGACCTCACCGATCTTGGCGCCTACTTCGTCGACGCCGATCAGCACGTCGAGCATCGGCTGTTCGTCGACCACAACGAGCCGCGCAGCGTGTCACACGTGGACTACCGCGGATGTCTGCAGGGCCAGGATGCCCACTCGGTGTGGATCGGGGACGTGCTCATCCGTCCCACCGCCGAGGACATCGAGACCTTCGAATCTAACAAGAACCTCGTGCTCACCGAGGGTTGCCGTGCCGACGCCGTGCCGAACCTGGAGATCCAGACCGGACGCATCCGCGGAGCCGGGCACTCCGCATCCACCGGACGATTCGACGCCGATCAGCTGTTCTACCTGCAGGCCCGTGGCATCGACGAGATCGAGGCCCGTCGCCTAGTGGTGCACGGATTCTTCACCGACATCGTGCGGCGTATCGGTGTGGAGTCGGTGAGTGACGAGCTCATCGAGCGCATCGAGTCCGAACTGGTCGATGCCCTGGGCACTTCCGAGTCTGATTCCCCGGCCCTCGAAGGAGCAGGGCAGTGAGCGCCGTGAAGGCAGCCAGCCTGCACGAACTGGATGACGACACACCAGTCGAGACGAACGTCGACGGCACCGACGTCGTGCTGGTACGTACCGAGGGCGACGTGTTCGCCATCTCCGCCCTGTGCTCACATGCCGCCGTCCCCCTCGTGGACGGTGACGTCGAGAAATGCGCCTTGGAGTGTTACATGCACGGCGCGATGTTCGACCTGCACACCGGAAAACCCTTGAGCCTCCCGGCCACCGAGCCGGTCCCCGTCTACCCCGTGACCATTGACGGCGACGACGTCCTCGTCGACGTCGACAACCCCATGAAGGAGTCCTGAACCCATGGCTACCCTGCAGATCACCGATCTTCACGCCAATGTCGAGACCGAAGCCGGCCCCAAGGAGATCCTCAAGGGCGTCGACCTCACCATCAACTCCGGTGAGGTGCACGCCATCATGGGCCCCAACGGCTCCGGCAAGTCCACCCTGGCCTACACCTTGGCAGGCCACCCCAAGTACACCGTCACCGGCGGCTCGGTGACCCTCGACGGTGAGGACCTGCTCGCCATGAGCGTCGACGAACGGGCTCGCGCCGGACTGTTCCTGTCCATGCAGTACCCGGTCGAGGTGCCGGGTGTCTCCATGTCGAACTTCCTGCGCACCGCGCGCACTGCCGTGGACGGACAGGCCCCCAAGCTGCGCACCTGGGTCAAGGAGGTCAATGACGCCCTGACCCGTCAGGAGCTCGACCCCGACTTCGCCGAGCGTTCGGTCAACGAGGGATTCTCCGGTGGCGAGAAGAAGCGCTCCGAGATGGCCCAGCTCGAGCTGCTGCACCCCAAGGTCGCCATTCTCGACGAGACCGACTCTGGACTGGACATCGACGCCCTCAAGGTTGTCTCCAAAGCCGTCAACCACTACCTGGAGGACTCCTCCAGGGGGCTCATGCTCATCACCCACTACACCCGCATCCTGCGATACGTGAAGGCCTCCCAGGTGCACGTCTTCGTCGACGGACGTGTCATCACCACTGGTGGACCGGAGCTGGGTGAGGAACTCGAGGCCACCGGCTACGAGAAGTACGTCGAGGCTGCAAAGGCCAACGCCTGATGGCTGGCAACGTCGATGCCACGGCCAGTCTTTCCGAGGCCGATGTCGCAGCCATCAGGGCCGATTTCCCGATTCTCGGTCGGGAGGTGGGCGGCCACCCGCTGACCTATCTCGACTCGGCCAACACCTCCCAGAAACCCCAGGTGGTCATCGATGCCATCGCCGAGCACTACGGCCAGCACAACGCCAATGTCGCCCGGGCGATGCACCGGCTGGGTCTGGAGGCCACCCAGGCATTCGAGGGTGGACGTGAGCGTATCGCCCAGTTCCTCGGGGCGAGTCGACCCGAGGAGGTCGTCGCCCTGTCCAATGCCTCCGAGGCACTGAACCTTGCCGCGAACACCCTCGGAACCCGACTCGGCCCCCGCGACGAGGTCGTCATCACCATCATGGAGCACCACTCCAATCTGGTGCCCTGGCAGCTGGTGTGTGAACGTACTGGGGCGAAACTGCGCTGGTTCGACATCACCGACGACGGCCAACTCGATCTTGACAAGGCCGAGCGCGAGGGGCTCATCAATGAGCACACCAAGGTCGTCTCACTGGCCCTGGCCTCCAACGTGCTGGGCACGATCAACCCGGTGCAGCGCATCGCCCAGTGGGCGCATCAGGTGGGCGCGGTCGTCGTCGTCGATGCCTCCCAGGCCGTGCCACAGATGCCAGTGGACGTCACCGAACTCGGGGCGGACCTGCTCGCCTTCACCGGCCACAAGATGCTCGGTCCCACCGGCATCGGCATCCTGTGGGGGCGTTACGACCTGCTCAACGACCTGCCACCCTTCCTTGGTGGCGGGGAGATGATCGAGGTCGTGCGGATGACGGGCTCCACCTATGCCAAGCCCCCGCACCGCTTCGAGGCAGGCACCCCGCCGATCGCCCAGCTCACGGCCCTCGCGGTCGCTGCCGACTACCTGGACGAGGTCGGAATGGCTGCCATCGTCCAGCGAGAACATCGGCTGGCTGCACTCATGCTCGAGGGGCTGGGGTCGGTGCCCGGGGTGCACATCCTCGGCCCCACGGATGCCACGGCTCGTACCGGCACCGTCTCGTTCACCGTCGACGGTGTGCACCCGCACGACGCCATGAGCATCATGGACGGTCGCGGTGTCGCCGTGCGCGGTGGTCACCACTGTGCCCGGCCGTTGCACGAGCGACTGGGAATACAGTCGTCGCTGCGTGCGTCGTCATACCTGTACACCACGGAGGCTGAGATCGACCGGCTTGTCGAGTCCGTTGACCACGCACGCAATTTCTTCGTCGGAGGGACGCGGTCATGAACGTCGAGGAGATGTATCAGCAGATCATCCTTGACCACTACAAGGAGAAGCACCACAGCGGACTGCGGGACGGCTACGCCGCCGAGGTGAGTCAGGTCAACCCGTCGTGCGGTGACGAGCTCAAGCTACGTCTGCACCTGGACGGTGACACCATCACCGACGTCTCCTACGACTCGGTGGGCTGTTCCATCTCGCAGGCCTCCACCTCGGTGATGACCGATCTCGTCATCGGGAAAACCGCCGAACAGGCCCAGCAGCTGTACCGGGGTTTTCAGGAGATGATGCGCTCACGCGGCACCATCAGCCTGGACGAGGAGGCCTATGAGGATGCCGTGGCCTTCCAGGGGGTGGCCCAGCTCATGGCGCGGGTGAAGTGCGCCATGCTCGGCTGGTCAGCCCTGGAGGACGCCCTCGTCGAGAGCGACGTCCTGGGCGACGCTGGTACCCACGCCACCCAGACCACCGACGCGTCCTGAGGAAAGGGGACACTGAGATGACGGACAACCCTGAGACCAAACCCTCGGACCTTGTTGACGACGTGCTGCCGGACGGATCGGGGCCCAAGACCCCCGAGTCCACGCAGAACTCGGAGTCTTTCTCGGAACAGGCCGCTGCTGCCCGCAGTTCGGTCAAGCCCAGCGTCGACGACGTCATCGAGGCCATGAAGGATGTCATCGACCCCGAGCTCATGGTCAACGTCGTGGATCTCGGGCTCGTCTACGGCGTCGACATCGACGACGACGGCAATGTCGTCATCGACATGACGCTCACCAGCCCTGCCTGTCCGCTCACCGACCGACTGGAGTACGACACCCAGACCGTTCTGGAGGGAATCGTCAACTCGGTGCGCATCAACTGGGTGTGGCTGCCACCGTGGGGGCTGGAGCGTATCACCGATGATGGACGGACCCAGCTGCAGGCGATCGGGTTCAACGTCTGATCCCTCAGACGAGCAACCAGAAGATGCTCATGAGCACGATGATCCCAGCCCCTGCGCTGATCGCGATGATCGTGCTCGTGCGCTTGTCCAGCCAGCCCTGCAGCAGCAGACCGATGAGGCCGCCCAACAGTCCTGCGCTGATCGTCGACCCCCAGTAGATGGCAGGTTCGGTGTGTCCGCACGTGCCGGAGACCACTCCGCACATGCTCCACCAGCCGAGGTATCCGAAGATCACCAGGCCAAGGACGGCAACGACGAGTCCTGCGATGATCCATGCAAGATAACGGCGCCAGGCCCGGTTGAGCTCGGCGAGATCCGGTTCGTCATCAGGAGCAGGTGCAGCGTGCCGCGGAGAAGCCATGGGCCCATTCTGACAGGGTTGGTCAAGGATGTCCGGCAGTGGTCACTGCGAGGTGGGAATCGGCACACCAGTTCGTGTCGTGCGGTCTTCGCAGGTGTGAGGGCGTTGTGCCACCGACATTCGAGGTGTGGAAGCGGTTGATCCACCAGAGACGGTTTGGGTTATGCCCCGGCAGCGGGGCAATATATGCGGGTGCTGCAGGTCAATGATGTTGAGGTTCGAGTCGGTGCCCGGTTGCTGCTCAAGCCCGTGAGTTTTCAGGTCATTGCTGGCGACAAGATTGGTCTGGTGGGCCGAAATGGCGCCGGCAAGACGACGCTCACCCGCATCCTTGCCGGTGAAGGTCTCCCGACGTCGGGTACGGTACGACGCACCGGTACGTTGGGCTACCTGCCGCAGGATCCACGCGACCCGGACATGGACACCCTGGCTCGGGACCGGATCCTCCAGGCCCGTGGGCTGGACCATCTGCTGGACCGTATGCACGACCTGGAACAGACCATGGCGACGGCCACCGGCGAGGAACGCGACCGTGCCATGGACAAGTACACCAAGGCCGAGGCCCGTCTGGTCGCAGCTGGTGGCTACGGGGCCGAGGCTGAGGCGGCACGTATCTCGTCCAACCTGGCGCTGCCCGACCGGGTGCTCTCCCAACCGTTGAGGAATCTCTCCGGCGGTCAGCGGCGCCGGGTGGAACTTGCCCGCATCCTCTTCTCCGGGGCCGACACCCTGCTGCTCGACGAGCCCACCAACCACCTGGACGCCGACTCCATCGTCTGGCTGCGGAGTTTCCTGCAGTCATACTCCGGTGGCGTCCTCATGATCAGCCACGACACGGATCTGGTGGAGGCCACCGTCAACAAGGTGTTCCACCTGGACGCCAACCGCTCGACGATCGACATCTACTCCATGGGGTGGAAGCTCTACCTGCGCCAGCGCGCTGCCGACGAGAAACGTCGCCACAAGGAGCGCATCAACGCCGAACGCAAGGCCTCGGCCCTACAGGCCCAGGCCGAGAAGATGGGGGCCAAGGCCACCAAGGCCGTCGCTGCCAAGAACATGGCACGACGAGCAGAACGCATGCTCGACGCCGTGGAGGGGGAGCGAGCCGCCGACAAGGTGGCCGCCATCCGGTTCCCGGAGCCCGCACCATGCGGCAAGACGCCTCTCATGGCCAGGAACCTCACCAAGACCTACGGTTCCCTGGAGGTCTTCACCGGGGTGGACCTGGCGATCGATCGTGGCAGTCAGGTCGTCATCCTGGGGCTCAATGGTGCCGGCAAGACGACCCTGCTGCGCATCCTGGCCGGTGCCGAGCAGCCCGACACCGGAGAGGTCATTGCGGGGCACGGGCTCAGGATCGGCTACTTCGCCCAGGAGCACGATCTGCTCGACATGGACCGCACGATCTTGGAGAACATGGCCTCGGCCGCCCAGGACCTCAACGAGACCGAGATGCGCAAGATCCTCGGCTCGTTCCTCTTCACCGGTGACGACGTCGACAAGCCGGTGCGGGTACTTTCCGGTGGTGAGAAGACCCGAGTGGCCCTGGCCACCTTGGTGGTGTCCTCGGCCAACGTCCTGCTGCTCGACGAACCCACCAACAACCTTGATCCAGCCAGCCGGGAGCAGGTGCTGGGTGCCATCGCCAACTTCGGCGGGGCCATCGTCCTCGTCACCCACGACGAGGGAGCAGTGCGAGCTCTCGAGCCCGATCGCGTCCTCATGCTGCCCGACGGGGTGGAGGACATGTGGGGGGACGACTACGCCGAGCTCATCTCGTTGTCGTGACTACCAGCGGTGATGAGCGTGACGTCATAAAATGTCACACACTCGTGTTCTGCGATGTCACCCTTGTGCCCATGGCCATCAGGAGGTTTCATGCCCACCCGTCCACCCCGTCTCGTCGGGGCCGAACGTCAGGCCATGGCGCGTGAGCTTGCCCATCGCTACGAACAGGGCGCGTCGATCCGGGCTCTGGCCCGAGAGATTGGACGATCCTACGGTCTGTGTCAGAGGTTGCTGACGGAGGCCGGGGTGCAGTTTCGGGCTCGTGGTGGGGCCAATCCAGCATCGCCACAGGTTCGGGCCCAACAGGCCCATCGTTCAGAAGGCCCCAGCCACGGCCCAATGACTGGCCCGGATTCCCCTGCCCGTGAGCAGTCCCATGACGAGGCCCGTGAGCATCCCCATGACGAGAAGGGTGTCATTCCTCCCGACCCGTCGGAGTCCCGGGAGGATTCCGACGCTCCCTCGACGTCCGAACTCAAGTCTGACCTCAAGAAGGCCAGGAAACACGCCAAGGCTGCGCGACACAAGGCTGACAAGGCTCGTCGCAAGGCCAGGAAGATCAAGAAGAAGAACGGTGCCTCGAAGGCCAAGCGCAAGGCAGCGGTCAAGAAGGCCAAGCGCAAGGCTCGCAAGGCTGAGAAGGCGCAGCGAGTGTTCGAACAGGCCGAGTCGGCGCTGGAACGGGCCCGGCACGCGGCGAGGAGCCGTCCGGCGGCCGATGCCGGAGAATGACCCTTGCCGGGGTGGGACGTGGCGTCCTCAGCATTCACCCATCGACTTCCATCGCCGCATGTGATGCCGTCCTGTGCAGTGTGGTCACCTCCAGGGCAACGGTGACATCCACCGAGTCATCCAGGTGCGCAGCAGCGGCATGGTGGGCGCTCGGTCCCATGGCCACGACGTCGGCAGCCAGGTCTGGTTCGAGTGTCACCGTCCTGCGAATGTGATCGCGAGCCACCGGTTCGAAGGATCCGGACAATGACGCGAGCAGGGTGGACTGCTTGTGTGGTGCGACCGAGATCATCCTTGTGAGGTCCCTCAACTGCATCAGGTGGTCCGCCATGGGGGTGACGACGACGAGGGTTCCCCCGTCGGGGAGGACGCGAGCGAACTCGGCACGGTTGCGTGGCGCGAAGATGCACATGATCGCGTCCACCTGGCCGTCGCGCAGCGGGATCTGCTGCCAGGTGTCGGCCACCACGGCAGACATCCGGGGATGGGCCACGGCAGCGCGTCGCACCGCAGCGGGGGAGATGTCGGTCGCCAATCCCTGTGCCGGTGCGCCCAGCCGGTCCAGCACCGCTGCCAGATGAAACCCGGTTCCGGCACCCACCTCAAGAATGCGGCGTGCGCCGTGCAGACGACGAGCCAGCAGATCGTCCACCGGGTCGAGCAACCCGCTGGACAGCACTCGGGTGCGGGCGTCAAGCATCGCGGCGGTGTCGGCATTGACGCCGGCCGGACCAGCCGTCATGGTGGCATATCCCTGCCTGGCCACGTCAATGGTGTGGCGGTGCGGGCAGACAAGGCTGGTGCCGTCCGCCGTGAGTCGCTGCCAGCAGCCTTGCCGGGCACACACGGGGCAGGCCAACCAGTCGATGACCGGTTGCAGACGCTCAATGTGTGCGACCATGTCTCTCCTCGGTGGGCATGTACAGCGACTGTACCCTGCCCCCAGCACACGGCGGTCTGGCGTCAACGCCATCCGTGAGGTTTCTGTGCCGAAGTCTGGTAACAGGGCCGAAGGGTGAGCAACAGGAGTGCGAGCACCGGGGGAGCAGCACCGACACGCAACTGCAGGGAGAATTCGGCACCAACTGATTTCAACCCGTCCGGATTTCAGCCCGTCGCGACTTTTGACCCAGCAATGGGCGTCAGAGCGCCCAGCGCGCTAGGTTTACGGTATGAGCGAACAGCAAGTCAATGCAGGCCGTGTCGCCCTGGTCACTGGCGGATCCCGAGGAATCGGCGCTGCCATCGCCGCTGCACTGGCCCAGGCAGGCTACCGAGTTGCCGCCACCAGCCGATCTGGGAAGGCCCCCGACGGTGTGCTTCCGGTGGTGTGTGACGTCACCGACTCCGAATCCGTGGACCACGCCTTCACCACCGTCGAGGAGCAGCTCGGACCGGTCGAGGTGCTCGTCGCCAACGCCGGGGTTACCCGCGATGGGCTGCTGGCACGCATGAAGGAGGACGACTTCACCTCGGTCGTCGACACGAATCTCACCGGCACCTACCGGGTCGTGCGTCGAGCCGCCCGTGGCATGACACGAGCCCGGTTCGGCCGAATCGTCGCGATCTCCTCGGTGGTGGGGCTGCTGGGTTCCGCCGGTCAGGTGAACTACGCCGCCTCCAAGTCCGCAATGATCGGTCTGGCCCGCTCGGTGGCCCGGGAACTGGGGTCACGTGGCGTCACCGCGAACCTCGTCGCTCCCGGATTCATCAACACCGACATGACCGCCGGGCTGCCGGAGAAGACCGTCGCGAGCTATCTCGAACGCATCCCCGCCAAGCGGCTGGGTGAGGTGGACGACGTCGTCGCCGCTGTGAAGTTCCTCGTCAGCGACGAGGCCGGCTACATCAACGGAACCGTGCTGCCCGTCGACGGTGGCCTGGTCATGGGGCACTGACCACAGCTCAGCCAACAGCTTGCGTGGCACCCAGCAGTCATGACCGAGGCCAGTCACGACTGAGGCCGACAATTCACGATCACAATTCTCTGAAAGGAATGTTCATGGGACTCCTTGACGGACGCACCATCCTCGTCACCGGTGTGACGATGCCCACCTCCATCGCGTTCCGCGCCGCCCAGCTCGCCCAGCAGGAGGGTGCCCGGGTCATCGTCTCCAATCTGGAGCGGGCCATCGGCGCCACCCGACGGGCAGTGCGCCGACTCGACGTCGAACCAGACGTCATCGAGCTCGACGTCACCGATGCCGATCAGCTGACGGCCCTGCCGTCGGTGCTCAACGATCTTGGTGTGGACAAGCTCGACGGTGTCGTCCATGCAATCGCCTTCGCCAACCCGGAACGTGCCCTGGGTGGTGCCTTCCTGAGCACCGAGTGGGACGACGTCGATGTCGCGCTGCACACCTCGACCTACTCCTACGTGGCGCTGGCTCGCGCCCTGGCACCGATGCTGACGCAGGACGCCTCGGTCGTCGGACTCACCTTCGACGCCACCGTCAGCTGGCCGTTCTACGACTGGATGGGGGTGGCCAAGGCAGGTCTGGAGTCGGCCAACCGCTACCTCGCCCGATACCTCGGCAAGGACGGCATTCGCTGCAACCTCGTGGCAGCCGGCCCGCTGGACACCGTTGCCAAGAAGGCCATCCCGGGGGCCTCGCAGTTCAACGACGTCTGGTCCGAACGTGCCCCGCTGGGCTGGGACCCCAAGGACAGCACGGCCGTGGCCAGGGCGATCGTCTCCCTGCTCTCGGACTGGTTCCCCGCCACCACCGGCGAGATGATCCACGTCGACGGCGGTCTGCACTCCACCGGGGCCTGAGAAACCACCTCCCTCGGCACTGGCGAAGATCTGCACCGCCCGACGCACTCACGTTCCGTGCCCTCGGCCCCTGAGAACCCGGCCCCTGAGGGTCGGGGAGGGGATCAGTGTGGTGGACGGGCGGTTCTGGGCCACGCCGTTGCGGCAGTGATGGCCTGTCCTGCGGCGTGGCGCAGGTGGTACAGCGCATCCAGCCTGGTTCGCACGCCGTGGGCGGTGAGTACCTCGTGCGCCGAGTCCAGCCCGGCCTGGCATGCGTGCCACACCGTCCAGGCCGTCTCCAGCACGGCCTGGTCCCCGCTGGAGTATCCGCTGCCGAGCCGGGGAGCCACGGTGTCCGGACGCTCACCGGCGCTCAGCCCCAGACCCTCCAGCAGGTCGGCCGTATGACGCATCTGGGCGCGCAGTTCCTGCAGCGCCTCCAGAGGTGACATCGGGGGCAGTGGGGGATTGGCCCGTAGGATCCGCCAGTGGACACCGTGCCCCACCCTGGTGCCGATCCACATCGTTCCTGCCCACGCACCTTGGTGACAGATCACCGCTGTCCCGGTATCGAGAGCCTCGGAGACGATCCGTGCCGGGCCACGCAGCCCGGCGTAGTTGCCGGGAGTGGGCAGCACCAGCTCCCAGGCGGTCGGTGCCTCGGGGTCCGTGCGTACGATGCCGGCTGCTGCGCTTTCCGGCGCACGTGTGTGACCGACTCCTCCGTGCTCCAGCCGTGCCAAGGCCTGACGGATGGGCAGGGAGGCGATGGGATCGTGGTCGGGCAGCGCCAACAACTCATCCGGATCGTTGACGTGGTGGGCCACCGCCCACCGGTTGAGGTGTTCCTCGGCGTGGGCCGCCGTCGTGGTGCCAGCCGCCAGCGCATTGAGCAGACAGGTCAGACGCAACGAAATCTCGAGCACCCCACGAGGATATGCGCGCGGCACTGGTTGAGGCAGCTCGTGGTGAGGTAGGTTCGCTGTCATGAGTGCAGTGGTGCAGCTGGCCGATGTCACCGTGCGGCGCGGGAACAATGTGATCCTCAACGACCTCGACTGGACCGTCATGGACGACGAGTGCTGGGTGATCGTCGGCCCCAACGGTGCTGGCAAGACGACCCTGCTGCAGATCCTCGCCGCCCAGACGTTTCCCACCACTGGTCTGGTGGGGATCCTGGACGAGATCCTCGGCGCGGTCGACGTCTTCGACCTGCGTCCCCGGATCGGCATGTGTTCGTCTGCGCTGGCACACCGCATCCCCGACGAGGAAACCGTGCATGACCTCATCGTGTCGGCTGCCTGGGCGGTGCTCGGCCGCCGTGGCGAGACCTACGACCCCACCGACGAGGCCCGCGCCGATGAACTCATCGCCCGAATGGGGCTGGCCGGCAAGCAGACGCGCCGTTACGGGACCCTCAGCGAGGGGGAACGCAAACGGGTGGAGATTGCTCGGGCCCTCATGACCGACCCGGAACTGCTGCTGCTCGACGAACCCGCAGCGGGGCTGGACCTTGCCGGACGAGAACAGTTGGTCTCGGTACTCGGGGAACTGTGCACCGATCCAGCGGCTCCCGCCACGGTGCTCGTCACCCACCATCTGGAGGAGATCCCGGCTGGGATCACCCATGCCCTGGTCCTGGACGAGGGACGGATCGTGCAGGCTGGCCCGATCGAGCAGACCCTCACCGCCGAGGTGCTCGGCACGGCATTCGGGTTGCCGCTGGTGGTGAGCCATGATGACGGGCGATGGAGCGCTCGGGCGGTGCGGTGAGTCATGAGCCTGTTTGACGACAACGCCTGGATCGGCTGGTTGATGGCCGCAGCTGTGCTCGGTTGCCTCGAGATGCTCACGGCAGACTTCACCCTGCTCATGCTGGCGGTCGGGGCTGCGGCTGGAGCAGCTGCCGCTGCAATTGCTCCCGGTATGTGGGTGGTACAGGTCGTGGTGGCTGCCCTGGTCGCCGGACTGTTGCTCGCCCTGCTACGCCCCACCCTGCTGCGCAGGGTGCGTGACTCGGTGGGCTACCGCTCCTCCTTGGACATTCTGGTCGGATCGACGGGATATGCCCTCGGCGAGGTCACCGACCATTCCGGGACGGTGCACGTCAACGGAGACACGTGGACGGCACGACTCGTGGATGCGGCAGGCCCAGTCGAGGACGGGGACCGTGTTGAGGTGTACGCCGTGGAGGGGACGACGTTGCTCGTCTATCCGAGTACTGGCCAGCTTGATCGCTGACGTCTGCTTCCCCTCACCCGACGGAGGTATTGCCAGTGGCAGAATGGGCCATGCATGATTTTGGGTGGGAGAGGTGACACCTGAAGTATTCGCCTCACATGGTGTTGCAGAGAGGAAGCGGTTGTGCCCGGAGGAACCATCGTCGCCGTTATCATTCTGGTCGTCGTCCTGGTGGCCATTGGATCGACCATCAAGATCATCAGTCAACAACAGATCGGGCTGGTGGAACGGCTCGGAAAGTACCATCGTCGTCTCAATCCCGGACCACACCTCATGCTCCCCTTCATCGACCGAGTCAGGTACACCCTTGACATGCGCGAGCAGGTCGTCCCGTTCCCGCCGCAGGGCGTCATCACCGAGGACAACCTCATGGTCAACATCGACTCGGTGATCTACTTCCAGATCGTCGACCCGGAGCGCGCAGCCTACGAGGCCCAGTCGTACAAGACGGCCATCGAACAGCTGACAATGACCACCTTGCGCAACATCATCGGCGGTATGGACATGGAGGCCGCTCTCACCAGCCGTGAGGAGATCAACCAGAAGCTACGTCTCGTCCTCGACGAGGCCACCGGCAAGTGGGGCATCAAGGTCAATCGCGTTGAGCTGCGTGCCATCGAGCCGCCGCCCACCATTCGCGACGCCATGGAGAAGGGCGCCCGTGCCGAACGCGACAAGCGGGCCTCGATCCTGTTGGCCGAGGGACAGCGGCAGTCACAGATCCTTGCTGCCGGCGGTGACCGGGAGTCGGCCATCCTGCGTGCCCAGGGTGAGCGAGAGGCGGCCGTCCTGCAGGCCCAGGCAGACCGTCAGGCCCAGATGCTGCGTGCCGAGGGCGAGGCCCAGGCCATCACGACCGTGTTCAACGCCATTCATGCCGGACAACCCGATCAAGGGCTGCTGGCCTACCAGTACATGCAGATGTTGCCAGACTTGGCTCACGGCGACTCCAACAAGGTGTGGGTCGTACCATCCGAGCTCACCGATGCCCTGCGCGGGCTGGGCTCGATGGTTGGCCACGGTGAGTCGGAGGAGACGGGGTCGTACCGCCCTGCCGATCCGACGCATTTCCAGCCCCCGGAGAAGATCGACGTCTTTTCCGAGATCGAGGCCCAGAAGGCCGACGAGAAGAAGTCGTCCGACGCCACCGTGCAGAAGGCCATAGACGAGGCGGCCAAACTGGAATCGCCCGGGAACCGTCCCCGCATGACCCGACGTGCTCAACCGCAGCAGGTCGGTCCCGGCAGTGATCGG
The DNA here is from genome assembly GCF_900186975.1 of Cutibacterium granulosum. Classification (NCBI taxonomy): domain Bacteria; kingdom Bacillati; phylum Actinomycetota; class Actinomycetes; order Propionibacteriales; family Propionibacteriaceae; genus Cutibacterium; species Cutibacterium granulosum. The sequence continues at coordinate 1,280,835 of NZ_LT906441.1, forward strand.
CAAGGCAGCAACACGCAGCTGACCACGACTCCCGATGAGGGGTTGCCATCTGCTCGCGGTGACGACTTCGCCTCCGCCCACGGCAACTCAGATTCCGGCCACGGCACCAACCATCCTGCTCATGATGACGAATCCGATGAACCTCGGCAGCAGTCCCGGGGCCAGGAGGGTGACGACCCGGAGCAGGGATGAGACGTCGGGGCGTTCCCGGGGGACGTGTCTCCCCGGAAGCCCTGGTCACTGCTGCGAACATGCGGCACGCCGGGCAACGGTGTGACAACTGTGGATCCCCACCGATCGGCGGCTGTCCGTTCGACAGCCCGATCAGCCCCGTGCAGCAAATGAACCCGTCAGTCCCGTGCAGTGACGAATCGCGTCAGCTCTGTGTGCTGACTGCTGCGGCCAAGGACGTCGGGCGCGGGAGGGCGGCGTGGCCAAGGATCACGCCACATGGTTCTGGGCAGCCTCCCACCGGCGTGCGTAACGGCCGGCAAGGCTGCCACAGGCGATGAGCTGAGCCATGTGGAAGATCATGAGCGGTAGGACGATGAGACCGACCGGTTGTCCTGCGAACAGCACGGTGGCCATCGGCAGACCGGTTGCCAAGGACTTCTTGGTGCCGCAGAACTGTACGGCGATCCGATCCTCGCGAGTGAATCCCAGCCAGCCCGGCACCGCCCAGGTGAACCACAGCATGAACCCGAGAACCGCTAGGCACACGACGATCACCGCCGCCAACGACCGTGTGGTCACCAGCGACCACATGTGCTCACGCATTCCCTCCGAGAACGCCGAGTACACGACAACGATGATGACTCCTTGGTCCACGAACTTCAGCTGCTTCTTGTGCTCCGTGACGAAGGCGGCCGTCCACCGGCGGGACAGTTGACCCAGGATGAAGGGAAGCAGCAGTTGGATGGCGACGTCGAGCAGGGACGAGGCCTGGATCTGCAGCCCGCCACTGGTCGACATGAGCAGCATCGCCAGGACTGGCGTGATGAATGTGCCCAGCAGGTTGGACGTCGTGGCGGCGACGATGGCTCCGGCTATGTTGCCGTGGGCGATCGAGGTGAAGTTGATTGACGACTGCACCGTGGAGGGCACCAGACACAGCCACATGACGCCGGTGTAGAGGGCCGGAGTCAGCGCCCAGGGTACGAGGACCCTCAGCGCCAGACCGATGAGGGGAAAGGCGATGAAGGTGAATGCCATGATGAGCCCGTGCATCCGCCAGTTCTTCAGGCCCTCGAGAGTTTCGGAGGGATGCAGGCGTGCGCCGTAGAGGAAGAACAGTGCGAAGACCAGAACCTTCACCGCCCAGTCGAGAACCGGAACCATGAATCCCCGTGCCGGTAACAGGCAGGCGATGACGGCCGTCACCACGATTGCGGTGACGAATCCGTCGATGGGCAGATGGCGCTTGGTGCTCATGGCCGCCACTTTATGGCAGGACGATGGGTGATTTCTGCACCGGAGACCGTCCGGGCCATGTGTGGTGCCCCAGGTGTGGGTAGGTTGTCTGCGTGGCTTGCTTCATTGAGATCAACGATTCATCCGACGAGCGACTGGCCGACTACGTCCAATTGCGCGACGTCAACCTGCGGCGCAGCCTGGAGGTCGAGCATGGACTGTTCATCGCCGAGGGGGCCAAGATCATCCGACGGGCGGGGGAGGCCGGGTACCAGCCACGATCGTTCCTGCTCGCACCGCGCTGGATTGACGGGTTGCGCGACATCCTGGACGCCGTCGACGTGCCGGTCTACGTGGTGAGCGAGGCCCTGGCCGAGCAGATCACCGGATTCCACGTCCATCGTGGGGCTCTGGCATCGATGCGGCGGGAGACCCGCTGGCAGATGGCAGACTTGATGGACGTCGACCGGCTCGTCGTGTGCGAGGACATCGTCGATCACACCAACGTCGGGGCCATCATTCGGTGCGCGGCTGGATTGGGTTGGGACGGTGTGCTGCTGGCTCCTCGGGCTGCCGACCCGCTGTACCGGCGTGCCGTCAAGACGTCGATGGGGACGGTCTTCTCGCTGCCGTGGGCCCGTATGGAGGACTGGAGGGGTGGGCTTGACGAGCTCAAGGAGCGCGGATTCACGGTGGTTGCCATGGCCCTGTCGGACGATGCCGTCCCCCTGCCACAATTCGTCCGGGAGCAGGCCCGCGAACCACACCGGATCGCGCTGCTCATGGGCACCGAGGGGTCGGGGCTGTCCTCGCGATGGATCGACCAGGCCGATGTCGTCGTCACCATCCCGATGGTACGTCAGGTCGACTCCCTCAACGTCGCAGCCGCCGCTGCCGTGGCCTGCTACGCGATGGGTCCGGGGGAGTGACCCTTTTCAGTCTGGGGACGAACCACGGCTGCGCCGTTGCCGACATGCCCGCCACAGAGTGACCCCTCAGTCCGGGGGTGAATTCTTTGCCACTTCGCGGCGCCGGAGCCAACGAGGGTGGGGCGCCAGGAAGAGTGTGGGTAGCGCGCCGTGGCATCAACCCTTGGGATGGATCGGCCAGTCGTCGGGGTAGAGGTGGGCTCGTCCCTCGTGCTGCTCGTCAAGCTTGCGACGCGAACGCTTGGAGAGGCGATCCCCGAAGACGATGCCATTGCAGTGATCGGTCTCGTGCTGCAGACACCGCGCGAAGAATCCGGTGCCGGTGACCGTGAGCGGATTGCCCCACGGATCCTGCCCCTCGCAGGTGGCATGGTCGGGACGTGCCAACGGGCTGAAACCGCCGGGCCACGACAGGCACCCCTCCTCGGAGGAGACGAGGCGACGATCCCTGCCCTCGGGCAGCGTGACGACGGGGTTGCAGACGGCTCCGTGGTGCATGACATTGTCGTCGTCGGGGCAGACGTACACGAACAGCGCAATTCCCAGGCCAACCTGGGTGGCTGCGAGCCCCACACCGTCGGCAGCATCCATCGTGGTGAACATGTCACGGATGAGGTCGTGCAGGTCGGTGTCGAAGTCGGTGACCGGTTCGGTCCGGGCATGTAGGACGGGCTCGCCCCACCTCGTCACCCGGCGCAGGGAACCACCGGTGAACAGATCTTCCCAACGGGGATCGTCAGTCGGGGTGTGCTTCTTCATGAAAACTCCTGCAGGTCGTCGGCCAGTTGGTCATGACGTGAGCCCCGGTGCTGACGGGTGCGGTGCCGTCCCCTGGGGCCATGCGAACTCATCGACTCATTGTGCCACCTTCGCCCCGCTGCGTCGTTCGTGGTTCCACGTCGAAGCATGACGGCCCCATGCATGACGGCCCCATGATCGTGGGGTCTCCCACCGTGCGTGGCCCACGCGGGAGCTGGCTCGTTCCAGCTCACGCGGGAAGGGCTCTTCTGCAAATGGCATGGCTCACTCAGGGGTGGGTTCGCTGGAGACAATTCGGTTGGAGGCATCGGCCTCCGAGTGTGGCCCACGCAGGAGCTGGCTCGTTCCACCGCACGAGTGAATGGATCTTCTGCCAATGACAGGCCCCGCAAGGGTGGGCTCGCTGCTCGGGCACCAGGTGAGATTCCCACCGATGGTTTTCTCCTTGTGAAGTACCGAGTTGATCGGTCGAATCCGCGGTGTTCGGCCGGTTTCACAGTGAGTGGCCGTTTCCACCTCACCCTAGCGTTGGACCGATGAGGACCCTGCTCGCTCCCGGAAGATCGAGCCGCAGTCGTTGCCTCCACCCCTCGCTGGATCTGTGCAGGCACAGCACAGCTCCGTCAGCCTGTTCGGCAACCCACAGTTGGTCTCCGTCGCTGGTGACGTCACGTGGCTGGACGCCGCCCAGCGGGAACTCATCGATGAGCTTGTGGTGGCCCAGTGGTCCCGACAGCACGCCACACGTTCCGACACCTCGATTGGCCACCAACAGTTGGCTTTCGGGGCCCGGAACGATTGCCGAGGGCATGGCAGTCGCATCTGACGAACTCGGCGTCTGGTCCACCAGACGCCAACCCCGTGACCAGGCGTCCTCACTGGCTCGTCGGGACCAGCTCTGCACCGAGGCCGACAATTCACCGGAGACCGTGAGGATCTGTTTGGAACGATCCCGGGTGAGCAGGGCGTGACATGGCCCCAGGCCAGCGGGAGCAGCAAGTTCACCGATCTGTTCCAGCCCCAGACCCGACAGCCTGAGGAACCGCACCGCATCAGCTCCCAGATCGGTGACGGCAAAATGCGTGCGGTCCAGCCACAGGATGTGGTGCGGATGTGCCGAGTCCTGCCGTCCTGCAACCGGTCCATTTCCCTCGACATGGGTACGGGCGATGATCTGCGGATCGGCTCCCCACTGGTCGACCTGCACCATGCTGACCTCACCGGACTCGTAGTGGGCCACGGCCAGGAGCCGCCCGGTGGGATCGATGGCACAGTGACACGGCTGTCCACCGCCAAGATCGCACTCACTAACGATCCTCAGGCTTGGGCTCATCACCCAGAGGTGGTGGTCGTGTTCTCCGAGCACCGCCAGATGGTTGCCCATCGGACTCACCCAGCTGGCATCGCCCAACTCGACCCAGCCGGTCTGCTGCACGGTTGGTGTGGCGGCAGGCTCGTCCCCCTCGTTCGTGACGAGCCAGGTGGTCAGGCCACCTGGTGTCGTTGCTCCAGATCCTTCTGGGGCGCGGGTGTTGGCAGAACTGGCGAGTACCGGAGTGGTCGACATGGGTAGAGCTTAGGGGATTCGCCGTGGCTGCTCGATCGATTCTGGTGGACGTGCCACAGTGGAGGCGATGACCAACCAGCATGATGTCGGTGACCTGCCGTCCGCCCTGCGCGTGCCGGTGGACGACTTCTGTGCAGACATGGAGCTTGCCCGGCGATCCGACAACACCATTCGTGCCTACCGACGCGACCTCACCTCGTTGATGACATGTGTTCATGATTGCGGGGTGGACGCCCTGCCGGACATCACCGTCACCGATGTGCGAACCTGGCTGGCCAGTCTGCATGACGACGGAAAATCCCCAGCGACGATTCAACGTCACTGGGCAGCTGCGCGCAGCTTCTTCCGCTGGGCCAGGACACATGGTTTCATCGAGGCCGATCCTTCTGCCGGAGTGCGCTCCGCCAAGGTTCCCAAGCGGCTGCCGCAGGTGCTCGGTGCCGAACAGGCTGCTCGCATCATGGACCAGGCCGTCGCAGCTGCTCAGGACGACGACTCCCCCCGAGGTTGTCGCGATGCCGCCATACTCGAGGTGCTCTACGGCAGCGGCATCCGAGTCTCCGAGTTGTGTGGGTTGGATCTGGCCGATCTGGATCGTGGCCGTGCGACGGTACGGGTGCTTGGCAAGGGCAACAAGCAGCGCACGGTCCCACTGGGTGATCCGGCATGGCAGGCCTTGGACCGGTGGCTGGCACGACGAGGGGAGTGGGTCACCGTGGCTTCCGGCCAGGCCGTCATACTGGGGGTGCGTGGTGGGCGGATCGATCCCCGGGTGGTGCGCCGCGTCGTCCACACCCACCTCCGACTCGATGAGGACGCCCCCGACCTTGGCCCGCATGGTCTGCGACACGCCATGGCAACCCATCTGCTCGAGGGCGGAGCAGATCTTCGATCGGTCCAGGAAATGCTTGGCCATGAATCGCTGGCAACCACGCAGATCTACACCCACGTGTCCAATGAACGCCTGCAGGCCGCCTTCCACCTGGCCCATCCGCGTGCCTGACCGTGCGACGGGGACGCACGGCCGGAGGCCCGGCTCGCTCGCGTCCTGATGACGACGTGGCCCGGTGTGACCTCATGACCTGCTCCCATCCGTGCCTCACTCAGCGTGTTGCCAGGTAGGGCAGCGGATCGACGAGGTGGCCGTCTCGTTCCAGCCCCAGGTGCAGGTGGCACCCGGTCGAGAATCCGGTGGAGCCGACGCGTCCCAGCACCTGGCCACGCAGCACGACCGATCCCTGACTCACCCCGATGCTCTCCAGATGGTTGTACGTGGTGCGCAGATGGGTCGATCCCACCGTGCCGTGATCGACGATGACGCGGTTTCCCCAGGCCCGGGTGCTGCCCACCCACACCACCCGTCCGGTGTACGCCGCGTGTACCGGCGTGCCACATCCGGAAGCCAGATCCACGCCGTCATGCAGCTTGCGCACATGGGTGACCGGGTGCACCCGATACCCGAACGGTGAGGACACCGGCCCGGTAACCGGTCTCAGCAGTGCCGAGGAACCTCCCGCCCCCGAGACCGAGGGAAGACCCGCAGGATCGAACACCTCGGTCGGAGCCGGATCCGGATCGGGTCTGCTTCCCGTTGGCAGGAGTCGAACCGGTACCTGCCCGATCAGGGACAATGGGTTCTCGTAGACCCCATCCTTCTTCAGCCCCCAGTGCAGGCACGACGTCTGGCAGTGGGTGTTCGGCAGCACATGTCCGATCACCTGACCGGCGTGTACGACGTCTCCCACCTGTACCGACGGCTCCACCGGCATGTGCGTGAGGCGTCGCCCGTCGGGCATGAGGATGACGACGACACGGTTGGTCGCCACCTGACCGGCGACCACGACGACACCGGCCACCGCAGAGCGTACTGGTGCACCCACCGGGGCCTGTAGGTCCACACCACGATGTCCGGACAACCACGGCTGGTCGGGTGGGTCGAATCCTCTGACCACCGCTCCGGGAACTGGGGGCTGTGCATGCGCGGGTGTCGTGCGCGCTCCCACGGCCAGTGCCGTTGTCGCCATCGGTTTCATGAGCAGTACGGCGCACACGATCGTCACCAACCACCCAGTGACCAAGGCACGAGGATGCGACAAACGGGATGATGTCGAGGACGACGTCGGGCGCTCCGGCATCGATCTGGGCCTGTCGCGGCATGACCCTGTCCGGGACGTCGGGGCTGGGTCGGTCGGCACGACACAGGTGTGGGCGGGGCAGGGGGACTTGGCGCGCGACGGTGGCATGTCACGGCAACGGCGACGCCATGATCTGGGCAGTGTCAGGGTTCTCACGATGAGAATCATTGAGAGCCGGGCCGTCATCCGGCAGTTTTTCCGACGCCTGTGGACAACGTCGTCACCGTGTGACACCTGCCTGTGGACAGCGTGACCGGCTGCAGATCTCAGGAGTCGGGCCTGTCGGGGACGGCAGGTCGGTCCTCGAATGGAGTCTGGTGGGGCTCATGACGTAGACTGCTGGTGCAGTCTGGGGTCATCTTGGACTGACTTCGCATGCGTCTGTCCCGTGAAGGGGCCTGTCGCCTTGGTCTCGTCCACGGACGAGCGGTGTCAGGCAGGCGCGTCAGGCGATGACGCATCGGGCGTCATCGGTCAACCGTTCGGTGCCACCTTTCGGGTGCACCCTGATCATGGAAGGACACGGTCATGGCCGTCGTCACCACTCGTCAACTGCTCGAGAGCGGAGTCCACTTCGGACACCAGACCCGTCGCTGGAACCCGAAGATGAAGCGTTTCATCTTCACCGAGCGCAATGGCATCTACATCATCGACCTGCACCAGTCGCTGACCTACATCGACAAGGCCTACGCCTTCGTCAAGGAGACCGTGGCCAAGGGTGGTCAGATCCTCTTCGTCGGCACGAAGAAGCAGGCCCAGGAGTCCATCGCCGAGCAGGCGAGCCGGGTCGGCATGCCCTACGTCAACCAGCGTTGGCTCGGTGGCATGCTCACCAACTTCCAGACCATCTCCAAGCGCATCGCCCGCCTCAAGGAACTCGAGGCCATGGACTTCGACAAGTCCGGCGGCACCGGCCTGACCAAGAAAGAGCTGCTCATGCTCTCTCGCGAGAAGGACAAGCTGGCCAAGGACCTCGGCGGTATCCGTGACATGGGCAAGCTTCCCCAGGCCGTCTGGATCGTCGACACCAAGAAGGAGCACCTCGCCATCGACGAGGCCCGCAAGCTGCGCATCCCGGTGGTCGCCATCCTCGACACCAACTGCGACCCCGACGAGGTCGATCACCCCATCCCCGGTAACGACGACGCCATCCGCTCCGTCTCGCTGCTGACCCGCATCATCGCCGACGCCGCTGCCGAGGGCCTCATGGCTCGTTCCCAGGGCAAGTCCGGTGAGGAGTCCGCCCAGGCCGAGCCCATGCCTGACTGGGAGCGTGAACTCCTGGAGGGCAAGGACAAGCCTGCCGCCCAGGCCGAAGCCCCCAAGGCTGCGAAGGAAACCAAGGCCCCCAAGGAGGAGTCCGCCGAGGCCACTGAGAAGCCTGAGTCTGCCGAGACCGCGGCTCCGAAGGCCGAGGCTGCTGAGAAGTCCGAGTCCGCCGAGAAGTCCAACTGAGGTACAAGCACCACCGAGAGGATGACATCCATGGCCATCAAGGCTGCTGATGTGAAGAAGCTGCGCGACGCCACCGGCGCGGGCATGATGGACGCCAAGAAGGCTCTCACCGAGGCTGACGGTGATTTCGACAAGGCCGTTGACCTGCTGCGTGTCGCTGGCCAGGCCAAGGCCGCCAAGCGCTCCGACCGTGAGGCTGCCAACGGGCTGGTCGTCGGCGCCGGCAATGCCCTGGTCCAGATTGGTTCGGAGACCGACTTCGTCGCCAAGAACGCCGACTTCGTCGCCACCGCCGACAAGATCGCCAAGGCTGTTGACGTCGCCAAGGCCGATTCCAAGGATGCTGCCGCCCAGGTGCAGCTCGATGACGGCAAGACCGTTGCCCAGACCCTTGAGGACCTGGCCGGCACCATCGGCGAGAAGATCGAGCTGGCCGACGCCGCCTACTTCGAGGGCAACACCCACATCTACCTGCACCGCCGCTCCCAGGACCTGCCGCCTCAGGTGGGTGTCATGGTGGAGTACACCGGTGAGGACACCGAGGCCGTTCACGGCGTCTGCCTGCAGATTGCCGCGATGAACCCGCGTTGGGTCAACCGTGACGAGGTGCCCGCTGACGTCGTCGATCACGAGCGCACCGTCGCCGCCGACATGGCTCGCGAGGAGGGCAAGCCTGAGAAGATCATCGACCGCATCGTCGAGGGTCGTCTGGGCGGCTTCTACAAGGAGAACTGCCTGCTCGAGCAGCCGGCCGTCTCCGACGACAAGAAGTCCGTCGGCGACCTGCTCAAGGCTGCTGGTGTCACCGTGAAGCGTTTCGTGCGCCTGTCCGCTGGCGAGTGAGTCACATCCCACGGTTTCTGCAGGGCCCTGCCACCTCGGTGGCGGGGCCCTGTTGTCCGTCGATGCGGGCATCTGATCCGCGATGTCCTCTGCACGTCGTGCCGCCAAGTCGCTCGCTCCTACGTGTCGCGATAGGCTTTGGGTGACGCACCAGCGACCAAGGAGAGAGATGTCAACCCCTTATCATCGTGTTCTGCTGAAACTTTCCGGCGAGGTTTTCGGCGGTGGAGGGGTCGGTGTTGATCCGCATGTCGTCGACACCAAGGCCAAGGAGATCGCCGAGGTCGTCGCCGGGGGCACTCAGGTGTCCATCGTCGTTGGCGGGGGCAACTTCTTCCGTGGTGCCGAACTGCAGCAGAGCGGCATGGATCGAGATCGTGCCGACTACATGGGCATGCTCGGCACCGTCATGAACTGCCTTGCCCTGCAGGACTTCCTGGAGAAGACCGGCACTCCAACTCGTGTGCAGACCGCCATCCACATGGCTCAGGTGGCCGAACCCTACATCCCGCGTCGCGCCGAGCGTCACATGGAGAAGGGGCGAGTCGTCATCTTCGGTGCTGGCTCCGGTATGCCGTACTTCTCCACCGACACGGTGGCCGCCCAGCGTGCCTTGGAGATTGGCGCCGATGCACTCCTCATGGGCAAGCAGGGGGTGGACGGCGTCTACGACCGTGACCCTGCCAAGGACTCGTCCGCCACGAAGTTCGACGACCTCACCTATGACGAGTTCCTGGCTCGTGACCTCAAGGTTGCCGACGCCACCGCCGTCGCCATGGCGCGGGACAACGACTTGCGCATGATCTTCTTCAATCTTGAGACCCCGGGCAACATCGGCCGGGTCGTCAATGGAGAACCCATTGGGACGACGGTCCACTGAGACCCGCACCCTCACTCACGACCTACGGAAGGACCTCACCATGACTGACGACGCAATCAAGGAAGCTGGCCGCAAGATGGAGGCCAGCGTGGACCACACTCGCGAGGAGTTCGCGACGATTCGAACCGGCCGTGCCAATCCCAAGATGTTCGACACGCTGATGGTCGAGTACTACGGCACTCCCACCCCGCTGCAGCAGCTGGCCACCTTCCAGGTGCCCGAGGCTCGCACCATCCTCATCGCCCCGTTCGACAAGGGCTGCATCAACGAGGTCGAGAAGGCCGTGCGCGATTCCGACCTAGGGGTCAATCCGTCCAGTGACGGCAATGTGGTGCGCTGCGTGCTGCCACAGCTGACGGAGGAGCGCCGCAAGGAGTACACCAAGATGGCCAAGGCCAAGGCTGAGGAGGGCCGAATCGCCATCCGCGCCATCCGTCGCTCCACCAACGATCTCTTCAAGAAGCAGGAGAAGGAGAAGGAGATCTCCGAGGACGACCTGGCTCGGCTGGAGAAGGAACTCGATCAGGTGACCAAGCGTCACGTCGAGCAGATCGACTCCCTGCTTAAGGTCAAGGAGCAGGAACTGCTCGAAATCTGACGGGGTTGCCAGTGAGCGAGAAGAAGTCCTCAACCGGCCGGAATGGCTCGGAGCAGCAGAAGCCGTCAGCGGGTCGCGCCGGTCGTGATCTGCCAGCGGCGATCGTCTCCGGTGTCATCCTGGCCGGAGCCGTCATCGTCACGGTGGGATGGTGGCACTGGGGATTCGTCTTCCTGCTCGCGGCTGTCCTGTGTGCCGCGACGGTCGAGCTACACCGGGCCATGAACCGTATCGACATGACGTCGGCCGTCGTGCCGATCTGCATCGGGGTGGTCGTCATGGTGATCGGTGCCTATGCCGCGTCGATCCGGACGGTGCCGATCCCGCCCAACACCTTTCTCATTGCTGCACTTGGTCTGACGACGGGGCTGGCCATGCTGTGGCGACTGCCGCGCGGGGCACGGGGATTCGTCGGTGACGTCGCCGCCAGTCTGTTGACGATCGCCTACGTCCCGCTGCTGGGCAGCTTCATCCCGCTCATGATGGGCGACGATCAAGGGCCTCGACGCATCATCACGTGGATGCTGTGCATCGTCGGCTCCGACACCGGCGGGTATGCCGTCGGGGTGCTGCTCGGACGTCACCCCATGGCCCCGAGGATCAGCCCGAAGAAGAGTTGGGAGGGGTTCGTCGGATCAGTGGCCACAGCAGCCCTGGTGGGGATCGGACTCACGGTGTGGTTGCTGCACGGCCACTGGTGGATCGGGCTCGTCCTTGGCGTGCTGCTGGCGGTGTTCGGCACCGCTGGCGATCTCGTCGAGTCCATGGTCAAACGCGACGTGGGCCTCAAGGACATGTCGAATTTCATCCCCGGTCACGGGGGAGTGATGGACCGGCTCGACTCTCTGCTGTTCTCCGCCCCGGTGGGCTGGCTCGTCATGACACTGTGCCTGTGACGCCGGCTGGTTTCAGCGTGCTCGACCACGGTTGGGGACGAGAACGCTGAGGATCTCATGAATGGGGATGGTGGTCGCGTCGGACTTGGTGAGGGTGGTCGTGCCGCTCTTGCCCAGCACGCTCCAAGTGATGGTCCAGGGTGTCGTGGCGGTGACGGTGTAGCTGTGGCCGCCCTTGGGGAGCGTGGCATAGCGGTAGCCGCAGGTCGGTGAATCGGCGTCGGGATCGACGTGCGGATTCCAAGGTGTGGTCCTGGTGCAGGTCACCGTGTGGCCGTCACCCATGGCGAAGGAGATGGGACGTCGGGTGGCAGTGAGGCGGACCGGATATCCCTCGACGGTCATGGTGCGAGTCATCGCGGTGGCATTGTCACGGGTGCGTAGCCACAAGGGCTGTCCGATGGCCAGGGTGTGCCACTTGTTGAGGTTCGGGCTGGGCTCGACGATGGGCGTGGGCTGGGGCAGGTTGAGCCCCAACACGGCTCGACGAGCCAGCAGCTCAGGATCTGGAGCCGGCGCGACGGCAGCAGGCTTACCCGGTTTCGATGGCTTTGCCGTGGCGGGGTCGCCAACGATGCAACTGTGCACGGCCTTGTCGCGAGCGTCGGCCTGGCTGTGGTTGGGGGCACCATCAATGGTGTCGGTGAGCATCCGGGCAATCTCCTTGCATTTGGCAATGCGTTCGCGTTCCCGACGTGCGACCTCGGCAGATTCCTTGGCTGTCGAGTGGCCATTGATCGTGGTGTGGGCGTGGGGACTCTTGGCACCGGAACCACGGTTTCTGGTACCCGAACCACCTGGGCGGGTTCGGGTGACATCCACAGTGATTTTCGCGTCGGCGTCAGGGGTGTTGGTGGAGGCATGATAGGAAAAATCTACCGGGGAATCTTCTCGAGAGAGAGGCGTAGAAGGTAGAGAATAGAATATGGTTGCTGAAATTATCATTAATGACATGATTCGACCATCTTCCCATCCCAAAAGACTTGCTTGACAGATCTGTCGTCAGAATATTGGTAGGTGCTGTGGTGGATGACCAGAATTCCTTGGTCCAAAGTGCCGTCACTCAGTGTGTTTTTGATTCCTCTCCAATCCTCACAGGTCTCAAGAGTGATCCCTTTGGGATGGTCTTTGGGTGTGGGAACTTGCCTTATTGATAGGATTTTGTAGGTTCCTGAATGCCATGTCACGTGGTCCTGTGAAACTTTCTTTAAGGATTTCAGATGAGCATCTAAGGCCTGTCCCTTGGCATAGGCAGTCAATGATGTGGGTGCAGGTGACTGAGGATCATATTTACCGGATTTGTGAAGCTGGTAGGAGTTTTCTGTAACAGCTTTGAAAGTGGCGACGGCCTCGTCATAGGGCACGGGTGCCCCTTCGGCATGACTGAGGTCTAGGCTTGGCCGATGGCTGGGAGTCGGGGGAGGAGCAGGGGTGTCTGTGTTGTGGCCGCAGGCAGTGCAGGCAACCAGCACTGTGGCAAGTGCTGCGGTGACAGCAGTGGCATGTCGAAGTGTCATGGGTCCTCACCTGAGAAAATGGGGATGTGAATGAGGTCTGTGTGGACACTTCTGTCATATGCGGGCCACTCATCGCGGTGACAGGGTTGATCGTCACATTTCATCTGTGAGTGGACAGGAATTCATCCACGTGTCACCAGGTGGTCAGGCAGCCAGATTCTTGGATGGAGCGGGGGACACCCAGTTGCCACAACGGCACAACGAGACATGGGAAAGATGTTGCTGGTCTCAGGAGGTACGGCGTCAGAAGGTCGCCATCGAAATGATCGATTCGTGTCCTGGGTATGAGTCCGATGAGGACCCATGGGGTCCAGTCGTGGCCTACTCCTGATGAGCCGCCGGCTGGGCCTTGGCCGTGCATTTTCCGCACGTCCCGTACAGCTCGATGTCGTGGCCGGTAAGGGTGAATCCATGATCGGTGGCGATGTTACGAGCCCACTGCTCGATGGTGGAGTCAGCCTCGATTTCCACGGCTGTCCCGCACTGGCTGCACACTAGGTGATGATGGTGGGTGGGGGAGCAGCGACGGTACGTCATCTCACCCTCGGGGGTGCGGATGGCGTCGAGCTCGCCGCCATCGGCCATGGCCTGCAGATTGCGGTAGACGGTGGCCAGGCCGACGGAGACGTCCCCGTCGCGCAGTGCGTCGAACACCTGCTGGGCAGTCATGAATGACGACTCATCCTGGAACACGGCACTGATGGCCAGCCGCTGTTTGGTGGTGCGACGTCCAGTGCGAGGTGTGGCCACGATTCGTCCTTCCATGAGGTTTGATCGACATGACCTTGTCAAGGATACTCGGTCGCTGCCGCCTTGCTCCGCCAAACATACCTCGTATGTCATTTTTGAGCTCAGGTGGTGAGTTTTTGTGTTCGGTAGGCTTTCGTCATGCTCGTCGTGCTGCGTTTCCGTGTCCCCACTGCCGCTCGCTCCGGTTTCGCCGCTGCCCTGAGGCATCTGGAGCGTCATCTGCGGGGCTGCTCCGGCCTGGAGTCGCTGCATGTCGGCACGGCGGTCGACGACGATGAGCTGCACACCGTGGTCACCACGTGGGACCTTCCCAAGTCGTGGCGCAGCGCCTTCACCGGAGCGGCTGGCCGGGCTGCGTTCCTGCCCGTCATGGCCTGGCTCCTTGACGAGCCCACGGCCTACTCCGACGCCGCCGACGAGTCGTTCACGCTGCCAGCGCTGTGATGACACGACCCGCCGGTGGCGCCATCGAGGTCACTCGGGGTTGCGGGCGCGGCTTCCGACGACCCAGGCGCCACCCAGTTGGGCGATGAGGGTCAGCAAGACGATCGATCCGAACGTCTCGAGGCTGAGCGGAGCCACCTCTGCCAGCGCCGAGCCGGCTGAGGTCCCGTTGGTCGTGGCGAACTCGATCCCCAGTGCCGTGATGCTCACCGCGATGAGTACGCCGGCTGCCAGCTGGACGATGAGGGTCTCGGCACCTACGACGTTGAGTAGGCGACGCATCCCGATCCCCAACGAGTGGAGGACGTGGAACTCACGGTGTCGTGCCATGGCTCCGCTCACGGCCATCTGGATCACGGAGACGAGGCACATGACGTAGACCGTACCGAAGATGCCCACATTGCCTTGGTAGGCGTTCGCCTTGCGTTCGGCGATGGCTTTGCTGACCCACTGCTCCTTGGACATGGCTGTCACACTCGCGCCGGCGGAGTTCGCAACCTGCTCGGCCGCCGAGGCGTCCAAGCCGTTGAGATACGTCGTCGTGTGGAGCTTGTCGGGTTCCTTGGTGAAGCGGCCCACCTGGTCCCAGTTCATGATCGGGGTTTCGAGGAACGGGTGCGTGTACGTCGCTACGACGTGAGCCGTCAACTTGTGTCCCTGCACGTCCGTCACGTCCATGGTGTCGCCGACGTTGTAACCCTTCGCGAGGGCCGCGACGTCGGTGCCGTGGACCTTGCTCGCGTCACCGGAGATGATCTTCAGTCCCGTCAGCTTTTCCATGGTCTTCACGTCGGCGAAGGAATAGCTGTCGTCGAGCCGGGGGAGGATCGCGAATCGTGCGACCTTCCCACCATGCCTCGACCATGCCTGGGCGGCACGATCAGTCTGGTCCAGACCGATCGCCTCGGAGACGGTCTGTGACTGGGCGGCCTTGCGAAAGTTGGCAGCCTGCACCTGTTCGTCGGGGACGTTCGCGACCATGAAGCCACCGATCATGCCCACCCCCACGATCACCGGAGTCGCCAGACGTGCGTAACGCAGACGGTCCTTGGAGGAGCGCTTGGCGGCCAGGAGCCCCGATCCCGGTGCCACGAGGCCGACGAGGTGACCCACGAGCCACGCTCCCGCCGGCACGAGCAGGGGGGCGAGTGCAATGGCCGGGATGATGGCGAGGAAGGGCAGGGCCAGCATGCCCCAGGCGCCGAGGGTCTGTGGATCCAGGAAGATGATGGCGAGGATCCCGCCCACACCGATGACCAAGCGCAGGGTGACGGACCACTTCGACATCGAGGAGACGGTGTTGTCGTGGGAATCGACGAGCTCGCGATCGGGAATCCGTCGCAGGGCTCTGCGACCGGCCAGCCCTGCCAGCAGAGCCATGACCACCAGAAGGATGAGCAGTGGCCGGACGCTGACCCCGGTCCTCACCGACACGTTGGGCCCGAAGAACTTGATGGCCTGCAGTCCGCGCAGGAACGCCGGGGCGAGGAGCGCCCCGACGATCACCGAGGGCACGCCGGCCACGAGTGAGACGAAGAAACACTCGAGGAACATGAGCCACCCCAGGCGCCGGCGAGTCGCGCCGGCCAGGCGCATCATCGCCAACTCGCGCTGACGGTAGGAGACGACTTGGGTGACGATGGATATGAGCATGAAACCGCAGATCGTCACCGCGAGGATGGCGATGAACCACAGGATCCAGCTGACGTTGTCCAGCTGCACGGCGAGTTCGTCGGCACTGACGCCGGGAACGTTCACCCGGGAGGGGTCGGAGAAGTCGGAGGCCAGTGTCACTTCGGCGCCACCGATGAGCATCGTCAGCACGACGGTGACGATGACGCCTGCATACAGATCCCGGTGACGCCGCACGA
This sequence comes from Cutibacterium granulosum, assembly GCF_900186975.1. Taxonomy (NCBI): domain Bacteria; kingdom Bacillati; phylum Actinomycetota; class Actinomycetes; order Propionibacteriales; family Propionibacteriaceae; genus Cutibacterium; species Cutibacterium granulosum. Next base: position 1,296,889 of record NZ_LT906441.1, read on the forward strand.
GACGAGTAGCCAGTTGCGTCGTGGCGATCATGCGTGCGCCTCCATCTGCACCAGGCGGTCCGAGATCTCTCGGGGGCTTAACCCCGTCGTGTCGTCAACGATGTGGCCGTCGTATAGGAAGATGACTCGCTGGGCTTGTGAGGCTACGACTGGGTCGTGGGTCACCATGACGAGGGTGGTTCCCACCTCGGGCAGCGCGACGAGATTGTCCATGACTTCGCGGCGCGACTCGGAGTCGAGGGCCCCAGTCGGTTCGTCGGCGAAGAGGATATCCCGGTGCGTCGCGATGGCTCGGGCGATCGCGACCCGCTGCTGCTGACCACCTGACATCTTGTCGGGGTAGCGGTGAGTCAACTCAGCCAGCCCGACGCGGGTCAGCGACTCGGTGGCGACGTCGTCAGCCATGCGGGTCCCGTCGAAGAGGGCCGGCAGCTTGACATTCTCGATGGCCGTGAGGGCATCAATGAGGTTGTACTGCTGGAAGATGAAGCCCCACGCCTTGCGCCGGAGCGAGTCGAGTTTGGACTGGCTCATCTTCGCAAGATCCTGACCGCGGTAGAGGACCTGACCGGAGCTGGGACGGATCATGCCGGACAGGCAGTTGAGCAGGGTTGTCTTGCCCGACCCCGATGGTCCCATGATCGCGGTCGTCGTGGCCGGTGCGAAATCGAGATCGATACCCTTGAGGACCTCGGTCCCTGAGCTGAACCGATGATGCACTCCGACGAGGCTGAGGACTTGAGACGTCGACGTAACGGAAGCTGTGAATTGTTCTCTCATGGGAATGCAGGAGCTCTCTGTCGTATTCAGCCGGGGAAATAGGTTGTTGTAGCTACATGGTACATATTTCTCATTGCAGCCATTCGCCATCCCCACGTTTGTGGCCGGCAGTGCGCCTGGGCGGGCCCCAAGACCAAGACAAACCATGGCTTGGAACAGATCGCGACAGACTCCGTCACCCTGCCCTGCGTCTGACCCGCTACAATCGCGCTCAGCGGCTCAGCCGAATTCACCTAGCCGTCATCCGGACGGCTATGCCAATGAGGACTTGGAAGAAAGGACGGCCATGGCCCCCACGAGTACCCTGGACAACGTCATCAACCTGTGCAAACGACGCGGATTCGTCTTCCCGTGCGGAGAGATCTACGGCGGCACCCGAGCAGCCTGGGACTACGGCCCCTTCGGTGTCGAGCTCAAGGAGAACATCAAGAAGCAGTGGTGGCGCCACATGGTCACCACTCGCGACGATGTCGTCGGTCTGGACTCCTCGGTGATCCTTCCCAAGGACGTGTGGGTCGCCTCGGGTCACGTCGGCGTCTTCAACGACCCGCTCACCGAGTGCCTCTCCTGTCACAAACGTATGCGCGCTGACCACCTGCAGGAGGCCTACGCCGAGAAGCACGGCCTTGACAACCCCGATTCCGTCGACCTCGCAGAGATCAACTGCCCCAACTGTGGCAACAAGGGCCAGTGGACCGAGCCGCGCGACTTCAACATGATGCTCAAGACCTACCTGGGCGTCATCGAGGACGAGTCCGGACTGCACTACCTGCGCCCCGAGACCGCGCAGGGCATCTTCATCAACTTCCAGAACGTCGTCACCTCGGCACGCAAGAAGCCGCCGTTCGGCATCGCCCAGACCGGAAAGTCGTTCCGCAACGAGATCACGCCCGGCAACTTCATCTTCCGTACCCGCGAGTTCGAGCAGATGGAGATGGAGTTCTTCGTCGAACCAGGAACCGACGAGAAGTGGCACCAGTACTGGATTGACGAGCGCACCAACTGGTACACCGACCTGGGAATCAATCCCGACAATCTTCGCCACTACGAGCATCCCAAGGAAAAGCTCTCCCACTATTCCAAGCGCACCGTCGACATTGAGTACAAATTCGGTTTCGCCGGTTCGGACTGGGGCGAGCTGGAGGGTATCGCCAACCGCACCGATTTCGATCTGGGCACCCACACCAAGCATTCTGGACGTGACCTGTCGTACTTCGACCAGGCGCAGAACAAGCGCTACCTGCCTTACGTCATCGAGCCGGCAGCCGGTCTCACGCGTTCCCTCATGGCGTTCATGGTCGACGCCTACACCGAGGACGAGGCCCCCAACGCCAAGGGTGGTGTCGACAAGCGCACCGTCCTCAAGCTCGATCCGCGTCTTGCCCCGGTGAAGGCCGCCGTCCTGCCGCTGAGCCGCAACTCCGACCTCTCGCCCAAGGCTCGTGACCTTGCCGCGCAGCTGCGCCAGCGGTGGAACGTCGACTTCGACGATGCCCAGGCCATCGGCAAGCGTTACCGTCGCCAGGACGAGATCGGCACCCCGTTCTGCGTCACCGTGGACTTCGACACCCTTGACGACAATGCCGTGACGGTGCGGGACCGCGACACCATGGGTCAGGAGCGCATCGCGCTGGACAAGGTGGAGGACTACCTCGCCGAGCGGCTTCCGCGCTTCTGAGGCAACGCCTTTTCAGACATGCCCGCCCTGCCTGGCTCCACCTGGGGTCAGGCAGGGCGGCTGCCTCAGCCGAGCAGGTCGAGGCCCAGGTCCAGCACCGGCGCTGAGTGTGTCAACGCCCCCACTGCGACGAAGTCGACTCCGGTGGCAGCCACGGCCGGGGCGTCGTCCAGCCGCAACCCACCGGACGCCTCGGTGCGCACTCCGGCCGGACGGGCCAGGGCCACGGCCTGCGCCATGAGATCGGGACTCATGTTGTCCAGCAGCACCAGTTGCGCACCTGCCTCGATGGCCTCGCTCACCTGATCGAGCCGGTCACATTCCACCTCACAGTCCACCTCGGGGGCATGGCGATGCACGGCAGCCAGTGCCGCTGCCACCGATCCCGCCGCGGCGATGTGGTTGTCCTTGACGAGCGCGGCGTCACCCAGTCCCATCCGATGATTGACGCCCCCGCCACAACGCACCGCGTACTTCTGCAGCACCCGCAGCCCTGGAACGGTCTTGCGGGTGTCACGCACCTTGGTGGGGCTGCCAGCCAGAGCATCCACCCAGGCGGCGGTGGCCGTTGCCACCCCGGAGAGCTGTGAGACGAGGTTCAGCATGGTGCGCTCAGCCGTGAGCAGGGTGCGCACCGGCCCCTCAACCGTGAGGACGACGGCACCCGGCTGCACCCGCTCACCATCGGCCATCCGCATCTGGACGTGTACCTGTGTTTCGTGACTCCCCTGACTTGTGAGGCGGTGGGCGGGTGAGTACGGCGCCATGAACTGCAGTGCGTACGCCCCGACCGGCACTCCGGCCAGCGTGCCGTGCGCTCTGCTCACCACCTGGGCGGTGGCACGTTCGTCGCCGAAGATCGCTTCGGTGGTGACGTCCGGCCCCCAGCGCAGGTCTTCGGCAAAGGTCGCCTCGATGAGGGTACGCACCTGAGCTGGGTCCAGACCGGCGTCCTTCAGGGTTGCAACGATGTCGTCGTGCGTACTGCTCGCGCTGCCCATCATGCTGCCCTCACCATGCCACTGGAGGCACACACGTCGAGATGGCGTTGCCACCGTGCGTCACGATCTGGATGGTCGGAACGACGATGGCAGCCACGGGACTCGGTACGTGCCAGGGCCGACGTCGTCGCTGCCCAGGCCACCGTGCACAGATTCGTCGTCGTGAGGGTGTCGTCGGTCAGTGACGATCCTGGTTCCAGACGGTCGAGGAAGTCGAGGACGTCGTGCATTCCTGCCTCCTGCCGCAGCACCGACATGTGACGGTCCATGAGCGCATGCAACTCGCTGAGCTGACTGGCTGCCACCGGGGCCACCGTGCGTCGGGAAACGTCACGACGGGCGGTGAGGCGCTCCGGGACCGGATGCTCTGGGATCGCTTGATCCCTGATCCCATGACTCATGTGGTTTCGCCGCACAGCCGAAGTGTCAGGGTCCACATGGGGTGCCAGATCCTTTTGGGGATCTGCTCCCAGCACCTGTTCTGCAATGGCGCGTGCCGCGAGCTCGCCCATGACGAGTCCCTCGGTCAAGGAGTTCGAGGCAAGCCTATTGGCCCCCTGCACCCCCGTGCACGCGACCTCACCGACCGCCCACAACCCCGGTACACTGGTGCGGCCAGCCATGTCGGCCACCAGACCCCCGCAGTGGTAGTGCGCTCCTGGCCGCACCGGAATGGGTTCCGCCACCGGGTCGATGCCGCGCTTCCGGCACATCTGCAGGATCGACGGGAACATCGTCTCCCACGTGTGCACCCCGAACGCCGTGGCATCCAGGAAGAGATGATCGGCGCCAATACGCATCATGTGCGCCCACTCGGCCGCGGAGACGACGTCGCGCGGGGCCAGATCGGCAAGCGGATGCACCCCGGTCATGACGCGCCCACCGTGGGCGTCGACGAGAAATGCCCCCTCACCACGTACCGCCTCGGAGATGAGCACCCCGCGATCATCGGGAATGCGGTGGGCTGGTGGCACGACGAGGATCGTCGGGTGGAACTGCATGAACTCGACGTCACGGGCCACTGCTCCGGCGCGCAGACCTGCTGCCAGTCCGTCGCCGGTGGACACCGTGGGATTGGTCGTGGTCGACCACAACTGCCCGATGCCCCCGGTGGCCAGCACGACATGGTCGCAGGAGATCTCGACGGTCGTCCCGCCCCGGGCCACGAGCACACCACATGTCGCACCGCGGCAGTCCGTGCAGATGTCGATGAGGCGCGCATGGTCACACACGTTGAGCGCTCCTGCCCGACGGGCCAGCGTCACCTCCACCTCGTGACCGGACTGGTCGCCCCCGGCGTGCAGGATTCGCCGTGCATGGTGGCCGCCTTCCAGGTGCAGATCGATGTCGCCTGCGTCGTCGGTGTCGAAGGATGCACCATCGGCCATGAGCCGGCGCAGGGCACCGGGTGCTCGCGTCACCAAGGTGCGTACCGCCTGCTCGTCACACAGGCCGGCACCAGCGGTCAGGGTGTCTGCGACATGCAGGTCCACCGAGTCGTCCGCACGCCACACCGCCGCCAGACCACCCTGGGCCCAGTCGGTGGCCGAATCGGTGAGTTCGCCGCGTGTCACCAGCAGGGTTGGCACACCGGCGGCGGCAAGATCCAGGGCGGTGCGCATCCCGGCGGCTCCCGATCCGACGATCACGACCTGCGTGGTCAGATGGTCCTGCACCGGAGGGCAGATGAGTTGGGTTTCACCCATGAGGTCAGTGGTCACGGCCCGATCCAATCTCGATCATGCGCTCCACGGCCCGGCGCGCCCGGCTGGCAATTGCCGGGTCCACCGTCACCTCGTCGGTTCCCTCGCGCAGGCAGGTGAGCAGCTTGTCGGGGGTGGTCTGCTTCATGAATGGGCAGATCGCGTGCGGGTTCACCGGGTCGAAGGTGGTGTCGGGGTTCGCGGCGCGCAGCTGGTGCAGCATCCCGACCTCGGTGGCCACCAGCACTCGATCGGCGCTGGTGGCACGGGCGGCATCGAGCATGCCACCGGTGGACAGGACATGGGTGCGCTCCTCGGGGAGCTCGCCCTGCCCAGCCAACCACAGGGCCGATGTCGTGCATCCACACTCCGGGTGGACGAACAGCTCGGCATCGTGGTCGGCGCGTACTTGGTCGACGAGGTCCGACGGTGAGATGTCGGCGTGGACGTGGCACTCGCCCATCCACACGTGGATGTTGCGGCGTCCGGTCACCCGACGCACATGGGCCCCGAGGAACTGGTCGGGGCAGAAGAGGATCTCCTGATCGGGGGAGATGGAGTTGACGACGTCGACCGCATTGGAACTCGTGCAGCACACATCGGTCTCCGCCTTGACGGCAGCCGTGGTGTTGACGTAGCTCACCACGACCGCACCGGGGTGCTCGGCCTTCCACGCTCGCAGCTGGTCGGCGGTGATGCAGTCGGCCAGGGAGCAACCGGCGGAGGCGTCCGGAATGAGCACCCGCTTGTCGGGGGAGAGCAACTTGGCGGTCTCGGCCATGAAGTGCACCCCGGCGAAGACAATCGTCGAGGCGTCCGACGTGGCGGCGATCCGGGACAGCGCCAGGGAATCGCCGACGTGATCGGCGACGTCCTGGATCTGGGGATCCTGATAGTTGTGGGCAAGGATGACGGCATCCTGCCGGTCTGCCTCCCTGCGCACCTGTTGCGCCCAGGACATCGACGTCGTCGTGGTCACGGAACCTCTCCTTCCGACGGTTATTGACCGGTAGTCTATAACTTTTTCGACGAGGAGACGAAAACTGTCGTCGGATAGGCTCTACCCGTGAGGAACAGGCCCTACCGTGACCACCGTGGCGTCGCCAAGTACCGTCATGAGGTGCTGGCCGCCATCCTGCGCGTCAACGAGCGGCTCGAGGTGCTCGCCACCCCCCGCTCCCGAGACCCCTTCGCGGGGCAGTCGGCGTTGATAGGCGGACCGGTGGAGGTCGACGAGACGATGGAGCAGGCGATCGCTCGGCACATGACCGGTCAGCTGGGCGGGGCTCGGCCGGTGCACGTGGAGCAGGTGAGCACCGTCTCCGACCCGGCACGTGACCCGTTCGAGCGCACCATCGCCACCGCATATCTCGCACTCACCCCGCCCGACGGGCTTCCCGAGGTGGTCGGGAACAGCTGGTTGCCCGTCGATGACCTGCCGAACATGGCCTTCGACCATGCGCAGATCGTCTCCGCGGCCGCGCGACGGTTGCGCAGCAAGACCTCCTACACCAACATCGTCTACGCCCTGGCTCCCGAGGAGTTCACGATGGCCCGACTGCGCGCGATCTACCAGGCCGTTCTTGGCCACGAGGTGGACGTCACGAACCTGGGTCGGGTGCTGCGCAGACGTGGCCAGATCGAGAAGACCGGTGATGTGGCGGCGCCGGGGGAGCGGGGTGGCCGTCCGGCGTCGACCTGGCGGTTCATTGATCGTCGCTACGTCGTCACGGACCCTTTTGCGGTGCTGGCCCCCGGCAACTGAACAGCCCCCGAGTTCCAGACGTGAGGTCTGCGACGAGCCAAGAAGACACGCTTGGCGAAGATGCTGTGGTGCTTTCGTGCCGGTGGAGTCCCAGGTCGGTGGTGCTCGTCACGATGGAGAGCGGTCGCTTGCCGGGATGCGGCCACCCTTCGCTCACGCGTCCGGTCGATTGTCTCCTCGCCGCAGGACGTGTCGCAGACTCGCGGCAAGCCCCAGCGTCACGACGCCACCCAACTCGTAGTAGTACAGCGGACGCACCCACATGGCCAATACCTGACTGTTCGGGTCGGTGAGGAGATCGGGCGGGTACCCGAGCACCTGCGCCAGGCCTCCTGCCCCGATGATCCAGACAACTCCGGCTAGGCACGATCCCAGCACACCGGTCATTCCGAGCCAGGAGACGAGCACGAGGCTGATGTCGGCCAGCAGCAGTCCAGAGGTCACCGTGTAGAGCCGGTAGGGCACGCTGCCCTGACCTGTGATGACGATACCGAGGACATTGGCGATCCAGAATCCCGTCAACTCAACAGTGCGCAGGCGCCGTTCATGCAAGAACGTTGGGGAAAGTCGCGGAAAACGGTCGACGAGGACGACTCCTGACACCGCTGGCAGGAGCGCAGCCAGGATGAGGGCCACGGTCCTGGTGCCGTCGGCGATCGGTACGCCAACCGTCACGCGGGTCGTCAGGGCGGCGATGACCAGAACGGCTACCACCACCAGAGCGGTGATGACCCACTGGCGTGCTCGTGCAATGGTGATGACGTGCATGGCGATCAGATGAAGATGAGGTCGGCCGACGGATGTGTCGCCACGAGCACACAGCTGACGACCAGCGCCACCATCCCGGTGATCGACGTCGCGAGTGCACCGTGAGATCTCGCCCCAGCCGGTGACTGTTGCCAACGACATCCAGCTTTGGCGGCGACGAGGATGCCGGCATTGCCAAGAATGCTCAGCGCCATGTGGACCGGGTTCGGACGCATGGGAGACATCGGGACGGTGGCGAAATCCGGCGACAGGAGCTGAGGCAGATGCATGTCCCAGAACATCTGATGGGCCAAGAACACGGCGAGCACCATGACCGGAATCGTCATCACCGAGTCCCACAGACATGCCGCCAGCGTTCCCAGCCACGCCGACGCTCCCAGGGCGATCGGTCCGGTGAGCAGCTGCCACGGCAGGGTGAGACCGCTTGAATCGGCATGATGCACCACGCAGGAGACACACCCGATGACGAGGAACACGGCCTGGGCCGCCCATCCCCAGGCGATGACTGCCCATGTCATGTCCGAGACGAGGTGGTGGGAGCGGCCGGTCCCGGCAAGGTCACGGCGCGTCGTGCGTGGCCACTGTCGGTGAACCATGTAGGCGCACACCCCGGCGATGAACGGAGAGCCCAGCATCGTCGCACCCTGCACAAGCGAGATCGTCCACGACCAGTCCCGGTAGGCCTCCTGGTACCTGAACCAAGTGAGGCATTGGATGATGATGAAGACGATGCCCAGCATCCAGGTGCGTCGCATCCACATGAGAACTGCGTTCATGGACGGACTCCATCGGTGACGTCGAGGAACCACGTGGAGTCCAACGACTCCGGCATCGCTGCGTCGAAGGCGACCGTGCCATGCGTGAGGACGACGAGATGGTCTGCCAGATCGGCGACGTCCTCCAGGACGTGACTCGACAACACGATGGTGGCCCCCGTCTCGGCTGCGCGATGCAGGGCGGTGAGCATGAGTTGACGCTGTCGGGGGTCCAGACCGGTGCTCGGCTCGTCGAGCAGCAGCACGTCCGCCTCGGATGCCAGTGCCTGTGCCAGCCAGACCCGTCGCTGCATACCACCCGACAGGGCCTTGCAACGAGTGTCAGACATCTTCTCCAGATCGACCAGTGCCAGCGCCTGACGAGCCTGTTGACGAGCGCGTGACCACGGTGTGCCGCGCATCCAGGTGAGATAGGTCACCGTCTCGAGCACCGACAGATTCCCGGGCGCGGACGCCGACTGGGGCATGAAGGCAATGCGGCGAAGCGCCTCTCGACGGGAAGGGCGAGCGGTCAGCTCCACACCGTCGATCAACACGTGACCGCTGGTGGGTACCTGCGCACCCGAACAGACACCCAGCAACGTCGACTTGCCGGCACCATTCTCCCCGATGAGTCCGCACACACCGGTGCCGATCGTGGACGAGACATGGTCCAAGGCGCGGTGTCTTTCGTATGAGTGGCAGACATCGTCAAGAGTGAGTGTGGTCATGAGATCTTCCGGTTGTCGTGGTCTTTCGTGCAGCGATGGGGGATGTCGTGTGAGCGTCTTTCGCATGATGCGTGAACCACGACCTGCAGAATAGTTTGAGAACAGCCCATGTCACATGCCGGGTACCCTCCCGCGGTACGCAGGCCAGGGCTGATCACTTCTGGGTCACGTGTGGCAAGGCGTCCCGTATGGCCCCCTCCGTGCGCCGGGAGTCGATCACCAAGCGGCTGTGACTAGGCCGTCATGGATCATTGTGCAGTGCTGGCCCCCGGTTACTGGACTGAGCTACTTATTTGCTAGTCTCCGGCTAAAGCTTCTAGCGTCAAGCTTCACGAGGGAGTTGCTCCATGAGCGTCGCAACACGGACGCAACAGCGAGGGGATCAGCTGCCAGAGCTCGACCGGACGAAGGTCCGGCCGTCTCACGTCACACTGAAAGTGACGATGGCAGTGACCGGTACGATCCTGGGCCTGTTCGTCTTCGTACACATGATTGGAAATCTCAAGGCCCTGATGGGCCCTGAGGACTACAACGGCTATGCCAAGCTGCTGCGGACACTGTTCTACCCGCTGCTGCCCTACGAGGGGGCGTTGTGGATCTTCCGCATCGTGCTCCTCACCTGTCTGGTCCTGCACGTCTGGGCAGGTCTGACGATCTGGATCCGTGGTCGCAAGGGACGTGGGTCGTACCGTCGCAAGAGCATGCGCAGTCTGACCTTCGGATCCCGCACGATGATTCTCAGTGGCCTGCTGATCCTGGCCTTCATCATCGTCCACATTCTGGACCTCACGATTGGCGCCGGTGTCGCGTCGTCCAGCTTCTCCGGACCGCAGAACCCGGGCCCGGATGTCCAGATGAGCGCCTACGAGAACCTCGTCGCGAGCCTCTCGCGTCCGGGTATGGCGATCTTCTACACCATCGTCATGCTGGTGGTCTGCCTGCACCTGTGCCAGGGCGGTTGGAACGCCATCAATGACCTCGGTGGTACCGGTCCGCGTCTGCGCAAGGTGTGGCTCATCGTGGCCATCCTCATTGCCCTCGCCATCGCCGTGTGCAATGGCGCACTTCCAATGCTGATTCTTGCTGGGGTGATCTCATGAGCGGGTTGAAGGACTTCCTGCACGACAAGCTCCCACACACCGACACCGAGACCAAGGTCGAGTCGGTGCCAGCTCCCAAGGCCCCGGAACCCGCCTCGGCCTCGGAAGCTCCGAAACGACACGGCAAGCTGCCGCGCGACATCATGGGCCCGGCGCAGAAGGCTGCCGGCTACGAGATCGGTGACGAGCTCGATGGTGGCGCCCCCGCCGGAGATCCGTTGACCGCGTGGACCCGTCGTCAGACCGAGTACAAGCTCGTCAACCCGGCCAACCGTCGCAAGATGCACGTCATCGTCGTCGGCGCCGGACTTGCTGGTTCGGGTGTGGCTGCCACCTTGGGTCAGCTGGGGTACAAGGTGGACTGCTTCGTCTTCCACGACTCCCCGCGTCGCGCCCACTCGGTGGCTGCCCAGGGCGGTATCAACGCCGCTCGTGCCCGCAAGGTGGACGGCGACTCGCTCAAGCGGTTCGTCAAGGACACCGTCAAGGGTGGCGACTACCGCGGCCGTGAGGCCGACGTGGTGCGTCTGGGTACCGAGTCGGTGCGCGTCATCGATCACATGTACTCCATCGGTGCCCCGTTCGCCCGTGAGTACGGCGGCCAGCTCGCCACCCGTTCGTTCGGTGGTGTGCAGGTCTCGCGTACCTACTACACCCGTGGCGAGACCGGTCAGCAGCTCGAGGTTGCCTGCTCGCAGGCCCTGCAGGCCCAGATCGACGCCGGCAACGTCACGATGCACACCCGCACCGAGATGCTCGATCTCATCGTCGCCGACGGACGCGCCCAGGGCATCGTCACCCGTGACCTGCTCACCGGTGAAATTCGGCCTTGGACCGCCCACGTCGTGGCCCTGTGCACCGGTGGCTACGGCTCGGTGTACCACTGGTCCACGCTGGCCAAGGGATCCAACGCCACCGCCACGTGGCGTGCCCACCGTCAGGGTGCCTACTTCGCCAGCCCCTGCTTCGTGCAGTTCCACCCGACGGCCCTGCCGGTGAGCTCGCACTGGCAGTCCAAGACGACCCTCATGTCGGAGTCGCTGCGCAACGATGGACGTATCTGGGTGCCCAAGAAGCCCGGTGATCCGCGTGCCGCCAACGACATCCCGGAGAACGAGCGTGACTACTACCTGGAACGCAAGTACCCGGCATTCGGCAACCTCACCCCGCGTGACGTCGCCTCGCGCAACGCCCGTACCCAGATCGACTCCGGTCGTGGTGTCGGACCGCTGAAGAACTCCGTGTACCTGGACTTCCGCGACGCCATCGAGCGTCTCGGCAAGGACGTCATCAAGGAGCGCTACGGCAACCTCTTCGACATGTACCTCGACGCCACCGGTGAGAACCCCTACGAGGTGCCAATGCGCATCGCCCCGGGTGCTCACTTCACCATGGGTGGCCTGTGGGTCAACTACGACCACATGAGCACCATCCCCGGCCTGTTCGTGGGTGGCGAGGCGTCGAACAACTACCACGGTGCCAACCGTCTGGGTGCGAACTCGCTGCTGTCGGCCTCGGTCGACGGATGGTTCACCCTGCCGCTGTCGATCCCGAACTACCTGGCCGACTACATCAAGGCTCCGGTGCTTCCTCTGGACGCTCCCGAGGTCAAGGCCGCGTTGAACCGGGTCAACAAGCGTGTCGACAAGCTGCTGACCATCAACGGCACCCACCGTCCGGAGTGGTTCCACCGCAAGCTCGGTGACATCCTCTACGAGGGCTGTGGTGTGAGCCGTGACGAGGAGGGCCTGTCCAAGGCCCTGGCCGAGGTGCGTGCCCTGCGCGAGGAGTTCTGGAACGACGTCAAGGTCGTCGGTGGCCCCAACCGCATCAACCAGGAGCTGGAGAAGGCCGGTCGTGTCGCCGACTTCATCGAACTCGCCGAGGTCATGGTGCTCGACGCCCTGGACCGTCGCGAGTCCGCCGGGGCCCACTTCCGCACCGAGTACTCCACCCCCGAGGGTGAGGCCAAGCGCAATGACGACGAGTGGGCATGTGTGTCGGCGTGGCAGACTCGCCCCGACGGCGTCCACGTGCGTCACGCCGAGCCTCTTGAGTTCTCGCTGATCGATCTGCAGGTGAGGGATTACCGATGAAAGTAACTCTTGAAATCTGGCGTCAGGACGGCCCGAAGGCCACTGGGCACTTCCAGAACTACGTCGTCAACGATGCCGAGGCCGAGTGGAGCATCCTCGAGCTGCTCGATCGCCTCAATGACCAGATCGTCGAGGATGGCGGCGACCCGGTGGTCTTCGAGTCCGACTGCCGCGAGGGTGTGTGTGGCGCCTGCGGGTTCATGGTCAACGGCGTGCCGCACGGCCCGCTGGACAACACTCCGGCCTGCCGTCAGCACCTGCGTGCCTTCCCCGGTGTGACCCACTTCAAGCTGGAGCCGTGGCGTTCCACCGCCTTCCGTGTGGTGCGCGACCTCACCGTGGACCGTGGCCCGCTCGACGCGCTCATCCGCGCCGGTGGCACGGTGGACGTCATGACCGGCACCGCTCCGGATGCCGACACCGTTCCTCAGCCCAAGGAGCAGGCCGAGCAGGCTCTCGACTTCGCCTCCTGCATCGGTTGTGGTGCCTGTGTGGCTGCCTGCCCGAACGGCTCGGCAATGCTCTTCGCCGGTGCCAAGCTCGCTCACCTGTCCAAGATGCCTCAGGGCAGCCATGAGCGCAGCCGCCGTGCCCGTCGCATGGTTGACGCCCTGGACACCTACTTCGGGCCCTGCTCGCTGTACGGTGAGTGCGCCAAGGCCTGCCCGGTGGGCATTCCGCTGGCCGCCGTTGCCACCGTGAACAAGGAACGCATGCGTGCCGGGTTCCGTGGCAGGACCAGGGACAACTGAGTCATCTGAGACACGTTGATCCGCACTGTGGGCACCGCTTCGGCGGTGCCCACAGTCTTTTTGGGAGCTGTCGTCTGCGCGACGTATCGTTGCGCGGGTGAATGTTGCCCCCCTGACACTGCGCGCCCCCTCCGGTGGGTGTGTGACGGCGCGCGTCCCGGTCGTCCTGGCCCCGATGGCAGGGGTGACGAATGCTGCCTTCCGTCAACTGTGCGCTGAGCAGGGGGCAGGGCTGTACGTGTGCGAGATGATCACCTCGCGCGGTCTGGTGTACGGCGACCACAAAACCAAGGACATGCTGGCCTTCGCCGACAACGAGAAGATTCGTTCCGTGCAATTGTACGGTGTGGATCCACAGATGATGGCCGATGCCACCCGTATTCTGTGTACCGAGTATCACGTCGATCACGTCGACCTCAATTTCGGATGCCCGGTACCCAAGGTGACGCGTAAGGGCGGTGGGGGTGTACTGCCCTGGAAACGGGATCGATTCCGCTCCGTCGTCGCTGCTGTGGTGCAGGCCGCCGACGAGTTCGACGTACCGGTGAGTGTCAAGACGCGTATCGGCATCGACGACGACCATGTCACCTTCATCGACTCCGCCAAGGCTGCCGAGGATGCTGGCGCCGCCGCCGTGTGTCTGCATGCTCGCAGTGTTGCCGAGGCCTATTCCGGTCACTCGCACTGGCAGGCCATCGCCGAGCTCGTCAGTGCCGTGAACATCCCGGTGATCGGCAATGGTGACATCTGGGAAGCCCGTGACGCCGTTGACATGGTGGAACAGACCGGATGCGCCGGGGTGGAGGTCGGACGCGGCTGCTTGGGCCGTCCGTGGCTGTTCCGAGACCTTGCAGACGCCTTCTGCGGATGCCAGACCCAGACCCTGCCCACCCTGGGAGAGGTGTGTGAGATGGTTCGTCGGCATGCCGAACTGCTTGTGAAATACCAGGGAATGCACGGTCTGGTCGACATGCGCAAACACATGGCCTGGTACTTCAAAGGCTTTCCGGTGGGTGGGGAAACTCGTCATGCACTGGGAAAGATATCCAATTTTGACGAGCTCGACGAGCTGCTTACCTCGCTCGATCATGACGCCCCATTCCCCGTCAAGGAGCTGGGCAAGGCACGGGGGCGACAAGGCACCCCGCGGCGCAAGGTCGTCATGCCGATGGGTTGGCTGGACTCGCGCACCTTGGACGATCACGACCTCTCCGAGGCCGAGTTGGGCATCTCCGGCGGCTGACCGGCCGAAGACGCCGAGTGGGTGTGTGCGGGGGCAGTGCGGCATCGTGCCGACTTCGCCTGCTGTTGATGTGCACCCCGGCCCTCCCCCGGCTGCGGCGGAGCGTTGTGTGGGGGCTGAACACGCTCATGACTGCCCTGGGGGGCAGGTACGTGAACTTGGGGCAGGTACGTGATCGCTTCCAGCCCTGCCGTCTCGTGACCTACCGTCCGCTGCAGGTGCCGGGACCGTGCGAGGATGGAACCATGCCTGAGATCTCCAATCGCGCTCGTCAGTGGGCCACCACGATGGCTGGACACGGTACGGGCGGTGTCATCCACTCCCATCGTGACGCCGGACCACGTATCGCTGCCGGTGACACCGTGGGGCGCCTGCAGCGTGAGGAGCGGGAGCGCGAGATGCTGCGCCCGGGCGCGACCCTGGCCAGTGGTGCCGGGCACCGAGCTCGTCCGGAGGAGCCGGATCCGGAACGCACCTGTTTCGAACGCGACCGGGACCGTATCGTCCACTCGACGGCGTTTCGACGCCTGGCCGGCAAGACCCAGGTCGTCGTCCACCCCACGGATCACCAGCGCACCCGACTCACCCATGCTCTGGAGGTGGCGCAGGTGGCACGATCCATTGCTGCCGGAATCGGCGCCAACGTCACCCTCGCCGATGCGATGGCATTGGGGCACGACTGCGGCCACGGCCCTGGTGGGCATGCCTCCGAACAGGCCTTCGACGCCTTTCTCCCCGAGGGATTCGATCACGGGCCATGGGGCTCCGACGTCAGCCTGGAACCGCTCAACCTGTGTGCCGAGACCCTGGACGGGATTCGCAACCACTCCTGGTCACGCCCCACACCATCCACCGTGGAGGGTGAGATCGTGTCGTTCTCCGACCGGATCGCCTACTGTGCCCACGACTTGGAGGACGCCATCCATGCGGGAATCGTCACCGTTGACGATCTGCCCTCGGTGGTGCGCGAGGTGGCGGGGGAGGATCGGCGAACCCAGCTGTCCCGATTCATCCGCTCGGTCATCGCCACCACATGCCGTACCGGAGGAGTCGGCATGGACTCCCAGACTGCGCAGTCATTGGCCACGTTGCGGTCCTTCAACTACACGAGGATCTACACTCGTGAGGAGTCCCTGGCCCAGGCCGAGGTCGTCGTCAAGGTGTTGCAGCAGCTCGTCGAGTACTACCTGGAGCATCTCGACCTGGTGCCGCAGGAGTTTCTGGCTCGGCCGACGGACCGGGTGCATCAAGTCGTCGCCTACGTCGCCGGTATGACGGACTCCTTCGCCTTCGATCAGGCACAGATCCATCTGGGCTGGGACAAGGCGCGCGTGCCCAAGGGGCTGGGGCGCGGGTACTGACGCCTCAGTCGTGCAGTTTCTCCTTGAGGTCGCTCGGCAGCAGACGGCCCTGCATCATGAATCGGTGGGCCACGACGATCGTCACGGCCTGCCCGGCGAGGATTCCCAGCAGGACGAGCACCTGGGAGGCACCGGCCTGCAGAGCCGACCCGCCACCCAGCAGCACACCGACGAAGGCTCCCGGCAAGGTCACCAGCCCCACGGTACGGGTGTTGTCGACGGTCGGGATGATGGCCTCGGCCACCGAGCGCTGGGTCACCATCCGGATCGCCTCCGGGCGCAGCACACCCATCGACAGGGCCGCCTCGTAGGTGCCGAGATTGTCACGCAGGGTGGGGAACAGTCGCCGTCCGGCCAGGGTGTGACCGTTCATCATGTTGCCAATGATGATTCCGGCCAGGGGGATGAGGGAAGCTGCCGTGAACGGTGAGCAACCCGTCCCGAAGACGATGAGCAGCACGGGAAGGGTGCCACAGGCCATCGCGGCTGCCGCCCAGGGCCAGGCCCTTCCGATCTCGGTCCTCTTGGCCGTCGTGCGTACTGCCACGGCAAACATGAGCAACGTGAACAGTGCGGCAGCCCACAGATGCTTGAGGGCGTAGACCAGCACCATCGAGACCACACCCAGCTGGATGATGGCGCGTGCTGCTGCCCACACCGAGGCCTTGCCGATTCCCAGCCGTCCCCACGCCGAGAAGGCCACGGTGAGTGCGACGAGTAGGACGAGACTCAGTGCTAACTGCCATGTTGGATTGATTGACACAACTGTCAGTCTCTCAGATGAGTGAATAGGATCGTCACATGGCTGGACGGATCAATGAGGAAGACATTGCTCTGGTCCGCGAACGGGCTCGGATCGACGAGGTCGTCCGGGACTATGTGCAACTGCGCAATGCTGGGGGCGGCTCGCTCAAGGGGCTGTGCCCGTTCCACGATGAGAGGACACCAAGTTTCCAGGTGACGCCGTCGCGCGGCCTGTTCTACTGCTTCGGCTGCCAGACCGGCGGCGACACCATCACCTTTCTCCAGCTCATCGAGAACCTCACCTTCGTCGAGGCAGTCCAGCGTCTTGCCGACCGCACCGGCGTGCAGCTGAGGATCATTGACGACGGCACCCCGTCCACCCCGCCGGGGATGCGTACCCAGATTCTGGCCGCCAATGATGCGGCAGCCGAGTTCTTCCGCCGCCGGATGCTCTCCGACGAGGGGGCCATTGCACGCGATTTCGTCACCGGACGGGGATTCACTCGCGAGCATGCCGAGTACTTCGGCATGGGGTATGCCCCCAAAGGGGGCCATGTTCTGCGCGATCATCTGCTCGCCCAGGGGTTCACGCCCCAGGTGCTGGTGACCTCGGGGTTGGTCCGCGACTCGGGATGGGACTTCTTCCAGGGGCGGGTGCTCTGGCCGATCAAGGGCTCCGCGGCGTCGGTATTGGGATTCGGCGCCAGGCGGGTGTGGGACGACGACCGCATGCCGGCGAAGTACGTCAACACCCCCGAGACCCCGGTCTACAAGAAGTCCCATGTTCTCTACGGGCTTGACCTGGCTCGCACCAACATCGGCAAGAAGAACCAGGTCGTCGTCGTGGAGGGCTACACCGACGTCATGGCCATGCACGTCGCCGGGATCGACACCGCCGTGGCGTCGTGTGGTACGGCATTTGGTCCGGAGCATGCGCACCTGGTGCAGCGGCTCATGGGCAATCGCGGTGCCCTCAACGGTGAGGTGATCTTCACCTTTGACGGCGATGCGGCCGGTCGATCGGCAGCGCTCAAGGCCTACCGGGACGACGAGGAGTTCACCAGCCAGACCTATGTGGCCGTCGAACCCAACGGGTTGGATCCGTGCGACCTGCGCATGCAGGAGGGGGACGCGGCAGTTCGGGAACTCGTGGCACGGCGGGTGCCGTTGTACCGATTCGTCATGGAGAACACCGTCGGCAGGTTCGACCTCGATCGGGCTGACGGGCGACTCGCCGCGGCACGGGCTGCGGCACCACTGGTGACGAGCATTCGCGACGCCGCACTGGTCAGCGAGTTCACCCGCGAACTTGCCCAGATCATCGGGATGGACGTCGACGACGTGCGTCGTGAAGTGGTGGCTGCCCGTCGGCACCCGCACGGCGGCAACTCTGGCGGAGCCCCAACAAATCCACGAGGATCGGCAGGGCACTACGGAGCCACCCGCGGCGAGGGCACGCACGGCTACGGCACGTACCAAGGACAGGCCCCGACCGGTCTGCATGGCGGGGCCCAGCGACATCCAGATGGTGATGTGAGCCCCATCGCGTCCCGCGGGGGAGGAGCACCCGCATTACGGGTGATCGATGGTCAGGGTGCAGGTGCTCCCACCGGTTCCCCCGTCTCGCCACGAACAGTCGATTCGGATGAGTCGCTGGTCGAAGCCACCGGGGCGGGTGAGTCGGTCCCGTCCACTCCGTGGCCAGATCCGCGCGACCCCAAGCTCATGGCCGAACGGGGACTGCTCAAGCTCATGCTGCAGTACCCGCAACTCTTCGACGCCCAGTGGGCCCTGGTGGAGCCGGAGGATTTCCGGCATCCCACCTACCGCACCGTTTTCGACCTCGTGCGCACGACGCAGCCGGGTGACGGTTGGCAACAGCGCATACAGGAAGCCACCCACGACGACGTCGTCCAACAGCTCGTCGTCGCCCTGCTCGTGGAGGCTGTTCTGCACGATGATCCGACAGCCTCCTATGCACGGGCCTACGCGGCACGAGTACGTCTGCTCTCCGTCGTCGACGACATCGCAAACCTGAAGTCACGCCTGCAGCGCACCAACCCGCAACAGGACCCCAAGGCCTACAACGCCATGTTTGCCGATCTGGTGACCTTGGAATCCCTACGCAAGGAACTCATCGCAGCACAGGCCGCAGCGCCGTGGGATGAGGACTGACGTCGGCGTGGTTCATGGCTCTGCGCCATGCGTGAATCGATACGTATGACGTTGAAGCGGTCGATCTGGGGGTGAGTGTGGTTGCAGCGTCACGGTGATGAGTTCTCCCCTCGCCTCTCGAGAAACGCGTCAGCTCGTGTTCCTGCTTACATGATTCATTTTGGCAACTGCACGATCAACGGGTGTGGACAACCAGAAAGTTGTCCACAGTTGTCGAGAACCACTGGTCCGTTCCCGGGAGGGTTTCGCAGGATTGAGCCATGAGCATCACCCCCATCCACGATCCGCTTCGGACCGAGAACCAGTCCCGAGAACGGGAGCAGCGTCTTTTTGCTGCCATCGAACTGGGCGTCATCGCCCAAGCTGCTGTCGACGGACATCTGGACACGGATGCCAGCTCCGAGGAGTTGGCCGTCATCATTGCCGAGGGTCAGCAGGCAACCGTTCAGGTGTGGACCCTCTTTCTGCCCATGGTGTGGTCCATGGCCAGACCGCATGCACGAGGAAGGACAAGTCTGGACGATCTTGTCGGGGCTGGCTGCATCGGACTCGCCGAGGCGATCCGTCGCTACGATCCGAGTCGGGGCACCAGGTTCTCCACGCTGGCATGGACGTGGATACGCCGATACGTCTCCGAGGAATCCCTGTGCGACGGCACGAGTCGCACCATGTGGCGTCGACGTACCGAGATGGTCGTCGCCAGGACGGCGGAGAATTTGTCGACGCTGCGTGGCCACGCAGCAACCGTCGCCGAAGTGGCGGCTGAACTCGGCCGTCCCAAGGAGTGGGTGCGGCAGCGCTGGCAGATCGACAAGGACGTTCCACTGGAGGGCATTGCGTTGTTCGCCGACATGCGCATGATGACTCACGACATCACCGACGACGGACTGGATGACGTCCGGAAACTGGTCGAGACGCTCCCCGAGCCACATCGGTCGGTGGTGCGGTTGCGGCACGGTTTCGAGGGAGCACCCATGGGCCTGGACCAGGTGGCATGCCAGTTGGGGTGCTCGGAACGATCTGTGCGGCGCATTCAGAAGCAGGCACACTCGCGGCTGCGCACCCAGCTGGGGCGAGGACTGGCTGAGGTGGCATGAGCCACAATGGGTCCATGGGACTATTCAGGAAGTCACGCCCCGGCGACGACGTCATGGCGGCGGTCAGGCAGGTTCTCGGCCAGTCGATGGTGAAGGTGCTTGCGTGGGGCCACGGTCGGATGGACGGCCCTGTCACCGTCATTGCCGTTGAGGAAGGGCTGGTCGTCGTGCCCGAGCAGGCTGAGCCTGGGGCGGTGGCCTGGCACGAGATCATCCGTGGTGGCTGGCACAAGGAGAAGTCGGCGCTGTGGTGGATGGTTCTCGACCAGAGTGAGGTCAGGATCATCATGGATCAACCTGGCGACATCCCCGGGGTTTTCCAGAGTCAGGTCAACGCCACCATCCTGTGTCAGGAGGGGGTGGATGTCCCCGGCGGGCGAGTCGTTGTTGCTGGGCGCCGCCGCGCCGGAGCACTGGGCCGACGGGATCCCTCGATCCTGTGGACGGCCATGGCCGTGGGGGAGGCCGACCTGAGCGACCCCGAAACCAAACAATTGGTCCTGGAACATTCCGAGGATCTCAAAGGACGGTGGGAGAGCCGTTGAAAACTGCGTCATGACAAGGGCAGAGGCAGGTTCATGGACCTCGTTTTGCATTGAACCCGGGGAGGGGTCTATAGTGATGTTTCGCGCTTGCAGTGCTGATCCCCTGTAGCTCAATTGGCAGAGCATCTGACTGTTAATCAGAGGGTTACTGGTTCGAGTCCAGTCGGGGGAGCTTGTTAATGTCCGTTTGACTAGGGCAAACACCGGTCACCGAAAAAGTTGTAGAACATTTGTGGCGGATTTGGCTTTGGAAAAGGTGTCAACCCGGATAGATCGGGCGGCTCCATGGGGCCTGTCATCCTTGCATTTAGCCCACTGGTGATGGTGACACGCATCGAGGAGACGCCGTCATCGGGGTGAGCCCATTATCTTGGCGGGCGTCCATGAGCGCTTGTTCCGTTGTGTTGCGCCATGGCAGACACTGATCGTGCTGAAACTCCAAGTATGCATCTGGAGTGTTACTACCTAGCATTCATCGTTGGATGTCTATCAAGCCCCGCCCGTATCTCACTACTTCGGGTGGTTCATCTTGACGTAGTGGATGGGGAGATATTTCTCTTTGCGACAACCCTGGTCGCCATCGCCGTTCGGCAATCGGCGCGTCACTGAGTTGGATCCCCTACTGCCATGACGCGCAGAACCAGGGGACCGGAAAGAGCTTCACTCTGAGCATACCTGTATATGAACAAATGTTTGACTCGTGGCCTATCCGAGGAGGTGAATGAACCCATCAGAGGGTGATTATGAGCAGCGAACTCCTGGCCCCCAATGGCGATTTCGGTGTTTGTGATGGATTCACCAGGGTCGGATTTTTTGTTCACCTGGGGTGGCGTGGATGTGTTGTGGTGGTTGGCCCTGAAGAAGGGTGATGAGATCAAACAGCCAGCCCAGGGCTGTGATGTCGTCAGGCATGTGCCAGTTGAGGGTTTCTTTGTTGACGCGGGGTGTGTGTCCTGGCCAAGGATATTCAGGGTCTGGTGGGAACCAGCGGCCGATGGTGGTGCGCATGAGGTGAGGGTCGAGGGCGAGATGTGTGGTGGTGGCGTGCCAGGTGTGGGTGAGGTGGGGAGACATCCACCGGCAGATCTCGTTGCTTAGGGTCCCGATCATATGCATGTGGTCATCGGGGTCTGGATTGAGGAGGTCCCAGTCGTGGGGGTTGAAATAGACGCATTCGACGTCGATGCTTTGGGGGTGGATAACCCTATGAGTCGGAGGGCGTCGGCGAGGACGAGCATGATTTTCATGCCGGGTCGTCCGATGATGTGGTGTTCCGGGTGGCAGTCGAGACGTAAGGTGAGGTATTCGGGTTGGCTTGTGTCGGATACGGCTACTCCGATGGGTTCTTCTATGAGGTATTCCCGGTTTTCTAGTGGGGGTGGGCTGAAGTAGCCATGGGATCGGGCTGATTCCATGAGGATGCGTAGCTCATCGGTGTCGGTGAATGCTCCGATGTCATTGGGTGCGAGGTGGAGCGTTGTGCTGATGGCTACGTTGCCGATGATGCATGAGGGTTGTTCTTCTACCATGGTCGACAGTTTAATTTCACGTCCTGTGAGTTGGGTCGGTTGGGTGGGTCGAGTACACCAATGATGTCCACGTCAACTTGGCCGTGATATCATATATGCTTATCTTTCATGGCAAGGTACTGGCCTGTACCTCCCGCTGTCCGCAACTGATATGACCTGCATAGTCAACGCCACCATCGATGGCTTCTTTCAATCAGAGGATTTCAGCGATTTCTGACATCCATGTTCACGAATTTCATGGCGTATCCCATCGATGAGCGTGTCGGTGCAAATTTCGTCACGTTTTTGCATAAAAAGAATCATAGTAAACACGAATCATTGTGGCTCAGTGAGTCATCAGCGCGGCAACTTACCTATTGGGGCCGATGAGGTTCGTGGTGCAGGCAGATTCCCACACAGTGGCTCCAATGCCCTCCAACCAGTCGGTGACTGGTTTCCTCAACAACGTCGTGACAGGCTCAGCGACTCCACGATCCTGGTCTGGGGAGGTCACACCAACTCAGGACACGATGTGTCGTTGACCGTCCCTGAATTGTCGTAGCGCTGGTGCCCCGGTCTTGTGTGCGACGGTTTGTCTCCGTGTCCCATTGGTAGATTGCGTCAGGACCGGCGCAAGAACTCTGCGTGTTCCAACATCAACCTGCTCGGCAGCGAGGTAACCGTCATCGGATGACTTGATCCCGGCCGTCTCGCTCTTACATGATTCGGATTCCTGCAGTTTCAGCGCTGCTGCTTTCGTCTGCGCGCTCCACTGCCTGGATCGTTGGGAGGTGACGGCAACCAGGGCCAGTACCGAGCACATCATGGTGAGCATCGACGTCATCGTGTGACTGGTGCTGGCCTCGATCTGCATGCCGGTGATGATGATGTGTGCCAGGAGAGCTGCCTCGAAGATCACTCGCCCGCGCGGATGTCCGCGCCACGTCGCCACTGCGGAGCAGATGAGGACACCCATCATCACGGTGCCCAGAACCCACGCAATGGGCAATGACGCACTGCCCAACCATGGCAGCCAGGACAACTGCGCTCCGGAGGTGTCGCCGGTCACGACGTGATGCCACATCCATGACGTCCCAGCGCACAGCGTCCACACCAAGGGAAGTATCACTCCGAAGACCAAGCTGGCCGGACGGGGTCTGCCGGTCGCTGGCGTGTCAGACGTCATCCGAGTGGTGTGGCTGGGCACCTCACGCAGGTCGATGACTGGCAGATGACCGTCAGTGACGATGTTGTCGCCACCACCGTTGCGCGAACGGTATGAGGTCGAGAAACCTTCGATGACCCGGTGCCGCGCCTCGGGGCATGCCCACTGCACGTCCTCGACGATGTAGTCGCGTTCAGTGTCGACGTTCTCATCAATTTTGTGCGTGATCTGCCAGGTGAATGCAGACAACCCGACCGAGCGGTCAAAGGTCCCCGCGGCGACCCATTCAACGTGGTGTCCACCGGGCAGGCACCAGCCTTCTGGCACATGCCAGAACCGCACATGGTGCCGGTTGGCTGGATTGCCGTCCGACTCCTTCTGAAAGACCAGATCCTGTTCGCGGCCGAAGAGGTACAGGTTCGACACCGGCGAAGTGGGGTAGGAGTGACGTCCCAGCGTTGCGGCAATGGTGTGCCAGGCCGTGCGAGGAGTGATCGGATCAGCAGTGCACCAACCAGCTTGGGTCATCACCTCACAGATCTGTTGCTGCGAACCCAGAAGCGCCAGGTTGACCGGATCACCGAGCAGCCCGTCACCATTGCGGGTGCGTCCGATGAAGTAGTCCGGGACGTAGAACGAGGTGAGTACCTGGTGGATCCGCGGCAGCGCGAGATAGGTGAGAACCAGCCAGAAAATCAACAGATTCGCAATGTGTGCCGGATGGGTGTCGAAACTCGATCGCAGAACCACCCAGGTCAACCAGAGCACCGCCGCAGTTGCGGCAATGGAGAATCCCAGGTCGATGCGTTTGAAGACGCTCCAGCGGCTGATCCGAGAGCGTGCTCGACCGGCGGTGTCACTGACGTAGGTCGGGCAGTGATGTCGCGAGCTGGATGTGAACTCGATGCAGCACTCTTCGGTCACATTGACAAGTGTGCCACCTGGGGATGACGACAAGGTTTCCTCAACTGGTCAGTTAGGTGGAGTGGTGGTCACCTTCCGGTAACTCAACTGCCCGAATTTTTCGACAGGTCTGGCAAGTCAGCTGCTCTGCCAGACAGCCACGCTCCCATCCAAAGCTTCTGCCGAGCCATCGGATCCAGCCACGACGAGGCCCCGAGATGCCTCTCATGACTCCATTCCGCCCACAATCCTCAAATGTCTCATGAAAGCTTCCCCAAGGAAATAAGTCATCCAGAGTTTGAGCAGATTCGGGTTTCATCATCACGATTTGGTCAAGAAGTGATGGGAAAGGACGAGAAAGCGCTGTGATCCACACCTGTGCCCATATGATCCTCGATCAACACAATCAGTTGACACAGGATCGAAGGGAGTCACATGAAACGGCTCACCGCGCTGATGCTGGTTGGAGTTCTACTCCTCGGCACCCCTCAGATGGCTTCAGCCGCTAGCACCCAGACAGATCGCATCACCCCACGCCCCGCCTCGAAGGGTGGCGTCATTGGTACTGACTTCACACCGCACGTCATGAATTCCGAGGCCGAGACAAATGTCATCGTGGAACTCAGGAAAGATCCAGTGGCGGTCATCGAGGCGAGATCAGGCACCACGATGTCGTCCAAACAACGCAGCCAACTGAGAGAAAGGATCAAGGGATCCCAGAAGTCCGTGATCTCACAGATCAATTCATCCGGCGGACACGTCGTCAGTCAGATGGCATCTGCCTACAACGGGGTGCACGCACGAGTGCGCGGTAGCGAGCTCAAGAAGATCGAAGCCCTCCCCGAAGTTGTCGCGATCCACGGTGCACCTCGCTACAAGGCCCGACCGACGAATGACACCTCGGTACCCTTCCTGGGAGCTGACAAGGTGTGGCAGGACGTCGGATACACCGGCAAGAACGTCAAGGTTGCCGTGCTGGACACCGGGATCGACTACACCCATGCCGATTTCGGTGGTCCGGGCACTCCCGACGCATTCACAGCAGCGTCCAGGAAATCCGACCGGATTGCCGACCCTGCTCTCTTCGGTACCAAGGCCGCCAAGGTCAAGGGTGGCGTCGACCTCGTTGGCGACAAGTACGACGCATCTGATCCCAAGAGCAAGCCTCATCCAGATCCCAACCCATTGGACTGCGCCGCTGCCGGGCATGGTTCACACGTGGCAGGCACCATCGCAGGCCTCGGCGTCACCACCAGTGGCGACACGTACCACGGACCCTACGACGGCACCACGGCAGACAAGAAGTTCAAGGTTGGCCCCGGTGTTGCCCCACATGCCGATCTCTACGCGGTGCGCGTCTTCGGATGCGCAGGTACCACCGACGTGACGACCGAGGCCATCGACTGGGCGGTCGCCAATCAGATGGACGTCGCCAACCTCTCGTTGGGAGGCACCTATGGCACGGCTGACGCCCCAGATGCCGTGGCTGCCCGCAATGCCGTCGCCAGCGGCGTCATCATGGTGGTGGCTGCCGGCAACGAAGGACACAATCCGTACCTGGTCGGTTCTCCCTCCACCGGTCACGGCGTCATCTCGGTGGCAGCCGTCGATCATGCTGAGACCTTCCCGGGAGCGGTCCTCACCACCGCTGACGGTCACCGTATCCAAGCCATCAATGCCAACGATGCCAAGCTCGCCAGCACCTATGACGTCGTCATCCTCAAGGACGATCCCGCGACCGAGGAGGACGAGTCGCTCGGCTGCTCCGAACAGGCCTACCGATCCAACGGCATCACATCCGGAGCCAACCAACTCGCGGTGAGCACCCGTGGCAGATGTGCTCGAATAGCCCGTGCCGTCCATGCCCAGAAGGCTGGTGCCGCCGCTGCAGCCATGATCAACACCGATGACACCCTGCCGTCCTTCGAGGGCCCGATCACCGGGAACCCGGACACCGGCGAGGAGTACGAGGTCACCATCCCCTTCCTGGGGATTCGTGGACCACTCGGTGCGAAATCCGACGGGGACACCTTGCACGGAGCCGACGGAACCACCATCACCCTGCAGGGCAATTCCGCTGCGAATTCCGAGTACCGTCACCCGGCTGACTTCACTTCTTCGGGCCCCGTCACGGGAACATCCGCTGCGCACCCATCGGTGGGCGCTCCCGGCGTGTCCATCACATCCGTGGCAGTGGGCTCGGGTAGCGATGGCACGACCATGTCTGGCACGTCGATGGCCACCCCACATGTCGCCGGGGTGGCTGCCCTGGGTGTCCAGGCGCATCCGGACTGGACCCATCAGCAGATCGGCCAGGCCATCGTCACCACGGCAGACCATGACGGCATCAAGGGCACCGACACGCATCTCACCGGAGCGGGACTCGTCGACCCGGTGGCCTTGGTGAAGGCCACCACGTCCGCTCATGGAGACGTGACCACCACCAAACTCGGTTCGGTCGCAGACCCCTCGTTGAGCTATGGGTTCGTCGAGATCACGGATGCGTACTCCAGCGCTCGAACGGTGAAGCTCACCAACCACTCCACGAGCGCCAAGACCTACCGGCTCACCACCCAGGCGTCAGCCAACTCCGATGCGGCCGAGGTCACCGTGAGCCCGTCCACCCTCACCATCGGCCCTGGTGCGAGCAAGAGCGCGCAGGTGTATCTGTCCACCAGCGTCGACAAGATCGGCACCTCCAGTGACAAGGACGACCAGTCCAGCTTCCATGCGATCGAAGGAATCGTCACCGCCACCAGCGGCAGTGAGAAAACACATGTGCCGTACCTGCTCGTGCCTCGTGCCGACGCTGGTGTCACGATGGTCGGCAAACCCGTACTCAACAAGGCCAGCAACACCATCAAACTGACCAAGCAGGCACCAGCCGTCCCAGCCACGGTCCAGACATTCACCCTGGGAACTGTGGACGCGAGAGGCCACAAGGAGACTGCGTCCGATCGCGGATGGGACGTACGAGCCATCGGGGTGGCCTCGGTCCAGAATGGTTCGGACACGACGCTGCAATTCGCCATCAACACCTACTCCAACCACTCCAATGCCGCGTTGAACGAGTACGCCGTCATCCTCGACACCGACAACAACGGCAAGCCGGACAAGGCTGTCTTCGCGACGGATTCCGGGCTGGTCAACGAGGGGTACGCCAACGGTGTGGCCGAGGTGTTCATTGCCGACCTCGCCACCGAGGAGATCACGCCTGCTGGTCACCTCGCCATTGCGCCCACCGATTCCAGCACTGTCATACTGCCGGTCGATGCCTCCACGGTCGGGATCAACGGCAGGTTCACCTACCGGGTGGAGACCACCTCCGGTGTCGACGACGAACATCACGACCGCACTCTCAAGGCCACCTATGACCCGAACCACAAGGTCTTCGCCGATGGGCAGACCTTGACCATCGGGGCAGGGCAGCAGGACGCCGAGCTCACAGTGCCGTTCGTCCCGGCAGCATTCAAGGCTGCACCACGCAATGGGCTGGGACTGTTGCTCATAGCCCCCGACAATGCTGCGGCCAGTGAGGCGCTCATCGTTCCGAAGCTCCCACTCCGGGCAGATCTGAGGAATCCGTGATGCACATCTGCAATTCGTCAGAGCGATTCATGGCCAACCAACTCATGATTCCCGAGCTGGCATGGTCTGGACGTCTGATGCGGTGCTGAAAGCCATAATGCAGCTGTGGGGCCCGTCAACGACGGGCCCACAGCTGTGTTCAGTTGTCAGAGGAGGATTTGGATTTCAGAGGCTGATTGGGCCAGCTTCTCCCCACACGGGTGTGCGCTCAGACGGGCAGGACGATCACTCACCCAGCTCGGTGAGGAAGGAATCCGCCCAGTCGTCAATCGTGTGGGCGAAGACCTGCTCTCGCATGGCACGCATCTTCTGTGCGCGGGCCTGCGGGGAGTCATTGATGGCCTTCATGATCGTTGCCTTCATGCCGTCGATGTCATACGGGTTGACCATGTATGCCTCGTCAAGCTCCAGAGCTGCTCCGGCGAACTCGGAGAGGATGAGGGCGGAGTTGTCGTCATCGCGGCAGGCCAAGTACTCCTTGGCGACGAGGTTCATGCCGTCGCGCAACGGGGTGACGATCATGATGTCGGCGATCTGGTACATGGCCGCCAGGGTGCTGCGCGGCACCGAGGTGTGGCGGTAGGCGATGCGGGGACGGGCCAGGGTGTCGGAGGCCGAATTGATGCGTCCCACCAGCAGGTCGATGTCGTTGCGCAGAATCTTGTACTCCTCGACTCGCTCCCTGGACGGGGTGGCCAGCTGCAGGAAGACGCAGTCGTCCTGGTCGAGTTTGCCCTCGTCGAAGAGCTCGCCGATGGCTCGAATGCGCTGCCGAAGCCCCTTGGTGTAGTCCAGTCGATCCACACCAAAGATGATTGTCGATGGGTTGCCGAGCTCCTTGCGCATCTCCTCGGCCTCTTGGTGCACCTGGGGAGACGACGCCAGCTCGTGGAATCCCCGGGCGTCGATGGAGATGGGGAAGTCCTTGATCTTCACGACGCGACCATCGGACAGGGTGGCGATGTCGTCTGAGTCGTCTGGGCTAGTGACACCGTTGCGGTGATGGGCCAACCGGGCGAAATTGTGGGCCGCTCCCGGCGTCTGGAAACCGATGAGGTCGGCGCCAAGCAGGCCGTCGACGAGCTCACCACGCCACGGGATGTGCTGGTACAACTCGATCGGGGGGAAGGGGATGTGCAGGAAGAAACCGATCTTGAGGTCCGGGCGGGCCTCACGCAGCATCCGGGGGACCAGCTGCAGCTGGTAGTCCTGCACCCACACCGTGGCATTCTTCGCCGCCCGCTTGGCGACCTCCTCGGCGAATCGGGTGTTGACCGTGCGATAGGAGTCCCACCACTCACGGTGGAACTCGGGATCGACGACACAGTCGTGGTAGAGCGGCCACAGGCTCGCGTTGGAGAAGCCCTCGTAGTACTCGGTGACTTCCTGGGCGCTCAACGGTATTGGGACGATGTCGTACCCCTCGTGGTGGAAGGGCTCGACGGTTTCGTCCGGGGCACCGTGCCAACCGATCCACGCACCACCCTTGCGCTGCATGACGGGTTCAAGTGCCGTGACGAGGCCACCAGGTGACGTCGTCCAGTCGATGCTTCCGTCCTCATTGACAACACGGTCCACTGGGAGTCTGTTGGCGACGACGATGAATGTCGCCAGGTCATCTGATGTAGAGGTCATGAGAATCTCCTCCTTTGTGTGAAGGATACCAACGGTGCGTTGCTCCGTGTGTGACGATGAAGGCATGGATGATGCACAACATTTGCGCTCAGCTGAGTCTGCGGACGTCATCACCTTGCCGGACGGGGTGCGGCTCGGACCGCGCTCGTGGGTCGCCACGACCAGTGCCGGCCAGGACGTCGTGGATGCGATCGCTGCCGAACCGCAGACCACCCTGCTTGCCATGGACTTTGACGGGACGCTGGCGCCCATCGTCTCCGATCCCACCCAGAGTCGTATTCTCCCGGCGAGCCGAGACGCCATCGGCCACATTGGGGCAGCGCTGGGCGGCTGCGCGATCATCACCGGACGTCCGGTGCAGGCCGTGCGCGAGATGGCTGGACTCGACACCGATCCCCAGCTGCATCATCTCGTCGTCCTGGGCCAGTACGGGGTGGAACGCTACGACGTCGCCAGTGGGAAACTGATCGTCCCAGACGACCCGCCACAGGTGCGTCGAGCGGTGTCCGAACTCACAGAGCGCATCGATCAGATGTGCGTGGCCGACTCCCGGCTCGCTGGTACACATGTCGAGGACAAGGGGCGTGCCGTTGCGGTTCACACCCGGCGGGCACGCGACAGCAGGGCGGCATGGCGTATCTTCGCCCCACTGTGTCACGAGGTGGCCGACCAGCACGATCTGCACGCCGAGGAAGGTCGCGAGGTCATCGAGCTCAAGGCCGAGAGCATCGGCAAGGATGATGCCTTGCGCGAACTGCAGGAGCAGACGCATGCCAGGATCATCGTCATGTGCGGCGACGACCTGGGAGACGTGCCGGCCTTCGGCGCCGTCGACGAATGGATCCGGCACGGCGGATCGGGAGCTCGTGTGGTGTCGTACTCCGTCGAGCAACCACAACTCGCCTCCCACGCAGACATCCTCTGTGATGGCCCGGAAGGAGTTGCCGCATTCCTTGACGAGATCGCCCGACGTGTGGCTACGACTTCGGAGTGATGAGGACGCATCTCATCGTTCCTCTGCCCGAATGATCCTCGCCACCTGCTCCAGGGCAGCGGTGAGGACCTCGTCGCTCAGCCTTCCGAACCCCAGGACGATGCCATGCTTGGCGCCTTCGCCACCCCAGTACCGGGACAGGGCACGTACCCCGATCCCATGGGCAGCGCAGGAACGGACCAGGGAGGCTTCCAGTTCTGAACTGGTTGCATGCGGGTCCGCTGCCCCACAGAAGGAGGCATGGCTGGTGGGATCGATGACGAGTACCGCGTGCAACCCGCCATTGATCGGCAGGAGTTCGGTGCCGTCGACGTCTGCCAAGGTGTCGATGACGAGTTGACGGCGACGGCGATACACCTGGCGTAGCCGTTGGGTTCGCCGCCGCAGTGCCCCGGTCTCCAGATAACTGGCCAGGGCATGTTGCACCAGGGCTCCGACCGGCTGACTGGTGGCCCGCCGATGATCTCGAATCACCGGGACGAGACGGGGCGGGACGATGAGGTACCCGCAGGCCAGGGCCGACGTCATCACCGAGGAGAACGTTCCCAACAGGACGGTGTGGGAGGGCTGCAGGGTTGCCAGGGCTGGAAGCGGTTGGCCGACGTGACGCAGCTCGGAGTCGAAGTCGTCCTCGATGATCCAGCTGTGGGTACGTGCTGCCCAAGCGGCCAACTCGACTCGACGCGGTGTCGACAGGCTCCCGCCATCGGGGTACTGGTGCCCTGGGGTCACCAGGACGGCGTCCAGCTCCTGCTCCGGCAACTCATCGGTGAGCAGACCGTGCTCGTCGGTGGCCAGGTTGACGGTGTGGTGCCCCAGCGCGGGCGGCACCTTGCGCAGGCTCGGGTATCCCGGCGATTCGACACCGATGGTCTGCCGGGAACCCCGTGCAACATGCAGTAGCAGGGCAAGACCTTCCCGGGCTCCAGACGTGACGACGACCTGGCCCGGGTCACACACCAGACTGCGCATCTGACGCAGGTGTTCGCAAATCTGCCAGCGCAATTCTGGCAGCCCCAGCGGATCGGTGTTGGTGATTCCTGGATGGGCTGCGGCCTGCCGCCATGCCGCGCGCCAGGACGGATCGGCCAGGTCGGAGGTGTCGGGGACGCCCGGGGTCAGTTCGACGAGACGACTGTGACGCACCGGGGTGCGTAGTGGGGTGGTGGTTCCCTGCGGGTGCAGGTGGGCAAGGTTCGGATTGACCATCGTCCCAGAACCGTGACGGGCGACCAGATATCCCTCGGCGCACAGCTCCTCGTAGGCGGTGACGACCGTGCCACGGGCCACCGACAGTTCGCCGGCCAGAGCGCGTCCGCTGGGAAGTTGATCGCCGGGATTGAGCACCCCACGTCCGATGAGAGCGCGGATCTGCTGGGCCAGCTGCTGGGGGAGTGCAGTGTCATCGGTGCGATCCAGCGTCACGGGCAGATCGACGACGAGATCCGATCGCACGGGCACCTCCTGGGAAATGGGGCGAGAACTGGACCTCACTCAGTGAACTCCCCAAAAGTGGTCCATTGCAACTCGTGTGATATGGATCTTGTGATGGACCACTTGCCCGGCTTGGATGGAGCCCATGACTGAGAACACAGAGGTTCGGACCTCACACACCGGCACGACCCGAGTCAAGCGAGGACTCGCCGACATGCTCAAGGGAGGCGTCATCATGGACGTCGTCACCCCCGACCAGGCGAGGATCGCCGAGGATTCCGGGGCGTCGGCCGTCATGGCCCTGGAGCGCGTGCCAGCAGACATTCGCGCCCAGGGCGGCGTGGCACGGATGAGCGACCCCGAGCTCATCGAGGCCATCAAGGACGCCGTGTCCATCCCGGTGATGGCCAAGGCCCGCATCGGCCACTTCGTCGAGGCACAGGTGCTGCAGGCACTCAAGGTGGACTACATCGACGAGTCCGAGGTGCTCAGCCCGGCTGACTACGCCAATCACATCAACAAGTGGGACTTCGACGTCCCCTTCGTGTGCGGCGCGACCAACCTGGGCGAGGCTCTGCGGCGCATCACCGAGGGTGCAGCCATGATTCGGTCCAAGGGGGAAGCGGGCACCGGGGACGTCTCCGAGGCCGTCAAGCACCTGCGCACCATCCGCGGCCAGATCAACAAACTCACCAGCATGGACGACGACGAACTCTACGTCGCAGCCAAGGAGCTCCAGGCCCCCTACGATCTCGTCGCCGAGGTGGCCCACACCGGCAAGCTTCCAGTCGTCATGTTCGTCGCCGGTGGAGTCGCCACCCCGGCGGACGCCGCGCTCGTCATGCAGATGGGAGCCGAGGGCGTCTTCGTAGGATCGGGCATCTTCAAGTCCGGAAATCCTGCCAAACGTGCTGCGGCGATCGTCAAGGCCACGACGATGTTCGACGATCCCCAGGCCATCGCCGACGTGTCCCGCTGCCTGGGAGAGGCCATGGTTGGCATCAACGTCGCCGACGTGCCCGCGCCCCACCGACTTGCCGAACGCGGATGGTGAGGGTCGGCATCCTTGCCCTGCAGGGAGGAGTGGACGAGCACGCCGCCAAGCTTCGGCAACTCGATGTGCAGGTGAGGAAGGTGCGGCGACCAGCCGATCTTGACGGACTGGACGGAATCGTCCTGCCAGGCGGGGAGTCGACGGTGTTCGACAAGCTGGCGCGCACTTTTCACCTCGACCAGCCGTTGCGTGACGCGATCGCCGGTGGTCTGCCCACCTTGGCGACCTGTGCCGGACTCATCTACTGCGCACGTGAGGTTCGAGACGCCGCTGTCGGCCAGCAGACCCTCGGAGTACTCGACGTCGTCGTGGGACGCAATGCGTTCGGAAGCCAGGTGGACTCCTTCGAGACCACCCTCGACGTCAAGGGATACGGATCGGTGCCGGCCACCTTCATTCGCGCGCCTCGAGTGGTGGAACTCGGGCCTGGCGTCCAGGCCATCGCGACCGTGGGTGATGGCAGTGTGGTCGGCGTCCAGCAGGGTCGGATCACGGCATTGGCGTTTCACCCTGAGCAGAACGAGGATCTCACGATTCACCGCACCTGGGTGACGCAGTTGTAGAACGATGAAGTATCAGTCGGTGCAGCGCTCAACGAGGGAGATGACTCTCCGATGAACGTCCATGGCCCTGACACATTGTGCACCCCATGACGCATTCCCAGTCGGGGTTCGAACCCCGACTGGATGAGTACCGCGGGCATCCGATGAACCGCGATGAGGTGTTGATATGATGTGATCAGGTTTTGTTTGATCGCACGGGGCTAATACAGATGACACGCTCTGTGTTCGTGATCTTGCAGACAGCTCCATAGGGGCGTCGCTCCACTTCACGGTCAAGAAGGAGTTTCATGTCAAAGATAGGTCGGGTTGTGTCGATCATCCTCATGGTGGTGATCATCCCCGCTCTCGCTCGCCATGGAGTTGGTGTCATTCCCGCTGCTCTTGTTGGTGCTGGCATAGGAGGGCTCACTGCGGTTGTCGATGGGGCACGTCAGAAACGGCGGATCCAAAGGAGTGGTGTGGGTGATGCAGATGGTGGTGAGCCTGGGCAGTGCACACAGCCGTGGCAGGACGCCCCGTCTGGACAAGACCGGGGTCAGGGTTAGTCACGCAGGATTGTGAGCGTGGTTGGGGCGTGGTCCCAACCCCAAAAACCATCGCCACTGGCAGGCCCGATGATTCCGAAGCGGCCGCTTTGGCTGCACACGACGCTGCCGAGCTATGCAAGGACGCATCGGCAACACGAGCCTGGTAGCCTTGCGCATGCAGTGCGGCTGCAGAAAACATCACGGTAGTGGTCTTGCTCACCTCGCCCTTCGCGTTCGTCACGGACCAAGTTGGGATCCCCTCACCAAGTAAAATCCTTGGGAGGCAGGTCAGCGGAGCTCAGAGCAGGCCTTCGTCCTTGAGGCGGCGATGAACACGAAGCTGCCGCTCCATCTCCGCCTCATCCTCCACCTGGGTGGATCAACTGTAGCGGATGGGTCACCTCCGAAGGGTCCTCGTGGATCGGCATCGGGACTTCCCGGTCATGGGGGTCTTGACGACCGCCTGGTGCAGTTTCCCCGAACCGGCGCCATCTGGTGGAGCACACGTGTGGCTGGGACAGCGATTCTGCACAGATGGCCGTTCTTCTGGCGGCACTACAGTGGTGTTTTTCGTTGGTGAGGCGCGGCTCATGGCCCAGGCGTGGCACCGTGACGGAACCCACTCATCCCTCAGCGTGGTGGTTTTTCGCAGGCGATTCCATCCCCGTCGCGGTCCAGCCCGGTTCGGTACCCGGGCTCACCGCGGTGGAGTGGGGCTGCTCCTGCAGCCCAGGCGTCCTTGCACCTTGCGTAGTACGCGCCGCCACTGGCTGGCCTGGGTTTGGTGGTGTGGCGTGTCTTTGGAGTCGTCCTGTTCCGGGGTGTCTTGGGCTTGGACGTCTTGGGCTTGGTGGCTGGGGTCTTCGTCATCCCTGTCGGAGCCTTGACGATCGGTGCGTTCGCCACGTCGGGCACGGGCTGGTTCGGGCAGCCGCGCAGCACTCGGGTCATGCCGTCCTTCTCCGTCGGCGTCACCCACAGCCGGTACTTCTTCTTCACACTCACCTGACGAGCCACATAGGCGCAACGGAACGACGTGTTCGCCGGTAGCCAGGTTGCGGCGTCCGCATCGGACTTCTGTTGATTGGCCGGACCGTCGACTGCCAGGAGGTTGAGCGGGTCGTTGGCTAGGGCCACCCGCTGCTGCAGCGGGATCTTCTGGGCGCCAGTCTGCCAGGCATTCGACAGGGCGATGACATGGTCGATCTGCACTGCCGACGAGGTTTTCTGCCCGCGGTGAAAGGTAATCACTCGTCCGGTGTAGGGATCGGGGAGATCCCCGGAGGCGACGACACACTCGCCGGTTCCGGACTTGTACGTCTTGTTGACGAGGTCTCGGCGCAGAATGTCGTTGCGCGTGTCGCACCCATTGCGGTCGACGTCCAACCAGGCGTCCCCGAACTGCTGGCGGGAGTACCCCGTCTTCGGCGCTCGCCCTTTCACCGGCAGGGCGGCAAGCATCTCCAGTGCGCTGCCAGCGGTGGCTCCGGACGTCCTGGCACGTGGCCTCGGGGAGGCCGATGAGCTTGTCGAAGGGTGCGCAGAGACACTGGGGTGAGAGGTGGCACTCGGCCTGTCCACGGCATGTGGCTTCGGTGTGGCGATTGGGTCCTCGGCATCCCCAGCCGGGGACGACGCAGATGAGGGTGTCTGTGGAGCGGTCGACTCCGACTCGTCGGCCGGGGCGATGGCCCCGCCGGTGACAAGCAGGACGAAGGAGACGAGCAGACCCCACAACGACTGCTTGCGAGTGGCGTCGAACAACGGCGTGATCCAGGAGTGCCCGAAGGCCAGGTGCCACAGGGTCGAGCCCAGCAGGAACAGGGCGCACAGGATGAGCCCCAAGGACGTCCTGCCGGCCAGGAACGGCCATCCGAAGAGGATGACGAGGACTGCAATCCCCACCCACGCCTTCATCCGAGGTGGCCGATGTGGGTCCGGCTCAGGTGAACCGGATGGCTGCTGGGAGGCAGGGAGGCTGCCGGGTTGGGGATGGGGGCGGGTGTCCCACGGCTGCTGATTCGTGCCAGGCATCGGTTCTCCTGGAGGTCAAGGGCGAGGATAGGACGACAAGAATACCGTGTTGGCCTGGGCTCAGTTCCTCCCAGCGCCATGTGACTACCAGTGTCGCTCCACTCCAGCGTCATGGTGGGTCATATGTGGAACGGTCTCGACGCCCTCGCCAGTGAGGGGAGACCTCATCGCGTCTCGGGAGTGTCTCACCCCCGCTTTAGCATCGGATCATGCGGCACAGCCATGACGACAACATGTGGCAGCCAAGCTTGGAGAATTGGTGGGTTCAGGAGCAGAACCAGTCTGGGCAGGGGAGGTTTCCTGTGGCGGAGATCAACGGGACACGACAAGGTTGGCAGGAGACGCCCGACGACATGGAGGGGTTGAGTCAGCTGGCGCGGATCGCCTGGGAAGAATGGGAGGAGTACGCCCCGACAGCATTCGGGATGCTTCGGGACCTCAGGACGTTCTTTTCGAGACTGGGGGAGCGGGCCCAGGAACAGGAGAGCCAACTGGCAGCAGCGATGCAAGGCCCGGACAAGCCAGGGGAATCGACGATGGCCAAGGCAGGACGGATCCAGCAGGCGACGAACGCAGCCCGCGAGCAGGTGATCGTCGAGATGTGTCGTCCACCAGCCGACCTGATGGAGGACGACAACGACGACCTGCTGGACGATCGCGAGGCAGCGGAATCGTGGTCGACGGGGGTCAACTACTACCTCCTGCCGTGGATCGAGGAAGAACCCGACCCGGAGGAGGACGAGGACATGTACGACCTGTACTGGTCACTGATCGGACACTCTCTCGTGGACGCGACGAATCCATCGTCACACATACAACTTGGTGTCGAGGGTGTGGGTCTGGACGAGGAGCGACGGAGTCGACTCGGTCTGCCTCCGGACCTCGTAGGCTGATGCCATGACGTGGAACCGCAACATTCCTGGCCTGCTGACCGACGACATTCGCCTCAGGGTCCCGTTGGACCACAACAACCCCGAGGACCTGCGCACCGTCGAGATTTATGCGCGTCTGGTCGCTGCTCCTGACGGCACCGACAAGCCGTACCTCGTCTTTCTGCAGGGTGGCCCGGGGTGCGAGTCTCCGCGTCCGACGCTGCGGGATCCCGGATTCCCGGGCTGGCTGGCCCGGGCTCTGCAGGACTACCAGCTCGTGCTGCTGGACCAGCGCGGCACTGGACTGTCCTCGCCGGTGAGTGAGCCAGTGGGGGACCCGGCCAGCCAGGCGGAGTACCTCACCCACCTGCGTGCCGACGAGATCGTCGAAGACTGTGAGGACATCCGTCGTCACCTTGGTGTTCAGAAATGGGCGGTGTTGGGCCAGTCCTTCGGCGGATTCACCCTGCTGAGGTACCTGTCCACCTACCCGGAGTCGCTGTCGGCTGGTTACTTCACGGGTGGTCTGTCGGCAGTCGGGCGTTCTGCTGACGAGGTCTACACCGCCTGTTACGACCAGCTGCGCGCAAAGTCGCTGGAGTACTACAAGCGATTCCCGGAGGATCGGGTGCGGTTCGCAGAGCTCATGGCGCTGGCTGAGAAGGGCGAGATCACCATTCCGAACGGTGACATCGTGACGCCGTCACGGCTGCGGTCGTTGGGACACCTGCTGGGCGCCTCGGGTGGGGCTGAGAAGCTGCACTACCTGCTGGAGTATCCGCACACCTCACGGTCGTTCCGCCATGATCTTGCCGGGCTGCTGCCTTTTGGCGGACGCAACCCGCTGTACGCCGTCATCCACGAGTCATCCTATGCCGACGGTGTGGTCACCGACTGGTCGGCCGCGCGGATGTTGCCCGAGGACTTCCAGCAGGATCCGACCCTGTTGACCGGTGAGCACGTCATGCCGGAGTGGTTCGACACCGACCAGGAGCTGCGGCCGTGGAAGGAGGTTGCCAATCTCATTGCGAACCATCCGTGGCCGAAGCTGTATGACGCTGACGCCCTCCGGGCTGCCGAGGTGCCCTGTGCTGCGGCGGTGTACCACGACGACGCCTATGTGCCGCGCCAGTTTTCCGTCGAAACGGCAGCCTTACTGCCGCAGATGCATGCCTGGGTGACGACTGAATATGAGCACAATGGGTCGAATGCCTCAGGCGGTGCGGTTCTCGACCGTCTCATCAAGCTCGTCAAGGGAGAGCTCGTCAGGTGAGGTTGCGGGGCGTCCGGGGTACCGGGCGCCCCTTTTTCCCGTGACCTTCATTTTCAGCTGCGCCAGCTGTGTCCCCCGTCAAGATCTGCTGGCGCAGGGGACACAACTGGTACAGGTGGACGTGGCAGGGCGGGGATTGGCCCAGGTGGCCCAACTGGGTGATCCCAGGGGCGCATTCCTCTCACAGCCTCGCTGCACGGCCTTCCACTACACGGAGCTGCCAAAAAACGCTCCGAAAACCCGATGGCAACGTCACCATCCAGGTTTTCTGGCAGCTCCGTGTAGTACTAGCCGGTATTCGAGGTTCAGGGGATGCCTTCATGCCCTCCCGATACCGTTGACCCCATGACTGACCACTTCGCAGGGGACCCCCGCACGAACCGGGAACGGATGCTCGCCGGGGACCTCTACATCGCCGACGACCCGGAGAGCTCCCGGATCGCCGAGCGCGGGGCCAGGCTGGCTGACGCCTACTACCGGGCCTTCCTCAACGATCCGGACAGCGCCATCCCTCTGCTGGCCGAACTCCTCGGAGAACTCGGAGAGGATGCCGTCATCAAGCCGCCGCTATACGTCGACTACGGTGAGAACATCCACTTCGGCGCGCGCAGCTTCGCCAACTACAACCTGACGGCTCTCGACGTCGCCGAGATTCGCATCGGCACCGACTGTCAGATCGGCCCGAACGTCCAGTTGCTGACTCCCACCCACCCCATCGACCCGGACCTGCGTCGGGATCGCCTGGAGGCTGCCAAACCCATCACGATCGGCAATAATGTCTGGCTCGGCGGAGGCGCGATCGTCTGCCCCGGTGTCACCATCGGTGAGGACAGCGTCATCGGAGCCGGAGCGGTCGTCACCAAGGACATCCCGGCCGGATCCATCGCCGTCGGCAATCCGGCGCGCGTCATCGGATCGGTCTATGACAGGAAAGGCGAATGACCATGAACGACATCCCGGATCTCCCGGTCAACTGGTGCGATCCTGACTCCGTCGGTGCCGAGCTCCCGGAGACCGACGACGTCGAGGCCGATCCGCAATCCGTGCAGATTCCGCCGGCCGAGTCCTTCGAGGTGTTGCGCCGGGCCAGCGAAGAGGAGCTGCGAGCCCAGGAGCGGGGTGAACAGATCGACCCACTCGAGTCCGGACGAGCCGCGATCGCCATCGCCCTCACCCCGCTCTGTCAGCTCGAGGGCGCGATCATGCTCGGCGTCAGCCTGCTCGACGCCGTGGTCAAGCGGGTCGAACAGGTCGACGATGACACCGTCGAGGTGTACCTGCCCGACTGGCTCTTCGACCACGAGGGGCTCACCTCCGACGAGGTCCCCGGCCTGCTGGTTGAGCGGGTTCGTCGTGACATGGCCGACCCCGTCGTCGTCTCCACCATGGGGGAGGAGGCCGTTGAGCAGCTGCGCAGTGGTTTGTCGGCGATCCTGGCGGCACAGCAGCACGACGCCGCCGAGTTCTCCCGTCACGTCAACCCGGACGTCGACCCCGAGTGGATCATCGACGGTTGTCAGGAAATTTGCGTCGCCCTGGCCGCCCACGCCGCGACCATCGGCTGGCAGCGTCCCGAGGTGGATGTCTCCAACGTCTTCGCCACCCTTGATATGGCCGACGATCCCGACCGCGTCCGCACCCTGCTGAGGCAAGCTCGCCGATGACAGGGCCGCTGGCGACCGCCGCCAGGTGTGTGGAGGACCCGCCGGCAGACCTCACTCGGTGGCGATGGCCTTGAGGATGTTCGTGCGGGCCGCCCGGTGCGCCGGCCACAGCGCGGCGAGCACCCCGACGAGCGCCGCGGCCACGAGGAAGGCCACGAGTTGCAGCCACGGGATCGAGAGTTTGTCGATGCCCTGGTCGGCGAGCAGACGTTGCAGCACCATGCCGAAGACGGTTCCCAGACCGACCCCGACCACCGCACCCAGCAAGGCGATGACGACCGACTCCAGGGTGATCATCCGGCGCACCTGCGGGCGGGTGAGGGCGATAGCACGCAACAGGCCCAGTTCCCGGGTGCGCTCGATGATGCTCAGACCCAGGGTGTTGACGATGCCGAGCACGGCGATGACGATGCTGAGTCCCAGCAGTGCGTAGAGCAGTGCCATGGTCCGGTTGACGTTGACGAGGATCTGGTCGGTGTACTGGCCAACGTCCATGACGCTCACCAACGGCATATCGGCCAATGCCGCGTCGAGGGCCCTGTGGGCCTGCTCGTGGTCGGTGCCCGGCTTGAGGTAAATCGACAGGAAGGTGTCCTTGTCGCCCAGACCGGCCGAGGTGAGGGTGCTCGTCGAGACCCACATGGTGGCGATGGGCTGTCCCTTGCCGGTCGTGTAGATGCCGACGACGGTGAGCGTCATGGGACGCTGGGCATCCACTGACCACAACCGGTAGGACGACCCCACCTTCAGGTGATTCTTCTCTGCCGCCTTCTCGTCGACGATCATCTCGCCGTCGGTGCGGAACATGCGTCCCTTCGTCACCTTCTGGGGGGACATCTTGTCCAGCGAGGTCGCCTCCATGCCCGCGATGCCGCGCATGTGACGTCCCGTGGCGTCGGTGAAGTACTCCTTGGGCGGGGTCGTGTGGCCGGCGGGGATCTCGAGCATCTGCGCCATCTTCATGGCGTGGACGTCCTTGACCTGCGGGACGGCGGCCACCTTGGTGCGGACTTGGTTGGGAAACCCCTCGAATCCCTGTCGGCCGACCATGAAGTCGCCACGGAGCGTGTCGGTGACCTGGCTGGTCACCGAGCGCGTCGAGGAGGCCCCGAAGACGGCCATGAGGGAGACCAGGGTGAGCCCGATCATGAGGGCCGATGCGGTCGCGGCAGTGCGTCGGGGCTGACGGATCGAGTTGAGTTCGGCCAATTTGCCGACCTCGCCGAAGGTCGCTCGGTACACCTTGCCGACGATCCAGATGACCGGACGGCCGAGCAGGGGCGAGGCCAGGGCGACGCCGATCATCGTCAGGGCCATGCCGGCCCCGGCCCAGGCCACTGGCTTGCCCACGACGTCGAGCACCCCCAGAACGATCCCCACGACGCCCACGGCGGCCATGACGGAGCCGATGACGGCCCGTTTGCCCAATCCGACCTCGGACTCGGTTCGGGCCGAGGTCATGGCCTGGACCGGAGAGATGCGGGTGGCCCGGGCAGCCGGAAGCAGGGCGGCGACGAGCGTGACGAGGATGCCGGTGACGAGCGAGGCCACGATGGCCTTGACGCCCAGGGTGAGCGTCGTCTGCCCGATGTCCCATCCGGTTGCGGCCATGATCGCCTTGATGGCCACGGCCAGACCGAGGCCGCCGAACAGACCCAGCACTGACCCGACGGCGCCCACGACGAGGGCCTCGACCAGGACGGTCGCCCTGATCTGACCGCGACTGGCCCCCATGGCCCGGTACAGCGCCAGCTCGGAGGAGCGTTGGGCGACGAGAATGGTGAAGGTGTTGACGATGAGGAAGCTCGCGACGAGCAGGGAGATGCCCGCGAAGACGAGCAGGAAGATGTCGACGAAGCCGAGGGCCTTGCCGATGACGCTCATCTGCTCATCGGCGACGACCTTGCCGTCCTTGGCCTGGTATCCCTTCGGCAGGACCTTCTGGACGGCCTTGGCGACGGTCGCCCGGTCGGCGCCCGGTTCGACGACCGTGGCCACACCGGTGAACGCGTCGTGGCCCTTGAGGAAGAGCTGCTGGGCGCGGTGCGTTGTGAAGAACACGTAGCTGGCCCCGGCGGACCCACTCTGACCGACGGTGGCGGTGCCCACGAGCTTCGCCTGGACGGTGCCGGCTCGGCTCGTGATGACCTTGACCCTGTCGCCGACATGGTGGCCGGATTTGTCGAGGGTTTGCGGATCGACGACCACCTCGTCGTCGGCACGCGGTTCGTGGCCCGACACGACGTGGACGCCCTGCTGGCCGCCGAGGGCCGGGGTCGTCTGCCAGCTGAAGCCCAGTTGGGGCGGCCCGAAACTGGTGATGGCCTTGCCGTCGCGGTCGATGAGGACGGTTCCCGTCTCGGTGACGGTGCCCTGGGCGTCCTTGACACCGTCGATCGTGCGAATCCTGTCGACGACGGCCGGTGTCAACGGGTACGGTTTCGTCGCGTCGCCCTGCACCGCGTCCTCGGTGTTCTTGGACACCTCGACGTCCGAGACGGACCCCGAGACGATGGAGTTGAAGGTGGACCGGAGCATGTCGCCGAAGACGAACGATCCCGAGACGAAGGCGACGCCAAAGACGATGGCCAAGGTGGACATGAACAGCCGAAGCTTGCGGCTCCACAGGGAGGTGAAGGTGGCCTTCCACATGGTGGTTCAGGGCCTTTCGACACGGCGGGCGGCCGGCACGTGCTCGCCACCGGTTGTCTTCGCCCGGTGCGGGGACGGGCCGTCGTCCGGCCCGGAGTCGATCGACGGGTGGCGGCGCGGGTCCAGGCGGCTCATCGTCGTGAGCACGGCGTCATGGGTGGGATGACAGATGTCGTCGACGATGCGCCCGTCGGCAAGGAACAGCGCCCGGTCGGCATACGAGGCCGAGACGGGGTCGTGG
This sequence comes from Cutibacterium granulosum, assembly GCF_900186975.1. Lineage (NCBI taxonomy): Bacteria > Bacillati > Actinomycetota > Actinomycetes > Propionibacteriales > Propionibacteriaceae > Cutibacterium > Cutibacterium granulosum. Next base: position 1,339,290 of record NZ_LT906441.1, read on the forward strand.
GTGACCATGACGATGGTCTGGCCGAACTCGTCGACCGACCGGCGCAGGAAGCCGAGCACCTCGGTGGCACTCATGGAGTCCAGATTGCCGGTGGGCTCGTCGGCGAAGATGATCTCGGGTCGGCCCACGAGGGCGCGCGCACAGGCGACGCGCTGCTGCTGCCCACCTGACAGCTCGGAGGGCTTGTGGTCGAGCCGGTCGGCCAGTCCGACGACGTCGATGACGGTGTCCCACCACTGCGGGTTGGGCTTGCGTCCGGCGATGGCCAGGGGAAGAAGGATGTTCTCGCGGGCCGTGAGGGTTGGCACGAGGTTGAACTGCTGGAAGATGAATCCGACCCGTTCACGTCGCAGCAGCGTCAGCTTCCTGTCGGTGAGGGTGGCGACATCGGTCTGGCCGATGAAGGCGCGGCCTGAGGTGGGGCGGTCGAGCCCGGCCATGCAGTGCATGAGCGTCGATTTGCCCGATCCCGACGGACCCATGACCGCGGTGAGGGCACCGACCTCGACGGTGACGCTCACCCCGTCGAGGGCCTTGACGACGGCATCTCCGGTTCCGTAAGTCTTGACGAGTTCATCGGCGGCAGCGGCGGTCGGCGCCATGACGGTCTCCTGTGACTGGATGAATGAGGTGGAATGACGTCAGACCACAGTGTACTACGTGTGCCACGATGAGCCCGCACATCTCCGTGTTCACGCTCCCATCAACGCTGTCACTATCGGCGAGAGCCGGGAGTGCACTAGGTCGATTCCCGCAACCGGGTGAGTGACACCATTCTGGGTCTGCTCGTCATCACCGAGGATGCCACTGCGCTCGTCCAGTGGCTACTGGGGCACCGCGGGCGCCTATGGCCTCAAGAAGGAGAAGTACGAGATCGCCAAGGCGGGTCGGGCATCCGGTTGAGCTGGTGCGCTACGCGCTGGAACTGTCGGACAACCTGAAGCTCTGAGGACCTGTCCAGAGCACGTGCTGGGCCTTGACTTGGCTGGGGATCCATAGCTGAATACTACCGAGAATCATTCTCAAACAGAAAGGATGTCTGTCCATGCGTAAGTTCCTCCCCGTCGTCGGTGCCCTCTCGCTGCCCCTGGGTGGTGGGGTGGCCCAGGCGGCGACCGGCGGTGAGTCCACTACCAACCCGGGCATCGTCGCGCTGAGTGCGCCCGATGGTGAGCATCGCTGCAGCGCGGTCCTGGTTGCCCCGAATGGGCGCTGACCTGGTCCGACAGCGCTCGGTGTGGGAAGAGCACCGAGGTCGTTGACGGATCCGGTCATCGGACCGCGATCACCGAGCGCCACTACTTCACCCCCAATGATCCGTCCAAGAGCCAGGCCATGTTGATTCACTTGGCCACCCCGGTCAAGGACACTCCGGTGGCGAAGCTCAGCCCACAGGCCCCGCGCGAGGGTGAGAAGCTCAGCGTCGTCGCCATCAATGGCCCGCGTGGTGCGGGCCACTTGGCATCAGTGGGCCGTGCCGAGGCCACCGTCGAGGGCCAATGGTCACTGGATCAGTTGGTTCTCCGCGCCCCAGGGCATGGAGTTGCAGAAGTCCGACGCCGGTGCCCCGCTCATGCGTGGTGACGAGGTCGTCGGCTTCCTCGGCATCGCCGGTGCAGACGGGGGCGATGCCGAGGACATCGCCAACGTCCACCAGTGGGTGAAGCAGCTCACCCAGCAGGGCTGAGGCGCCAGGAGGGCGAGAGCCGCGTGCCGCCAGGTGCGCGGCTCTCGTGGTGCCGTCGGCCCTGGCTGCGTCCTCCTGTCAGGACTCGGTCTCCAAGAGCTCCACCACAATGCTGGCGGCGCGCTCACTCGCACCCTCGACGCGTTCAGGGTGCTCCTCGTTGGCAGCCGGCCCGCACAGGTCGGAGATGCCGCGGGTCGATACGAAGCCGACATCGAAGGAGCGGCAGACCTGAGCGATCGCCGTCGACTCCATGTCGACGGCGACCGCATCGGGGCAATCGGTCAGCATGGCATCGAGTCGGTCGCCCGGCACGAAGACGTCACCCGAGGCTAAGGGGCCCACGACCACGCCGCGTAGGCGGGGAAGACGTGCCCGCAAGGATTGGGCGAGGGAAACCGAGGAAGCCCCGCGGCCCTATGCTGCCAGGATTTGAATGAGCACCTACGGCGATCTGAAGAAAGCGTGGGCTCGAGAGTGGACTCGCCTCCGCCGCGAATATCTCGATGGTAAAGTGCTCGACGCTGTGGTTCTACCCTCCCGCACTGGCGTGCGGGGGAATGCCCCGTGTGTGGCGCCGTCGGCACCAACGTGACCAGCAGCCGACTCGCTACGACTGCCGGACGCAACCACGCACAGACCCACATCAGCGCCGACGACCGCGCCGCCCTGGACGCCCTCAAGGTCACCTATATGCCCGAGGCACTACTGACGCCCTCCCAACGCGCCCTCCGCGACCAGCTCACGTGAGGAAGGACGCCCAGAGGCTTTTAGAGGGCATGCGGCCCCGAGGGCCGCGCGGCAGTTTAGGGCTCAGCTGGCTTTGAGAGTCTGGGTGACCTCGCGGGTCAGCGCTTGACGGGTCCACGCGGATACGGTCATGCCCTGCCGAGACGCGTCCCGTTCGATCAGCCTCCACACGCTGGCACTCACCCGGATCGTGCGAGGCTCCAGGGGCTCAGTCTCCACTTCCTCCCAAGCTCGGCCCTCGAACGGCTCGACCTGCAACCCCTCAAAACCGGACTCGGCCTCACTCGCCCATTGGCGAACCATCTCGTCGGTCACTCGAACACCATTGTCGGGAACAAACTCACTCATCTCGCCCTCCTCATCTGAGTGAGTAACTCCGGCTCACCCCCGCGTAGGCGGGTAAAACGGCAGCAGACGCCGCTTTACCGGCGCTATTTTTCGCGGCACCCCACAGCAACCCGACATCATGGACAGGGTCGAGATACGCCGCGTGACCCGACGCCCAGTCCCATGCACCTCCCCAACCGCTCATAGGAGCCAGCACTGTATTCATTACTGGTGCCATGGCGTGAAGTCCTCATTTGAATTCAGAACTGGAGTCGTCTTCTCATAGGCGGGCATGTCGAGCTTCCAGTCGTTGCCGACCCATACCACCGCGACAGGATCAGTCAGACCCACGACGCGACTGCGGTCTCGCGGATCAGGACACGCGATGTGTAGATGCACGGTGACGTGCTTCCCATCGTCTGATACTTGCGCGAAATTGAATCCCATCACCTGCACCCACGGGCCTCTTTTGGCCGTGGCAATCTCGGCTGGGGTTTGTGCCGGCTGAGCATTGTGCGTGTAGACCGACGTCCTCGTGTCACTGGTAGCAGCCTCCCGAGCCAAGAAGTTACTGGCTGCCGCTGCGGCACCAGCCAGTGACGGAGAGAAGCAGCGCTGGTCATCGCCGGATACCTCGAACGGGCCTTGGCTCGTCAGAGGTATTCCTGTCTTGCCGTCCTTGATCCACTGAACCTTGGGAGCTGTATCGACTCGTTTGAGGTCGATCTTGTCGGTCTTGACACATGCGCCACTGAACGGTGCCGCCTTCTGCGCGGTGTTTCTGCTCGCCGCCGTAGCGGGAGTGCTGGCCGCTGATCGCCCTGGGTCGCGTGGAGAGGGTGCCGGGGTGGACTGCGTATGCGAGCATCCGGTCAAGAGGCACATACCTGCCATGAGTCTGCCAATGATCCGAAGTCTGTTCATTGTGCCTGTCCTTCTCCTATAGATGATGAGTTACAGCAGTGCGCTAACCAGTTGAGTGATCCCTCCGATAGCGACCGCAACGACCATGACGATCAACAACGGGCCTCGTATCCGATGGGAGTCATGATGAATGGCCAGCTCAGCGGCAGCGGTCGCCAGTGCGCCGACCGGCTCACCCCCGCGTAGGCGGGGAAGACTGCGAGGCGTTCCGGTGGCAGGCCGGACAGAAGGGCTCACCCCCGCGTAGGCGGGGAAGACCTCACCAGGACGTCGTAGGCGATCGCCGGTCCGGGCTCACCCCCCCGCGTAGGCGGGGAAGACCGTGGCTGGTGGACCAGCTGCGTTCGGCGAAGGGGCTCACCCCCGCGTAGGCGGGGAAGACGAATGGCTCGCCGTGGTTGTATTTTGCTTCCAGGGCTCACCCCCGCGTAGGCGGGGAAGACTTTGGTGACGATGACGCGATACGCCGACGGTGGGGCTCACCCCCGCGTAGGCGGGGAAGACGCGATCGGAAAGGCTCCGGGATCGGTGTGGTCGGGCTCACCCCCGCGTAGGCGGGGAAGACGTTGGCCACGATGACGAACTTAGCGGCGATGCGGGCTCACCCCCGCGTAGGCGGGGAAGACAAACGCGAACGCCCCATGTCGGTGATGACACCGGGCTCACCCCCGCGTAGGCGGGGAAGACTCACCGGCATGCATCATGTCGTCGGATCGGGCGGGCTCACCCCCGCGTAGGCGGGGAAGACGTGGGTCTCAACAGGGTTTATCGCACGGGAACGGGCTCACCCCCGCGTAGGCGGGGAAGACGACAGGCGCAGCAGCTTAGGAACCGACCCCGAGGGCTCACCCCCGCGTAGGCGGGGAAGACGGTGAATGTCGACGGCTGGCCCGGTGGCCCGGGGGCTCACCCCCGCGTAGGCGGGGAAGACGTTGACACACCCCCTCGGCAGGCGATCTGATGGGCTCACCCCCGCGTAGGCGGGGAAGACGAGATTATGCCGCCGATTTCGACCTGGACGCGGGGCTCACCCCCGCGTAGGCGAGGAAGACCCCGAGGATCTGGTGATTTTCACCACACCGGAGGGCTCACCCCCGCGTAGGCGGGGAAGACTGGGACAATTGGTATGTGCCCAATGACGGCACGGGCTCACCCCCGCGTAGGCGGGGAAGACAGCCCTGCCAGTAGTTCGGCTGCCTCGGTGTCGGGCTCACCCCCGCGTAGGCGGGGAAGACGAATCTGGCTCATCTCGAGCGTGGTTGGAATGGGGCTCACCCCCGCGTAGGCGGGGAAGACATACAGGTCATTGTCAAGCTTGGTGGACACAAGGGCTCACCCCCGCGTAGGCGGGGAAGACGAACTCACTCGGAACCGCTGGAGTCTGGACGAGGGCTCACCCCCGCGTAGGCGGGGAAGACCTGGATGCCCAACAGGAACAGGAGGAGACGACGGGCTCACCCCCGCGTAGGCGGGGAAGACATGTATTCGGCGGTCCAATGATCCTTGTATTCGGGCTCACCCCCGCGTAGGCGGGGAAGACTCCGAGTTTCTGGTGCAGACGATGCGGTCTGGGGGCTCACCCCCGCGTAGGCGGGGAAGACGGCTGCGGACATGGAGGCGGGACGCCTGTACCGGGGCTCACCCCCGCGTAGGCGGGGAAGACCGTCGGGTCGTGAACGTCGGGAAGCCGAAGGGGGGCTCACCCCCGCGTAGGCGGGGAAGACGCACCGAACATGCGTCATCCACACGGCACCATGGGCTCACCCCCGCGTAGGCGGGGAAGACATCCCGGCGTGGACCTGTCCAGCGGTCGAGGTGGGCTCACCCCCGCGTAGGCGGGGAAGACTGAATCCGTATTCATCGAACGAGCGTGCACGAGGGCTCACCCCCGCGTAGGCGGGGAAGACTTGCCCATGAGGCCAGCGACAACCTCACCACGGGGCTCACCCCCGCGTAGGCGGGGAAGACTTGCTGCGTGCATGTTTTCGATATCCTTTTCTGGGCTCACCCCCGCGTAGGCGGGGAAGACTCCTGATTCCAGTAATGACGGATGATCTTACGGGGCTCACCCCCGCGTAGGCGGGGAAGACACCAGCCGACTACGGCTGATGCAGGAGCTTTGCCTAGATACAAGTGTACTCGATCTAGCGCTTGGTCGTCCTACGTCGCCGCGCGGCTGAGCTCCATCCTGGCCGCAGTGTCGAGGTGTGTGCCCTATTGTTTGGCCTCTGCATGAGTTTCAGCCCGTCGAAGTCGACGACGTCCCAGTCATGTCGATGCACGCGGAACTCGAAGTGCTGCTCGCCGCGCACCGAATACACGAGGATCGCCCGCCCGTCGTGGCACATTTCAACGACTCGGCTCCAGAGGGCATCCCTGATCCGTGCAGGAACATGCCCGACGAACACGCCGGGACTGATCTCGAGCAGCCACCGCGTGAGATGACCGCGCAGCCCTGCAGGGCAGGCAGTGAGGACGAGCACGACCACGGCTATGCCCACGATCTCCCTGAGGCGACCGTACCCACGCGGTCGTCCCACAGGTCGACGACGTCCCACCCGTATCCGTCATCGGGATCTCCCGGAGCGTCGAGAAGGGTATGGATGTCTTCCACGCACCTGCTCAGGAGCTTCGACTCGTGAATGGCGTCGCGCATGGCTCGTCGCGTCGCGCCAGGGATGTCGTCAACGTCCCCGTTCGCTGCACATTCGAACGCGACTGGTACCGCCAGCGACGTCTTGTACAGATCGGCGACGTCATAGACGAGCGACCGATCATGGCCCGTGTGCACAAACCCGAGCCCGGGGGACAGCCCCAGCGCCGCGATGACGGAATGGACGACTCCGTAGAGGCAGGTCGTCGCTGCGGTGAGAGCCTGGTTCGCCGGGTCGGATGACTCGAAATCCTCCACCTTATAGCTGCGTTTGTCCCAGTCGACGCCGAACTTGACCGCTGCGTCCCGATACGCCTGACGGACTCGAGCTCCCTCATGGCCTCGGAGTTCCTGCAGCGTTAGTCCCGTGGCAACATCGTCGGGAAACCTCATCTCGTACATGCGCCGCGCAACCGCCAACCGCTTCTTGCGGTCGGTGACGGCCTCGGCCTGGAGCTGGAGTAGCCGGGTGGTTCGGGCGAGAGGACGCCCGTGGGCATAGTAACGGACGCCTTGTTCGCCGACCCACAGCGTCGTCGCGCCGGACTCGGCCAGCAGCACCATCGCCTGGTGGGTGACGTTCGTTCCCGGGCCCAACAACAGCGCTCCGATCATGGACGCCGGAACATGCACGGTGCCCTGCTGATTCGACGCCGTGATGGCATTCGAGTCGCGGTTGACGATGCAATGCTCCATGTAGATGAAGCTGAGCCGATCCTGGGCGCGCGCCAACTCCTGGACCTCGGCAGGTCTCGCGCCCGGGATCGATTTGCCCATCGCTCAACTCACGACCGGTGCCAGGGTCATGAGGCCACAGCCGTATCCCTTGGCCGGACCAATCCCGCAGGTCAGCGCCACACGGGCGGCATCGGCGTCAGCCACATGGATGACGCCGTCCACCTGTGTCACCGCCAGCGTCACAATGGACCCCCGACGACGGAACCGCAGGACCTCGCGTCGGGTCACCCTGGCTTGGTCCTTGACTGGCACAGCGAAACCGTGGCGCTCTGCGCGGCCGATGAACCAGGCCAACTGTTGCTCTGCGGTGACCTCGGCGACCCGTTTACCTCGCGATCCGGAAGCTGTACGAATGGCGGTGGTGGGATTGACGGTACACCGGAATTGCCACGTTGATCCGGGCTGCAGACCCCTCAGAAAGGGATCGTAGTCGGCGGACCGGCCGGGAACACCCGTAGACCATCCTGCCTGCTCATTGAGAGTCGTCAGATCTGGTTGTAACGGGCTGACGATCATAAGGCGCGCATCATGCTTAGCTGGCCCCCGATCCAGCCGCCACAGGGTACGTGTGTCGTCGGATGTGGATTGACCAGGGGGAAAGGCGCTGAGCACCGCGGCGTGGAGCCGTTCCGGTGACGCCAGCAGGCGCATGGCGTCGCGCCGGGCCACGTTGATGTCGAACTGGGTGAGAAACATCAAGCTCCTTCCAGACCTGCGAACCAGTCGGGCTCGTCGTTTCCGTTGGGATTGTCGACGATGATTGTCGTCGTCGCGACGTCACGCCAGCCGTATTCGCGCCGCTCCGGGTTGAAGCTCAGCGGGATGTCGCGGACGGTGTCGCCGGGTTGTCCTGGCGCGGCGTCATATGCGATGGGAAGCCGGACAGATCGTCCTAACCGGCGCTGGTGCCATGGCTTGCCATGCCACGGCTCAGCTTCCAAAACCGTCATCAGCTCACCCTCCCGGATACCTAGGGACACCTGCCCTTCTGTGGGGCAGGACCTTCGGCCGAGGTAGAGCGGGAACTGTGGGTCGTTGATCGCTTCGTCTAGCGCCTCGAGCAAGGATGGATCGCCCTCAACAGCTGCGATGAAAACAGCATCAGCGAGGTAGTAGCGGTTCGACAGGGGCATGGCGTTGACGCTGCCGTCTTTTTTAGGGTGAGCCCAATCCATAGCCGTCTGAAAGTCCCGGACAACTGACCCCGGCTGGTCGGTGCGCACGCCAAATCGCAGCGTGAGGAGATCCTCAATACTGTCGGTGCGACGTCGCCCCTGCGCGGCCGCTAAAAGACCGATAACACCAGATTTCGTCGGTTCTCTTCGCGTCGCCCGGGTGGTGAACCGACTGGAGTCTCCCCAGGACTGTAAGGGTCCGGCTAAGCGTAGGAGTAGGACACTCACGACTCGTCCCGCAACAGTGACGCGACCTGCTCACGAACAGACGAGACAAGGTCATCGACGCGCATCTCAGTGCCCATTGATGCTACGGCCTCGGTGCGTGCCCCGATGCGGGTGACAAAGGATGCCACGGGTTCACCGAGGAATGCTTGCTCGCACTCATGCGCATAGTCGGAGAGAGCGCGACACGACGGCTCAACATAGCCCCCATCTGCGGGCTTGACGGCGTTCTCGAATGCCCCGATGAAGCTTGCGGACCGCCCCTTACGGATCTGGACGACGACGGCATCCGGGATCGTATTGTTGGCGAAAGTATTTTGCTTGCCAGTGGGCATAGACATGAGGAACCCACGGACGAAGGCTGAGGCGGCCTGGGCTGTCAGGTCGACATCACCAAGGTTGTTCTCAAGCGTGGACACTGCAACAGTCGCGAACCGGTACAGTGTCTCGGAAGTGAACTCGACGGTGCCGATCATGCCGGCTCCGGCGTCGTCCTCGTCGAGTTTGTAGTCGTCGACGGCAGTGAAGTAGTCAGACTCGATCTCGACAGCGTGCGTGCTCAGCGCGTGAGCAACTTGCACGGCGGAGTCGACGTTGAGATCCTTCGAGTCGGCTACCATGCGCCCGAACAGCGCCACCTCGATCCCGTGGTCAGAATCGGCCACCTTCTTGGCGTCAGTTGCGCTGATCTTGCCATCAGTCGTCGCGGCGAGTTCCGCGAGCCGATCGAGCTGCTGGTTCGAATAGAACACGAGGTACTGCGTGCGCTCGACTCCTTCAGCCCCCGATTCGTCCTTCTTGCGGGGCTTCTTGGTTTTGAGTCCGAGCGCCTTGACGACCGCGAGAGCCCGTTGCTGAGCGTTTTCCGTGGAGAGTTCATACGGGGCCGCAGTCAACCGATTCATGAGCAGCTCGACGACCCGCAGGGTCCGCGAACCAGTCTGGTCCGCAGGCAGGAACTCTTTGAAGGAGGTCCGCACGGCTTTCTTCCACGCCTGGGAACTCACTCGTGCTCGCCGCACACCGCCGTAGAGTGCCGATTTCGGCGAGCCGGTGTCGTCGCGGTTGACGTTAGACGGCGGAACGCTCTGGATGACGTGGATGTCGACGTAGTACGAGCTCATTGGGCTTCTCCTTGGTCTGTTGTAGTGGGGTCGGTGGGTGGAATGCGGTGAAGCTGGCGTCCCCAGTCCAGGAGGACGTCATCGGACGCCGAGGTTTGGATGCGCCACAGATCGGCAGCCAACCGTCCGTGGTCGAGGGGTACGCCCTCCGATCTCATGAAGGCGATGAGGCCGCGAAGGTTCTCGATGCGAATGCCCCATTGCTGGGCGCGACACAGGTGTTGGAACCGTGAGATCGTGCCAGGGTCCCACTCTGGGCCCCCGGAACGACGGGCAGATAGGGTGCGGACGGCCTGACCTAAGCCGATGCCCGGCACGTGCATGGGCTCAGATCGGGATTGTTGATGGATGGCATACAGGACGACTGCGGCATGGACCGCTCGTTCAGCGGCGGTCGCCGGAGCAGCGCCGCGGCCCAACAGATCGTCAGGGAGATGTCTTAAGGTGACCTCCCACACCTCGGGGTCGGCTCCTGGCGTCGCGGCGTCGGCATGGCGCAGCGCCGCCATGGTGCGCACTGACCATGCATCACGGGGAGCCTCTAAGTACCCCCGTTGTAGATGATTGACGACGTCCAGCGTCGCCTTGGTGACGTCGTTCCAAGGTTCTGGCATCACTGCTCCTTCCGGGATGTCTTGGTCTCACGTTGCGGGTCTTCTGGCAGCGGGGCCGAGGTGCGTAAGCGAGCCGCGAAGCGCTGCCAGGCGCGGGCGAGATCCATGAGGTCTTCTCGTGCGGTGTTGGGAACCGGAACCATGCGACCCGTAAGGGCTGCAGGGCCGGCATCCCGGCATAGCTGCTCACCGACTGTGTGCATTACCTGTCGCGCCCGTCGCCGCCATGACAGCGTTGCGGCGCCGATATCGGTAGCTGTCGACAAGAGGCTGAACCACTCGCGATAGGCGGGGTCGAGCGCTGCGTAGCCCATCTCCGAGGCGCGTGGTCGTATGCCTTCCGATTCACTTCCGGTGGCTGCTGCTAGGTCGGTGGCGAGGTTCTGGAGCGCGAAGACCAGGGAGTCCGCCGTTCGTGCGGAGTCGACGGCCAGTCGACCGAGCTGTTCATCGGTGATGACGGCTACCGAGGCGGGCATGGCGTCGTCGATCGTTGTCGTTACCATCGAACTCTGCGATCCATACTCCATACCGATCGTTCGAATTCGAGTCACGTGATCGCCAGGTAAGGCTCCATCGCTGGAAAGGGTTGCGAGTTGCTCGAAAATCTCAGGTCGTAACCATAGGTCGTCCGGTTCCCCCGCCTTTCTCCGGCGGCGGTCGTCTGGGGCTGGTTCACGTACCAGCAGCGGCTCAAGCCCCCGCCACATGGCCTTCGTGGAATCGTGGCTTCGAGGCATGTACACGGTTTCACCCGCCGCCTTCGTCTGGGGGGCACTGAAGCGCCAGGCGGTCATTGAGTCGTTGTGGAGGAGGTATTTCCATTCGACCTTGTCGCCATTGCACAGCAAGACATCGACGACCCGATTACCATCGGTGATGAGGCGCGCTCGCCGGCTTTGCCAGGTGAATAGGTCAGCACATCCGGTAGGCACTGGGTGCTCCCGATCGGGCGCGGCAACTTGCGGAGGACGCTCCCAGACGGGCAAGTCATCTTGAGGGTCGTTTTCGAGGAAAAGGTTGAGCAATAAGGTCTCGGCTAACGACGCGCCCTCGACGATGACGATTCCCATCGGACCGCTAATGCCGGTGCCAATCGGGTAGCCCCTGCCTCCCTTGACTCGGGGATCTCCGATAGCGCCTGACTTGATGCCAGAGACGTCGAAGGCGTGAGCATGGATGAGCCAGCGCGCTGCTTCAGCGAAATCCAGCGAAGAGGTACCGGCCCCATCCCGCGTCGTGAAGAATCTGTCGTTTGCAGGCACCTCGCTGATGATCTTCGTGAGACCGGAATATCCGCCTTTGGCGGTGCGGAGATCAGCGACCTGCATGAACGGGGTTTTGTTGTCGACGAGGTTGAACTTATCATGCCAGCGGTCCAGATAAGTGTCGATCTCGTCGAGCGGTAACCCAGACTGCCACCACTCGCCCCAGTCGTCGACCTTCTCGTCGTCACTGCGGAATCGAGCCGTCGCTCGAATGGCAATAGCTAGGAGGAGACGCAGGATCGCAGCTTCCTGGGTGGGAATCTCGCCGGCGAGCCCGCGGAACTCGGTCCCTCGGTGAAAGGCGTCTCGGATCGAGACCTCGGTGACGTCGTTGTCCGGCGTTCTTACGGATATCCATGGCTCATCCACAAGGTTGAATGCGCTCGTCATGCCGGTACTCCATTCTGGGGACGGGGTTCGACCGTGAGTCCCCGATGAGGATCGTAGTGGATCGGACGGTCAAGAAGGGTCGTATTGCCATCGGAGTCAAGGACAAGGACGAGTTGTCCACGCAGCCATGGTGACGACTGCCATGAACTCAGATCGATTGGTGCGTTCTCGAGTTCGGCAATTGTCTGGTCGATGTCCCACGGACTCGACAGCGACCGGGGCAGAGTGACTGTGCACGATGCGACTGCCCGAGCGAGGTCGCCGTCAGGGGCGCCGAAGAGCGGAAGGTTAGCTCCCGAAAACTTTCCGATGCCGTCCATAAGGCGGTACCCGCCGGACTCGTTCTGCTGCACAACAATGACCTCGATAGAGTCTTCGGAGTCGCGGACCGAGGCCTGACCGCGCGTATTCTCCGGATCGACGGTCTTCATATCGGTGAGCCCCTTCATGAGGCTTGAGGCAGAGAAGGGGTCGGAAAGGCGGTATGTCATCGCTCGGGACATGGCCGCTTTGTGGAGCGATCGAGATTCGAGGGTCGCCTCTTCTCCGCGGCTTAGCCATGGTTCAGGCCAGGTGAAGCTCTCATCGTAGGCGGTTCGAACCAGCCGAGGAATGTCGTGAGGCAAGGTGACATTGCCGTCGTCGAGGGCCTGGAGAATAGCCGCCGTACAGAGCAGAGCGCTGGGTTCATAAACCAGGTCGACGCCCTGACTGAACTGAGGGCCATCCTCCTGCCAGGCATCGACCCCGGTAACCAGGCAGGTTGCCTCGCGCATGGGTAGCGGGCGTTGCCGGTCGTGCCGGTGAAGGCGACCGATACGCTGGAGTAGCAGGTCCATCGGCGCGATGTCGCTGATGAGCAGGTCAAAGTCGACGTCGAGCGACTGTTCTAGTACCTGCGTCCCGACGACCACGATCCGGTTGGGTCGGTCGCCCCCTGAGCGTCCGAGACGCCGGACCAAATCGGCTTCGCGTCGGGCCCGTTGCGGGGCCAAGAAGCGGGAATGGACGAGCATGACCTCACAGTTGAGTTGGCTGTTGAGGATATCGAAGGTCTCCTGGGCCCGAGCGACGGTGTCGCGAATGATGCCGACGCACCCGCCGTCGGACATCCGGTCCTTGATAAGCTCGATAAGCTCATCGAGGGAGTCGTCCATGAACTGCAGCGTAACCTGGCGTGCCGTGGCCGACGCTGAGGTGCCTCGTTGAGCGATACCGTCGGACACCGAGGTCATGAGCGGGTACTCGTCGGTTGTTGTTAGGGCTACGTTTGCGTCTCTTCCGTTCCGGCCCTTGGCATACGCCAGCGCAAGTTCATGGCGTTGAGCTGGCGGCAGCGTCGCGGACATGAGGATGACGGGGGCGCGGTAAACGCCGAGCCATTCGAGGACAACCTTGAGGTACTCGCGCATGTAGACGTCAGCTGCGTGAACCTCATCGATGATGACGACCTTGCTCGCCAGACCGAGGTGGCGCAGGACGACGTGCTTGGCCTTGAGTCCGGTGAACAACGCCTGGTCGATGGTGCCGATGACGTGATCGGCCAGGATCGCGCGTTTTCGGCCGAGGAACCACTCGTGGACGATCGCCGAGGCTTCGCGCTGTGAGGTGCCCTCGTCATAGACGGCCATCGACGCATTCCAGGGCATGAGCTGCTGGTAGTCATCGTTGAGCCCGGCCTTCGAGTGGGCCAAAGTGATGCTGGATTGGTCCTCAGCTGGTACGGCGTCCAGCCATTCCCGGACGCGACCGAACATGGGATTGGATGTGGCCATCGTCGGCAGACCAAAGAAGATGCCGCCGAGCCCGAATTTGTCGGCGAGTACATGGGCGCACATGAGAGCTGCTTCAGTCTTGCCCTGCCCCATGGGGGCTTCGATGATGAGCAGGCCGGGCTCCACCATCGAGGATGCGGCTTCGACTGCTGCACGCTGCATGGCGTTGGGTTCTCCGTGGACGAGGGAAGGGAAGCTGGTGTGGAACAGCTCGTTCACGGAGTTGGGGCAGGGGTAGGGCTGCCAGGGGCGAGGGAGCTGCAGCCTGGCGATAGCTCGTCGGACTCGATCCGGTGTTGGTGTCGTGAGATCGTAGGGAAACAGTGATTCCGAACTGGCGATCCAGTCAGCGACGATGACGAGCGCCTCGGAGATCACCTGCGTCTGGATGGGGATCGGGGTGCTCATCCAGCTGGGTAAGAATTTCTCGGCACCGGTATGCGCGGCAATAGCGTCGAGGATCTCGTCGCGGGTGGTCTTCCAGAGGCGGTCCTCGCGATCCAGGGACAGCTTGAATTTCTCCATGTCCGCGGCCGTGGGATTTGACCCGTGGTGTCCTCCGATGATGGAGGCGATGTTGCGAGCGTGACGGCGTGCCTTGGGTGCATCAGGGTAGCGATTCACCAACCAGCTAGTGACGTGAGCCTGTCCCAGGGCGCCGTGGGGGATGGAAGCGTCCGGCTTCTCAATGACAAACCCCTGCCGTTCCATCTGATCGCACAGGTAGCTCGTTGATGTTCCGTTGGTGCGGGGGAACCGCGCTTTGTGTGCGAAGTCGGCGCTGACCTTTCCGACGTCATGGATCCCCGCTAGAAAGCATTCGAACGTTTGGGCGGCGCGTTCTCCGCCAAGGCTGTCGGCTAGGAGTGATCGGATGGATCGCGGTTGGAGGCTCCATATCTCGGCCATGACACCGGCGGCGTCCTCGAGGTGTTGGACGACCGGGAGCCAGTCTCCTGCCTCGTTTGTCTTGCCCCAGCAGGACTGTGCCGGTGGGGACCAGGTGTTGAGCATTGTCGCTTCCTTGCGGTTGATGTTGACAAGAACCTTAACATAAGAATGTGACGCAACTGAACAAGTTGGAAAATAACTGCAGGACGCCCACAGTTGATCACCGACCCCCGCAACGGCGGGGAGGATCGGGCCAGAAGCACGTCCTGCCCTACGCCCGCGCACCCCCGCAACGGCGGGGAAGGACATCCGAGATGCGGACGACACGCAACTCAACAATGGCTCACCTCTGCATGGGCAGAGCACACCCCACGCTACAGGAGCCATGTACACGAATCGTGCGTGGTCAACTCACCTCCACCTGCTGACGCACGACCTCGAGGAGCTCACCGGAAGTTACCAAGCGGTGCGCTTCGTCGATTTCGGGGGCAAGGAAGCGGTCCGGTCCGGGACCGGGAATGGTCTGGCGCATCCGGGCGATGACGTCGGCTACCGGTTTCGACGGCTCCAGACCTCGCATCTGAATAGCCCTCGCGGCGGTCAGGATCTCGATGCCAATGACGGCTCCCATGCCGTCAATCCCGCGGCGCAGCTTGCGGGCGGCCGACCAACCCATCGAGACGTGGTCCTCCTGCATGGCTGAGGTTGGAATGGAGTCCACCGACGCCGGGACGGCCAGCCGCTTCATCTCCGAGACGATGCCGGCCTGGGTGTATTGAGCAATCATGTGACCGGAGTCGACACCGGGGTCGTCGGCGAGGAAGGGGTGAAGGTCGCGGTTGCGTGCCGGATCGAGCATGCGGTCAGTGCGGCGCTCGCTCATCGACGCGAGGTCGGCTGCGGCAATCGCCAGGAAATCGAGCACATATGCCACCGGCGCACCGTGGAAGTTGCCATTGGACTCCACGCGCATGTCGTCGGTGATGACCGGGTTGTCGACGGCCGAGGCCAACTCGGCCTTCGCCACCTGAAGGGCGTGGGCCATGGTGTCGCGCACGGCTCCGTGAACCTGCGGGGCGCACCGCAGCGAGTAAGCATCCTGGACGTGCTTGGCCGCACCTTCACGACCAGCCTGGATGAGGTCGGACCCCTCCAGCAGGGCGAGGATGTTGGCAGCTGAAACCCCCTGTCCGGGGTGGGGACGCAAGGCCTGCAGGTCGGGGGCGAAAACTCGGTCGATGCCGCAGAGAGCCTGGACAGTCATGGCGGTGGCCAGGTCAGCCGTCGGGACGAGGACGTCGAGGTCGGCGAGGGCCATGATCAGCTGGCCGAGCATACCGTCGGTCCCGTTGATGAGGGCCAGCCCCTCCTTCTCACGCAGCGCGATCGGGGTCAGTCCGGCCTGGGCAAGACCAGTGGCGGCGTCGACCTCACCACCGTCGGGGGTCAGGACAGTCCCTTCCCCGGTGAGGACGAGGGCACAGTGGGCCAGCGGTGCAAGATCTCCCGAGCACCCCAGCGACCCGTACTCCCCGACGACCGGGACGAGTCCTGAGTTCAGCAGGTCAGCGTAGGCAGTGACGACCTCCGGGCGCACTCCGGTGTGGCCAGATGCCATGGTCTTGAGACGCAGAGTCATCATGGCGCGGATGACTTCGGTCTCCACCCGTGGCCCGGTCGAGGCGGCGTGGGAACGGATGAGGGAGTGCTGCAGGGCCACGCGATGGTCACGGGGCACTCGGGTGGAGGCCAAGGCGCCGAAGCCGGTGGAGATGCCGTAGTGGGGCTGGGGGTCGTCGGCCAGGCTCTCGACGAGGTCGGAGGCTCGCTTCACCCGCTCCATCGCGTCGTCTCCGACCGTCACCTGGGCTCCTGATCGGGCGACGGCGATGATGTCGTGGGGAGTGAGCGGGGCACCGACGTCAATGGTGGCTGGATTCATGGTCGTCCTTCCTTGTCGTGAGTGCCACGGTGTCGTGGCGATCGCGTGTATTCGGGTATGTCTTCTGGGCAGTCGCCATGGCTGACCTCGTGTTGAGCACGAATGGGGTCAGGGGCGACGGTGGTCGTGCCAGTCAACCGTCGAGTCTCAGCCGTGGTTGGGTCAACGTGAGCAGTCGTCCGCTCCGGCAAACCTTGTCGATGAGAGGGACTCCTGGGCGGTACATGAGGTGCAGCCACGACGGGGCCGCCAAACCCACCAGATCCGCACGGGCTCCCGGCTTGATGACGCCGACGTCGTCACGGTGAAGGGCGGCTGCGCCTCCCGCCGTCGCCGACCAGAGGGCCTGCTCCGGCGTCATGCCCATCTCCCGCACCGCGATGGCAAGGCAGAACGGCATGGACGAGGTGAAGGCGGTGCCCGGATTGCAGTCGGTGGCCAGCGCCACCGTCACTCCGGCGTCGAGGAGTCGTCTGGTGTCGGGGTAGGGCTGTTTGGTGCTGAACTCGGCGGCCGGAAGCAGAGTAGCCACAGTGTCGGTGGCCTTCATGGCGTCGATGTCCTCATCGCTCAAAAACGTGCAGTGGTCTACTGAAGCCAGACCCAGCTCGCAGGCCTGCGGAATGACCTCGGAGGGCCCCAACTGAGCGGCATGGAGACGAAGCCCCAACCCGGCATCCTTGCCTGCGCGCAGGATCTCCATGGTTTGGTCGGGGTCGAAGGCGCCGGTCTCGCAGAAGGCGTCTATCCAGTGCACATAGGGACGTACGGCTTGCAGCATCTCCCCGCACACCAGACGGACGTACTCGTCCGGCTCGTACTCGGGCCCGACGACGTGGGCGCCCAGGAAGGCACCTCGTCGGTGTGAGAACTGGCCACTCGCGCCAGCTTGACCTCCGTCTCAATGTCGAGCCCGTACCCCGTCTTGGCCTCAACAGTCGTCGTTCCACCGAGCGCCATTTCGTCGAGGATCCCGGTCATGACGGCATCGAGCAGCCCGACGGACGCCTCCCGGGTGCGTCGAACGGTGCGCAGGATTCCGCCGGCCTCGTACTTCTGACCGTTCATCCGTGCGTCGAACTCGTCACTACGATCCCCTGCGAAGACCGGATGGCTGTGGGAATCGACGAAGCCGGGGATGATGCAGGCTCCCGTCATGTCAGCCTGGTAATCGGCTGCGGGAGCCTCGGCACAGCGCCCCACCCAGACGATTCGATCTCCGTCGATGACGACGGCTGCGTCACGGATCTGTCCGAGGCCATCACCGCCGACGGATGGATCGTTGGTGACCAGCAGACCGATGTTGTTGATGACGACGCTCACGAGTCACGACCTCTCAGCTCGTTCAGTACATGGCGCAGATCCTCGGCGGTGGCGTCGTCGCGTCGGATCCACTCGCCCGCAATGATGGTGGCGGTGACGTCCTCGGCGGTTGCCGTCAGCGGCCAGCGTGTCGGGTCCACCCCGGCCAAGCGAGCCGACGACGGATCGACGACGACGACGTCAGCAGGATCACCCACGCTCAGCCCGGCGAGGTCGGAAGCGGGTGTGGAAACTTGGTGCGGGCGTGGTCCCGCTGCCGGGCGCAGGCTCGCCACCCCGTATCGAAAACCGATCTTCCACAGGGAGTTGCAGCCGATGACTCCTCGGGTCCCGGTGGCCAGCCGAGTGGTGGACTCGAGCATGCGCAACTCGGCGAAGGGGTCGGTGACGACGTCCTCGTCGGTGCCGATCGTCAGACGCACCTCGGCGTCGAGCAGATCCTTGACCCGCGCGATGCCGTCCCCCAGATCGGCCTCGGTGGTCGGGCACAGCGAGACGATGGTGTCCGTGCGAGCAATCATGGCGATGTCGTCGTCGCTCAGGTGCGTGGCATGGACGACGGTGGTGCGATCGGAGAGCACTCCAGCACGTTCCAGGACGGCGGTGGGCGTCAGTCCGTGGGCGGCCAGACACTCCTCGTTCTCACGGGGCTGCTCGGAGACATGGACGTGGATCGGGGTGCGGTCCGGCAAGCCCGAGATAGCTGTGGCCATCTCGTCAGGACTGACGGCTCGCACCGAGTGCAGGGCCGCTCCCGGCGTCACCAAGGGGGAATCCGGCAGGGCATCAGTGAGAGCGTTCCAGCGCTCCAACCATCCCTTGACACTGCCGTCACCAAACCTCGTCTGGTCCTCGCCGAGTGGAGCTCCCGGTCCGGCGTGCAGGTAGCAGGTGTCGAGCAGGGTGATCCGGATACCCGCGTCGACGGCAGCGTTGACAACGGCCAACTCCATGTCGTGGTGCGGGTAGGGGGTGCCGTCGGGCCGGTGGTGGACATAGTGGAACTCGCCCACGCTGGTGTACCCGGCAGCCACCATCTCGGCGAAGGCCGCTCGTGCCAGGCGGTGGTAGGAGTCCGGGTCGAGGCGGTTGGCCAGCCGGTACATCTCGGTCCGCCAGGACCAGAAGTCCTCACCTTCCCCGGCTCCTCGAGTCCGCGGTGGAAGACGTGGGAGTGCGTGTTGGCGAATCCGGGAACAGCGACGCCGCTGAAGCTGTGGCGATCGTGCTGGGCGTCAACCGTGACTTCGGTGATGACGCCAGCATCACTCGAAACGCGCACATTGTGCGCAACCCGTCCCTCGACGAGGGCCTTCGGGAAGAACCACTCACTCACTTGACCAGCTCCTCCAACACGGCTCGCAGAGCCTCCGCTCCCGCCTCGCAGTCCTCGTCGCTGGCTGATTCGGCCGGGCAGTGGGACGCTCCGGTGGGATTGCGGACGAAGAGCATCCCGGTGGGCAGCGTCGCGGCCAAGGTGGCAGCGTCGTGACCCGCTCCCGTCGACAGCTGCGGGGTCTCCTCACCGAGGACCTGCAGCATCCGATGACGCAGGTCGTCGTCGAAGGCGGTGCGGTCGGTCCATGACTCACGGGCCCAGACGACCTGGCACCCCTGCTTGTCAGCAGCCTCTGCTGAGATCTTCTGGATCTCCTCGACGACCTTGGTGACGGTGCCGGGGTCCTCGGCTCGGCAATCCAGCCACATCGTCGTGGCCGAGGCGATGACATTCGTCCCGCCTGGCTCGACGTTGATCCGCCCAACCGTCGTCACACAGCCCTCCCGCTCAGCGGCCTCACGGGACGCCAGGATGGTTTCGGCCACTGGGATGACGGGGTCGTGGCGATCGGGGATGAGGGTGGTCCCGGCATGGTTCCCCTGCCCGGTGAACTCGGCACGCCAGCGGCCGTGCGGCCGCACCGCTGTGGCAATCGCGACCGGGTGGTCGAGGTCGGCCAGCCCGCGCCCTTGCTCGACGTGCAACTCGATGAAGCAGGAGGCATCGAGCAGGACATCGTCAGGCTCGATGAGATCAGGGTCCAGGCCGGCCTCCCGCCAGGCGTCCGGCAGACTCTGTCCGTCCCGGGCGACGAGCCTGCGGGCGTCGTCCTTGCTGAGCTTGCCCGAGGCCAAGCGTGACCCCAGACAGGGCATGCCGAATCGTGCGCCCTCCTCATCAGCCATGGCGACGACGGCAAAGGGTTTCGACGGCTCGACCCCGGCTTCCTTCATCTTCGCCACGGCCACGAGGGAGGAGACGACGCCGAGCGGCCCGTCGTAGGCACCGCCGCCAGGGACTGAGTCCAGGTGGGACCCCGTCAGGACGGCCTCCGGGCCCGGCATTCCCCACCACGCCCAGATGTTGGCATTCATGTCCGTGACGATCGTCAGAGCCAACTCGGTGGCCTTCGTGACGAACCATTCCCGCAAGGCCACCTCGTCAGGGCGGAAGCAGAACCGCGAGTAGGAGCCGTCCTCGTTGCGTCCGATCCCGGCGATCTCGTCGAGCAGGGCTGCCGCTGTCTAGGTCGTCATCACTTCACCAATCCGTCGATGAGGGCGTCATCGACCAGGTAGGGCAGGGTGATCTGGGCGTCGTCGTGTTCCTGGTTGAACTCGGTGGCCGTCTCGATGGAGTGGTCGTTGCGGGCCCAGCCGCGTCGGGCCACACCGCACATGACGTCCCACAGCAACCCACTGCGGATGACGGCGTCGACCCGCTCGGAGCCGTCCAGGACCAGCCCGAAACCACCATTGATGGCATTGCCGATTCCCGTGCCGCCGCCATTGTGCAGGGTCACCAGGCTCATGCCGCGAGCGGCATTGCCGGCGAAGCACTGGGTGGCCATGTCCGCCATGACGTTGGAACCGTCCTTGATGTTCGCGGTCTCGCGGAAGGGGGAGTCGGTGCCGGACACGTCGTGGTGGTCGCGGCCCAGCATGACCGGGCCGATCTCGCCGTTGCGCACCATCTCGTTGAACCGCAACGCGATGTCCCTACGGCCCTTGGCGTCCTGGTAGAGGATTCGGGCCTGGGTGCCGACGACGAGGTCGTTGGCCTCGGCGTCCCGAATCCAGATGTAGTTGTCGCGATCCTGACCGCGGCGATTCGGGTCGATGCAGCTCATTGCAGCCTGGTCGGTGGCGACGAGGTCCTCGTGACGGCCCGACAGGCACACCCAGCGGAAGGGGCCGTAGCCGTAGTCGAAGAGCTCGGGGCCCATGATGTCCTCGACGTAGGAGGGCCAGATGAACCCATTTCGGGAGTCCCCGTCCTTGGCGATCTCGGTGACACCGGACTCGTAGATGGCGTTCATGAAGGCGTTGCCGTAGTCGAAGAAGTACGTGCCGCGCTCGGTGAGGGTGCGCACCAGCTCGAAGTGCTTGCGCAGGGTGGCGTCGACCCGGCGGCGGTACTCGTCACGGTCGGTGGCCAGCAGCTCGGTGCGTTGTTCGAAACTCAGCCCCTGGGGGCAGTAGCCGCCGTCATAGGCTGCATGGCAGCTTGTCTGGTCGGACAGTAGCGGGATGTCGATGTCGTGGTCGACGGCGTACTGCAGCAGGTCGACGATGTTGCCGTGGTAGGCGATGGAGATCGGGGTGCGCTCGGCGATGTGTTTCTGCGCCAGGGCGAAGACCTCGTCGAGGTCCTCGGAGACGTGCCCCACCCAGCCCTGGTCGAGACGGGTCTGGATGCGCGACATGTCGACCTCGGCGATGATTCCGACGGCGTGGGCGATCTCGGCAGCCTTGGGTTGGGCCCCGGACATTCCGCCCAGTCCCGACGACACGAAGAGCACTCCTGAGAGGTCACCGTCAGCGGGGATCCCGAGACGGATGCGCCCGGCGTTGAGGATGGTGTTGAAGGTGCCGTGGACGATGCCCTGCGGGCCGATGTACATCCATCCGCCGGCGGTCATCTGGCCGTAGTTGGCGACTCCCATCTCCTCACAGATCTCCCAGTCCCTCTGGTTGTCGAAGCGGCCGACCATGAGCCCATTGGTGATGATGACGCGTGGGGCCTCCGGGCGCGACGGGAACAGGCCCAGCGGGTGACCGCTCATGACGACCAGGGTGGTGTCCTCGGTGAGCTGCTCGAGGTATTTCTTGATGAGTCGGTACTGCAGCCAGTTCTGGCAGACGCTGCCGGTTTCGCCATAGGTGACGAGTTCGTAGGGATACAGCGCGACGTCGAAGTCGAGGTTGTTGTCGATCTGCACCTGGAAGGCCTTGCCCTCGGTGCAGCGGCCTTCGTACTCGTCGATGGGACGGCCCTTGAGATGACCAGCCGGACGCCAGCGGTAGGCGTAGATGCGGCCGAAGGTGCGAAGTTCCTCGAGGAACTCTGGTGCGGCCTTCTCGTGCAGTTCCGGGGGAAGGTAACGCAGGGCATTGCGCAGCGCGATCTTGGTCTGATCCGGGGTGAGGTGGAATCCACGTGAGGGTGCTCGTCGGATTCCGGGCTGGAAGACCGGGTCGGGTGGGAACTCGGCGTCGAGCTTGATCGTCATGGCTGCGGCAGTGCTGCTGTTGTCGTACATCGTTTAGTTCCCCCAGATGCATTCTCGGTGTGATGTTGTTGTGGCACGATGGTCGTGACGAGGTCGCACACACAATTGCCATGGGCGGATCGCACCGGTGTGATCGCCGTTGGTTGCCTCGCTAGGGAGACATCACTGACCGTATCACTGCGGGGGTACCTGCTTAGCCGGGTTAGGACCAGCCGTTGGCACAACTCCGAGTGAGAACACAATGCGAGGAGAAGTACCGTGAAAAGACGCACCGTCATGACCGCTGGAGGGTGTCAGGAAGTTTGTGTGTGAGGCTCTGATCTAGAAGGAGTTTCACCGATAATGACTTCGGTGTCAC
Organism: Cutibacterium granulosum; assembly: GCF_900186975.1. Taxonomy (NCBI): domain Bacteria; kingdom Bacillati; phylum Actinomycetota; class Actinomycetes; order Propionibacteriales; family Propionibacteriaceae; genus Cutibacterium; species Cutibacterium granulosum. The sequence continues at coordinate 1,361,965 of NZ_LT906441.1, forward strand.
CGAAGAAAAACCATGACCCGGCGAGGGTCAACGAGATCAGCGAGAAGCTGATGGAAAATCCTGAGCTCGCCAGCTTGATCAGCGAGCTGTCGACCTCCGCTGATGATGCCAGCGAGCTGGTCAAAGGCCTGCTGCAGGCATCGATCAACGCTGGTCTGCAGGCAGAGATGGATGCGCATTTGGGCTATAGCCATTCTGACCGCAAGACCAAAGCCCAAGTGGAAACCGCACAGGCGAACAATCACCGCAATGGGTCGTACACCAAGACCGTCAATTCTGGCTACGGCGCGGTGGAAGTGACCGTGCCCAGGGATCGTGCCGGCACGTTTACGCCCCGGATGGTGCCCAAGGGCGCACGCCGGCTCACAGAACTCGACGACATGATCGTCTCGCTATACGCCGGCGGGATGACAGTGCGCGATATCCAGCATCACCTCGCGACCACGCTCGGGGTGGATATGAGCCCGGATACGATCAGCACCATTACCGATGCGGTGTTAGACGAGGTCATGATCTGGCAAAACCGCCAGCTCGACGAGTTTTACCCGGTGATCTTCCTCGACGCGCTACGCGTCAAGATCCGTGACGGCCACCGCGTGGTCAACAAAGCCTGCTACATGGCGGTTGGTGTCGACATGGACGGCATCAAGCACATCCTGGGATTGTGGATCGCCGACAACGAAGGCGCTGCATTCTGGGCATCGGTGTGCGCGGATCTGGCCAACCGCGGTGTCCAGGACGTGTTCATCGTGTGCTGCGACGGGCTCAAAGGCTTGCCGGAAGCCGTGGAAGCCACCTGGCCGAATTCCATGGTGCAGACCTGCATTGTGCACCTGATTCGGGCTGCGAACCGGTGGGTGTCCTACCAGGACCGCAAACCCGTCTCCCGGGCGCTGCGTGAGGTCTACACGGCCGCAAACGAGGACACCGCCCGTGCCGCCTTGGATGCGTTCGAAGCCAGTGAACTGGGCCGGAAATACCCGCAGTTGGTCAAAGTCTGGCGCGACGCTTGGGAGCGGTTCGTGCCGTTTCTACAGTTTCCGCCGGCGGCACGCCGGGTGCTCTACACCACCAATTCAATCGAGTCGCTCAACGCTGAACTGCGTAAAGCTACCCGCAACAGGGGCCAGTTCCCGAACGATACCGCGGCGCTGAAGACGCTTTGGCTGATGATCTGCAACATCGAAGACAAGCGCGCTGCGCAGCGAGCGAAGAAAGCAAAGCGCGACGTTGAGTGCAACGGCTATATTGAAGGAGCGAAAGCCACCGGGTGGAAACAAGCCATCAACCAACTAGCCGTGGCTTACCTCGACCGATTCGCGGACTACTTGTAAACCAACCCCCCGCACACAAAGAATCGGACACTCTCGCTCCGTGTCCTGGCCACCCTCGACACCCACCATTTCAAGCCCCGACTCGGTACCGACCGCGATCATCGAACGCTCGACGCCCTCCTACCACAAGCGGTCGGGGAACACGTCTACGGAAACCACGATCTCAGAACGACTCCAAGACCCCCGGTTCTTGGGGTCCTCAGCTGGCTTCACGTGCCCACTGCCGCACCATCTCGTCGGTGACACGAACACCGTTGTCGGCAACAAACTCACTCATCTCAACCTCCTCATCTGAGCCAGAAACCCTTTTGTCAACCAGTTCGCGTGGATCACCAATACTGACCTGCCAGTGCCACGGACAAACACCATCTCGATTGGCCGCCCTGAACTATCAAATCCGATTGTGGCCCATCGCGCCGGCTCAACATCCTCAGCACCCCGACGTACCCGAGCACCACTCGAACCCGTCTCATACGCCTGCCGAACCTGCCTACACTTGACCCGTGTTTCAACGCATTCGGGTGAACCACTGACGCACACAGCAGAATACGCACGCGACATCACTTGGAGAACACGCTGCAGACGACAACCAGAACAAGACACTCCGCCCAAGCCTCATTCCGCTCCTGCTTCTTCATTTCCGGTAATCGTGTTTCAGACGATGCCTGCACGTAAGCGCTGCACCGATGCGATCTGAGGGGAGGCCTGTGATGACGGACATGGATGCCCGTGATGAGGCGGCTGCTGCTGATTTCGAGCAGGGGTGGTCGGGTGAGCGTATTGCGGCTGCTCGGCGTGCTTGGGGTCCTGCGGTGTCTGATGGGCTACCGGTGTGGTTGAACAGGCAGCTCGCCGAGCGGGCTCATGCTGAGGGGCGCAGTGAGTTGGGGATCATCCAGGAAGCCCTCACTCGCTACTTCACCTCCGAAGGAGTGGAAGTGATGGACACGACCGTGGAAAGTGGGACGACCTATGAAGTGGTCACCCATCGTGAGGTCTCGGCTGAGGCGAATTTCTGGGTGTTCGAGATTCCGGCCCTCGGGGTTGTCGGGCAGGCAGCGGAATTGGGTCAGGTCGCAGACGAGGCCCGCGGGATCATTGCTGCTTGGAATGAGGACGGACCCGATGAGGATTCGGTCACAGTCCAGGTTCGTTTGGATGGCGAGGCTGGAGCGTAACGCATGTGAGAAAAGGTGCAAGGGAAGAGTGCCACGCCCGCAAGGCACTGGAGCACGCACGCGGCCGCACGCAAGCGGAAGGCCATCGCTCTGCTGAGGGCCGAGAGGAAGACAGTGTCAGTGACACCGCTTTCACCGACGAGGACGCACATCGGCCACCAGACATTCACCACAGGACTCCATGCCGACCTGGGCTTTTAGGGCACCACGGAGCACGTGGGGTAAGCCAACTTCAACGCGCCCCGTTCCTGGCCAACCTCGGCATCCAAAAGCGGGCCACCGCCCCGCGACAATCTGCCAGTCGCTTGCCGTCATGGCAGGCCGGCAGCCCCACAGTTACCGCAGCCACGCACCCCAGCCGCCCTGTCGCGACCATGGGCAAGACAGGGGACGTACACGGTGACCACACCGTCACCGTCCAGATACAAGGAATCCCCCGGCTTCGGTCCGCATCCGCTAGACATCCCACCGGGGGCCGTGTGGGCAATCCGCAGACTCCCACTCCGTTTTTCCTACGTCCCACTATAGACCATGGAAAACTCAACGACCACCGGCGTGGCTTGGTCAATGGTGCGGCCCCACACGTTCCATGCTGTCTCTGCAGCTGAGTGGCATGGGAGACCACTCCACGTCTCAATCCTTGGGAACTGGTGGACGTGTTCCTTTCGGAGGGATCCACGGTGATGACTGTCGCAGAGGGGCAGGCGTCGGCCCCCATGCCGATCACATCGCAGCCCGCGCCGACCGAGTCGCAGTAAAAGGTGGGGCGTGCGGGGCTCGAACCCGCGACCCAGGGATTATGAGTCCCCTGCTCTGACCTGCTGAGCTAACGCCCCCGACAGTCCTCAAGGCAGTGGGCTGCCTCGAAGGTCTTGTGTGTCTCAGGACACTGTAGCGGGTTGTCGTCCATCGAGCAGATCGAGGATCGCATGTCCCACCGCTGAGGTGTCGTGGTGCCCGATGACGGGGAAACCCTCCTGCAGGACGCGGCGGTGTGCATTGGACACGACGAACGGGTGGCCCACCAGTCGCAGCATCGACAGATCGTTGGGCATGTCGCCGAAGGCAGCAGCGTCAGCCAGATCGACACCGAGCTGCTCGGCCGTAGCGCTCAGGGCTGCCCCCTTGGACACCCCGATCGGGGCGAGTTCGATGAGCCCGTCGTCCAGCTGCACCGAGAATGTGGTGGACACCCTGCCGTCGACGAGACCGTCCACGATCTCGAAGAGCTCCTCGGTGGGGATGCCGAAGGCGCGTACCAGCATCTTCACCGGCCGTGAATCTGGCGTGAGGAACTCGCGTATCGGCCCCCGATGGGTGACGGGCCGGCCGTGGTCCACCCGATCGAACCCCGGTTCCACGTAGCAGCTTCGCGCCTCCTCGAGGCTGAACTTGGCCTCGGGTAGTTCAGAGGAAATGTCGTTCACCACGTCCGTGATGAGGTCAACGGGAAATGGTGTGTCCGAGATCACCCGATGATTGCGCAGATCGTAGGTGACGGCACCATTGGAGGCGATCACCGTCGGGTTGACATCGGTGAAGACCTCCAGCAGATCGAGCCAGCGCAGTGGTCGTCCGGTGGCGAAGACGACGGCCGTCCCATGGTCGGCGGCGGCGAACATGGAGTGGGTGTTGAGCTCCGAGGGCCGCTGATCGGCTCCCAGGAAGGTGTGGTCCAAGTCAGTGGCGACAAGCGTGAGAGGGGTCATCAGAGCCTTCCATTGGGGTGTTCGTCGGGGCTGCCGGACGAGCTGGGCCGCCCGTCGTGTGGCTCACCACTGGAGGTGGGGGTGGGGGAGGCCGACCCCTCGCTGGGGGAGGAACTCGATTCGGGTCGTGAGCTCTGCGCATCACTGGGTTGCGGACTCGGCGAGGACGAACCACTGCCACCGGACGACGGCGACTGCTGCGAACTCGATGGCGAGGACGTCGACGAGCTGGAACTGTTCGACGTGGGAACCGGCGGCGGTGGGGGAGTTGGCGGAACATTCTGGAACAGCAGAACGGCGATGAGCAGCCCCAACCCAGCAATGACGAGGGTGAGCAGCCAGGCCACCACCGTCGTCGACCAGCCGGCCTGGTCATGACGTCCGGGCCAGGGAAGTGGCCACGACCGGGAGGTCCCCGGGGCACGATCCTTCGCCCAGTGCACCTGGAAGGAGGGGCCGGCCACTCTCCCGAGCTGACTGGTGTGGGCCAACTCCACCTCGCCGAGGATTCGTCGGGCTTCCTGGAGTGCGTAGGGGGTTTCGTCGTCCACCAGCGCCACCCACGGTGCTGGTGGGGTCTGGTCGACGGGGGCGGGGCAATCCGCGACTTCCTGGAAGAGATGCCCCAACCGTCCGGAGTCCTGCCCCTGCCCGCCACGGGCAAGGACCATGCGTGCCGGCAACAGGTTCACCTGGCCGGCCAGGCGGTCTCGGGCGCCACCATCGGATGCCGCCCCCGCACACAACATGACGAGGATCACCCGCTGGGTGCTCCGGTGGGCAAGATATGCCACACCGGCAGCAGAATCCGCAGCCCGGGCATCGAGCCAGAACTCTCCCACCTTGGGGGATCCTGGGGGAGCAGCGGTGCAGGCTGGGGAGCATCTGCTGGTGGTGTGGTAGACATCGTCGTCTATCTCACCACATCGGCGAGATCGTTCCCAGCCGCACACGACTGGATACCTTTTCCAGTGCAGGTATCGTTGCTTCGGCAGGCCATCCAGGTCGGCGTCCTCGCAGGTGGGAACGACGATTCAGGCAGGAGATTTTGTGAGCACACCGTCGACGAACCCGGCAGACCAGCATGGTGGTCGAGCGCCCTTCGAGATTTCCGGTGGCCAGAACATCGGCACCGGGAATGCGAATGCCTCGATGAGCAATGCCGAGGCCGCCCGACTGCTCGGCGAGGCGATCGGACAGGTGCAGAGGGTCATCGTCGGTCAGGAGCACATGGTCGAACAGCTCATGGTGGGGGTGCTCGCCAAGGGACACATTCTGCTCGAAGGCGTGCCCGGTGTGGCCAAGACCTTGGCAGTACGCTCGTTCGCGACGGTCCTGGGCGGGGACTTCGCCCGTGTGCAGTTCACCCCCGACCTCGTGCCCTCCGACATCATCGGCACCAGGATCTACTCCGCGTCACGCGAGCAGTTCGACATCGAACTCGGCCCGGTCTTCGTCAATTTCGTCCTGGCCGACGAGATCAACCGTGCCCCTGCCAAGGTGCAGTCGGCAATGCTCGAGCTCATGGCGGAGAAACAGGTGTCCATCGCCGGGAGAACCTTCCCGGCCCGCAAGCCGTTCAGCGTCATCGCCACTCAGAACCCAGTGGAGTCCGAGGGAGTCTACCCACTGCCCGAGGCCCAGCGAGACCGGTTCCTGCTCAAGGTCGACGTGCCCTATCCGCGGGGCAACGAGGAGTTCGAGATCCTGCGGCGTATGAGCGTCAAGGCTCCCCAGCCCACCCAGGTACTCACCACCGACATGATCATCGAGCTGCAGGACATGGCCTCCGACGTCTTCGTCCACAACCTGGTTGCCGAGTACATCGTGCGTCTCGTCCTGGCCACCCGGAGCCCCGGTGATTTCGACATGCCCGACCTGGAACCCGTCATCCAGATCGGGTGTTCCCCGCGTGCCACCCTGGGACTGGTGGCCGCCTCCCGCGCCCTGGCCCTCATCCACGGTCGCGACTACGTCCTGCCCACCGACGTCCAGGCCATTGCCAAGGACGTCATGGCACACCGCATCATGCTCTCCTTCGACGCGGTGGCCGACAACATCGCCCCGGCCCAGGTGATCGATCGCATCCTCGCCATGGTTCCCCCGCCCACCCCGGTGTGGAACAAGCAGCAACGTGAGACGTCCCACCAGCAGCATCGCTACGACGCGTCCTACGACAACTGAGGTGGCCATGGCTACCACGAATCGACGCCGAACGAGTACGACGGACGGGGTGGTCGACACCATCGTCCACCAGCCGACCGGGGCATCGGTGGCCCTGCACCAGCTGGCCCCCGAAGCTGCACTGCAGCGCCTGGAACTGACGATCGTGCGTCGGTTGGAGGGCTTCCTGCACGGCGACCATCGCGGACTCATTCCTGCGGTGGGCACCGAGGCCAGTGATGCGCGTCCCTACCAGCCCGGCCTGGACGATGTACGACGGATGGACTGGGCCGTCACAGCTCGTACCACCGAGCCGCACGTGCGCGACACCATTGCCGATCGGGAACTCGAGGTGTGGGCCCTGCTCGACGCCACCGCCTCGATGAACTGGGGCACCCGGACCATGACCAAACGCGACCTTGGCATCGCAGGGATCGCCACCATGGGGTTCCTCACCCAGAAGATGGGTGACCGGTTCGGCGGGGTCATCATGCGACACGACTCGGTACGACGGTTCCCGGCCCGATCCGGACGCACCGCCTTGTACGCGCTGTTGCGTTCCATGCTCACCGAGCCCATCGTCCCGGACAGTTCATCGCCGTCAATGCCCTTGTCAGAGAGTATTGAGCATGTGCTCCGGGTGGAGCGGCGTCGGGGCATGCGTATCGTCGTCTCCGACTTCGTCACCCCGGGAGATCTTGAACTCGACCCTGCCGTGCCCACCGAGTGGGAACGGGCGTTGCGCCGCCTGGCCAGTCGCAATCAAGTGGTGTGCATGGAGATCGTCGACCCGGCAGAGACCAACTTTCCCGACATGGGTGAGGTGCTCATCGCAGATCCGGAGACATCGGCCGCACAGCTCGTCGACACCTCCGACGAGCAGGCCCGGGTGCGCATGAACGCGGCAGCTGCAGCCCAACGCCGCCGGGTCGCAGCCGCCATTCGACGTTCCGGAGCCGCCCACGTCCAGCTGCGTACCGACTCCGACTGGGTGCGCGACATCGCCCGATTCGTCATCGGGTACCGCAAGGTGGCACCCGTGCTGCACAACACCGGCCAGGTGATGAACCCATGACGGCACAGACCTTGACGATCCTGCCGAAGACCCTGCCAAGCATGGTCCTGGGCCTGCCCGAGTTGAGATCACCGCACCATCTGTGGGCCCTGCTCGCCGTTCCTGCGCTGCTCACCTTCTACCTGGTGGCGTTGCGCAGATCCGCAAGTTCCCCGGTGCGTACCCCCAATGCCGGCATGGTTGCTGCCGTCATGCGGGGCCAACCGCAGTGGAAACGACATTTCTCGGTGGCCATGTCACTGCTGGCCCTGGAGGCCGCCGTCGTTGCCTGGTGCCGACCATTGGGGATCGAGAAGGTTCCACGGGAGCGGGCCACCATCGTCGTGGCCATCGACGCCTCCCAATCCATGGGGGCCAAGGACGTCGACCCCACCCGGATGGACGCCGCCAAACAGGCTGCCACCAGATTCATCGACACCATGCCTGAGGGATTCAACGTCTCCGTCGTGCGTGTGTCGGGCAGCCCGACCGTGCTCGTGCCTCCCAGCAAGGACCGGGCCGTCGTGCGACGCGCGATCGACAACATCGAACCCAGCGACGGAACGGCCCTGGGTGACACCATCATCGAGAGCATGGACTCCATCAGGCAGGCTCCCAAGTCCGAGGACGGCACCCCCGCCCCGGCAGCGATCGTCCTGCTCTCCGACGGGGGCAACAACCATGGGCCGGACCCGGTCCCCCTAGCCACCAAGGCTGGTAGGGCAAAGGTTCCGATCTACACCATCGCCTTCGGCACCCAGACCGGCTATGTCGACCTGGACGGGCGTCGGGAACGAGTCGCTCCCGACACGCAGGTCATGAAGCAGATCGCCTCGTCGTCGCGAGGGCAGAGCTGGGAGGCTGACTCGGCTCCCCGGCTCGACAAGGTGTACCAGGACGTGCACTCCTCGGTGGGCTACGAGGACGTCAAGAAGGAAGTCACCGCCACGTGGGCTTTCTACGCGATGGGGTTCGCAGTACTCGCAGGAGTTGGTGTGTTGACGATGGCAGTGAGGCGGTAGGTATGGCGATGCTCATACATTTCGCTCATCCCGGACGGCTGTGGTGGCTCATCGTCCCGGTGCTGCTGTTCCTGGCCTGGCTGGTGCTGGACATCCGACGCCGTTCGGTGCGCAGCCCCGACGACCGGCTGCGGCGCGTGTTGCCACACCAACGCGGTTGGAAACGGTGGCTCGCCGTGATGTCATCGGTGGCCTCCACGGCATGCCTGGTCCTAGCCTTTGCCCAGCCCCAGTCGTACCGATCAGTGCCCAGGGACCGCGCCACCATTGCCGTGGCCATCGACGTGTCACGATCCATGGAGGCCAATGACGTCGAACCCAATCGCCTCACGGCTGCCCAGGACGCGGCGAAGGAGTTCGTGGGGTCATTGCCGCCACGATTCAACGTGGCCCTGGTGAGGTTCGCCGGCACTGCGCAGGTCGTCGTCCCCCCGACGACGGACCGGGGAACCGTGGACCGTGCCATTGACAACCTCAAGGTGCTGCCATCCACGGCCATCGGGGAGGGCATCTACACCAGCCTGGACGCCATCAAGCTGGCTCCGCCCGACCCCAGACATCCCAAGGAGGTGGCTCCTGCTGCGATCGTCCTGCTCTCCGATGGTTCGACGAACATGGGGCGCCCCTCCCTGCAGGCAGGTCGGGACTCCGGTGGCAAGGGAGTTCCGGTGTACACCATTGCCTACGGAACGGCGCGTGGGTATCTCGTCGAGGACGGGGTGAGGCAACGGGTGCCGGTGAATCGCAGCGAGTTGGCTGCCGTGGCCAAGGCCTCTGGCGGTGAGAAGTTCTCGGCGCAATCCCTGGGCGAACTCAAGAAGGTGTACCGAGAGATCTCGCACTCCGTGGGATCGGACAAGGTTTATGCCGAGATCACGGACGTCTACGTGGGAATATCGGTGATTCTGGCCCTTGTCGCGGCAGGTGGCGCGGTGATGCTGGCCGCTCGCTGGCCCTAGTGGTTGAGTGGATACATGACCATCGCAGAGAACCTTGAGATGATTCACAGTCGTATCGCCCAGGCATGTCGCCAGGTGGATCGTGACCCGGCATCGGTGCGGCTGCTGCCGGTGAGCAAGACCAAGCCGGCCAGTGACGTCGTCGAGGCTGCCCAGGCGGGTGTGAGGCGGTTCGGTGAGAATCGTGTCCAGGAGGCGATGGGCAAGTGGCAGGAGCTTTCCGACGACCATCCACAGATCGAGTGGGCGATCATCGGTCATCTGCAGACCAACAAGGCGCGGGACGTCGCAAGATTTGCCTCCGAGTTCCAGGCGTTGGACTCCCTGCGGCTGGCCCGGGAACTCGACAAGAGACTCCATGCCCAGGGACGCCAACTCGACGTGCTCGTGGAGGTCAATTCCTCCGATGAACCCCAGAAGTCTGGTGTGACCCCATCCGAGGCAGTCGACTTTGCGCGACAGCTGAGTGCCTTCGACGCGCTGCGCGTCAAGGGCCTGATGACGGTCGCGCTCCACAGCGATGACGAGTCCCAGGTGGCTGCCTGCTTCCAACGGATGCGGGTGGTCCAGGAGCAGCTGCGCAACGAGGCCTCCGAGGTGAGTTCCTGGAACGACCTTTCCATGGGAATGTCGGGAGATTTCGAGATTGCCATTGCACATGGCGCGACGACGGTGCGGGTCGGCCAGGCGATCTTCGGTAGCAGGCCGCCCATGGGACGGTGAGGCATGGCCCAGGGCTGTGCCCTGAAGTGAACGAGGGTGGCAATTGCCGCACGCAGCATGTGCTCAGGTGCTCGCCCGACACCTGAGTTTTTCTGGTGCGCTCGTGATGTCGCATTGATTTTTCTTCGTACTTGTGTGCTCGGACCCGGAACGGCACAATGGAGCCTGACCGCTTCGGGACCCTGCAGGGGAAGGCACGTGGTACCGAGAGGACGGTCACATGAGCAGTTCACACCTGCATGCCGAGGGCATGATCTTCATCCACTCGGCGCCGACGGCATTGCGCGACCACATCGAGTGGATGGTCAATGCCGCTGTTGTCGCGCCCATGTGGCAGTGGAGGCCCCAACCGGTCTGTCCGGGAAGTTGGCGCGCCGAGGTTGCGTGGAGTGGTGACATGCAGCAGGTCGTCGGTCTCGTCTCCACACTGTGTGCCTGGCGGAAACTGCGATTCGAGGTGACGGTCGAGTCGGGTGCCCCCACTCAGCGATGGTCGTACACCCCCGATCTCGGAGTGTTCCACTGCGCCACCGACGACGCCGGATCCATCCGCGTCGACGAGGTGCGGCTGCGGACCGCCGTCATGGAGTCGCGCCGGATGGGAACGGATCTCGCCACCCAGATCTCCGATCTGCTCGGCGAACCGTGGGACGTTGAGTTGGAGGCGTATCGCGCTGGCGATCCCACCATCGACGTGAGTTGGTTCGCCGCCCAGGTCGGCTGAGCGACTTCCCGCAAGGGCCGCCAGACCCGGCTCACCCGGGAGTCGGGCGCAGGATGGCGGTCACATGTGCGGTTGGCGCACGTGGTTCCGGATTTGCGATGCCATGTAGATGGCGGTCACATGTGCGGTTGGCCACTTTTTCGGGCGACGCCGCGTGGCAGACGACCGCGAACCTCGACCAGCAATGCCCACCAGCCGAGGTTGTCGGCTGGGCAGTCAGCGAGTGGCGTGCTGATTGGTGAACGCCAGGGTGACGTTGTGTCCGCCGAAACCGAAGGAATTGTTGAGGGCGGCAAGATCGCCGTCAGCAAGATCCGTCGTCTCGGTGGCGATCCGTACCGGCAGCCCTTCCTCGAGATGCTCGGTGTTGATCGTGCCGGGAACCTTGTGGCGTAGCAACGCCATGACCGTCGCGAAGGACTCCAAGGCACCCGCTCCGCCAAGCAGATGACCAGTCATCGACTTGGTGCCGGTGACGAGAACGTCCTCTGCTGCCGTGTCAAGGGCCTCGCGGATCGACATGGCCTCCGCCGTGTCACCCTGCGGCGTCGAGGTGGCATGGGCATTGATGTGCTTGATGTCGCTGGGCTTCAGATCTGCCGAAGCCAAGGCCTTGCGCATCGCCGAGGCCTGACCGTACCCGGACGGATCGGGTTGGACGATGTCGTGGGCATCGGCCGAAATACCCGAGCCAGCCAAGGTGCCATAGATCGTGGCGCCGCGGGCCTGGGCGTGCTCGAGGGTCTCCAGCACGAGGATGGCCGCGCCCTCACCGAGGACGAAACCATTGCGGTCCACGTCCCAGGGACGGGATGCGTGTTCCGGGTCGTCATTGCGCGACGACAACGCCTTCATCTGGGAGAAGGCGGCCAGTGGTAGGGGATGGATGACGGCTTCCGTACCGCCGGCGACGACGATGTCGGCGCGTCCCAGGCGAATCTGGTCCAGCCCCAGGGAGATGGCCTCCGAGGAGGAGGCACACGCTGACACCGGGGTGTGGATGCCACCGGTCGCATGGAACTCAAGACCAATGTTCGCAGCCGGGGCGTTGGCCATGAGCATGGGGATGGTGAACGGGCTCACCCGTCGAAATCCCTTGTCCTTCTGGACGTCCCACTGTCCGAGCAGAGAGTGCAGACCACCGATCCCAGTGGCCACCGAGACGATGAGCCGGTCCGGGTCGACACCGTTGTCCACTGGGTTGCCGTCCTCATCGTGCGGCAGCGACAGTCCGGCATCGGCCCACGCCTCCCATGCCGCGACGAGCGCCAGCTGGCTGGAACGGTCCAGCCGACGGGCCCGCGGGCGGGGGATGTGGTTACCGGGTTCGTCAACAACCTCAGCGGCGAAGGTGACCGGAAGATTCTCGGCCCACTCGTGGTCAAGGGTGTGGACGCCGTTACGTCCTTCGACAAGCCCCTGCCACGTGCTCGGGGCATCCGCCCCCAGGGGTGTGGTGGCTCCGAATCCGGTGATGACGACGTCGGTCATGTACTCTCCTCGGCAGATGGGTGCTGGATCAGGACTGGTGATCTTCGATGTACTTCACGGCGTCACCGACGGTGCGGAGGTTCTTGGACTCCTCGTCGGGGATCTCGACGCCGAACTTCTCCTCGCAGGAGTAGATGATCTCGACCATGGACAGGGAGTCGACGTCGAGATCGTCGGTGAAGGCCTTCTCCTCGGTCACCTCGGACTGCTCGACACCGGTGATGTCGTTGACGATGTCTGCGAGATCGGCCAGAATCTGGGCTTTGTCAGCCATTGGTGTTCCTCATCTGTAGATCGCATCACCCAGCGGTGACGCGGTGGTGGAAACGCCATCGGGAGATGACGCGTCTGGGTGGGGCCCGGTCGACGTCAGGGTAGACGCACGACCTGGCCGGCATAGACCAGCCCGGCCCCGAATCCGATGATAAGTGCCAGATCGCCGCTGTGCGCGTCACCGCGCCGACGCATCCGATCCATGGCAATGGGAATGGAGGCAGCAGAGGTGTTGCCCATCCCGGCGATGTCATGGCACACCGTCACGGAATCTGGGAGTCCGAGATGGCGCACGATGACGTCGACGATACGGTCATTGGCCTGGTGAGGGATGAAGACGTCCAGGTCGTCTGCAGTGATGCCGGCAGCTGCGATGGCCTCCTTGGCCTTGGCGGCCACCTCGGTCAGCGCCCACTTGAAGACCTTCCGGCCCTCCATGGCGATGAGCGGGTAGTTGACGTCCGGATGGCTGGCTGCCTGCGTCCAGTCCTCGATCTCGATGACCTCGACCTGGTCGGCGCGCGATCCCCACTGCGTCGGGGCGATGGCAGGCTCCTCGGACGGGCCGAAGACAGCCGCACCGGCACCGTCGGAGAACAGGAATGCCGTGGAACGGTCCTTCATGTTGATCATGTCGGAGAGACGCTCCACCCCGATGGACACGACGTGGGTGCTCGCCCCGGAGCGGATGAGCGACTCCGAGAGGGTTGTCGCGTAGCAGAATCCAGCACATGCGGCGTTGATGTCCAGGGCGGCAGCAGACGTGGCGCCGATCTCACGGGCCACATAGGTGGCCAGCGAGGGGGAGGGACGGTGGTGTGAGACCGAGGCGATGATGACGGTGTCGATCTGGTCGGGAGTGAGCCCGGCGTCCTCGATGGCCTGACGAGCCGCCTGGGAGGCCATCGCAATGACGGTCTGCTCGGGGGTGGCCCAACGCCGTTCACGAATTCCGGTGCGCTGTTCGATCCACTCCGGGGTGGAGTCGATCATGGTGCACATCTCTTCATTGGTGACGACGCGGTCACCACGTACTGAGCCGGTTCCGAGGATCCGGGCGTAGGATGCTCCGGTGCTTGCCGACAGGGTCGGGTTGTTCATGCGGTCTCCGGGGTCTTGTGACTGTGTGCAGCAGCGAAGGCGCGGGCGTCCTCCAACTGGTCGGGGGTGTTGAGGTTGAACAGCTCGACGCCCTTGAGATTGCGCTTGGCGATACCGGTGAGGGTACCCGCCGGAGCGAGCTCGATCATACCGGTGATGCCACGGCTGGCCATGGTCTGCATGACCAGGTCCCAGCGTACCGGTTGGGCAACCTGGGCAACCAGGCGGTCGGCGAAGTCGCGTCCGTCGGTCACGACCGCGCCGTCCAGATCGCTGAGCAGAGTGGTGCTCAGCGACGAGGAGGTCGGCATGGCTGCGGCAACCGAACGAAGGTGGTCAACGGCTGGTTCCATGTGCACCGAGTGGAAGGCACCGGCTACACTCAACGGGAACAGTCGGGTGCGGGCCGGGGGTTCGGCAGCAAATGCTTCGAGCTGCTCGACGGTGCCAGCTGCGACGATCTGACCCTTGCCATTGTGGTTGGCGGGGGTGAGTCCGTGCTTTTCGATGGCTGCGAGCACCTCGTCGGGCTGGCCACCGATGACGGCGGTCATCGACGTCTTGGTGACGGCGGCGGCCTCGGCCATGGCCCGACCACGTTCACGTACCAGCACCATCGCGGCCTCGGGGCTGAATGCCCCCGCCCCAGCTCCTGCGGCGATCTCACCGACGCTGTGGCCGGCGATCATGTCTGCCTGGGGGAAGAAGTCGTCCTTGACGGCCCACCCGGTGGCCAGTGCGGCGGCCACCAGCAGTGGTTGGGCCACGGCAGTGTCCTTGATGGTGGCCTCGTCGGACACCGTGCCATGTTCGGCCAGATCCATGTTCGCCACTGCGGAGAGCCAGTTCAGGTGTGCGGCGAAGGATGCGTCCTCCAGCCAAGGCCCGAGAAAACCAGGTTTCTGGGCACCTTGGCCCGGTGAGACAAGTGCAAGCATGTTCCCACTGTGCCTCCTGTCACAGCGTTGTGTCACCGACGGGCCAGCTAATTCGATCTCCCACTCTTTGTGGGTACCCCACAATGGTTTGTGGACATCCCACAATGCCGTGGAGTCGACAGGTGCGGGCCGCAGAGGCAGGTACTCAGTGCCCGGCTCGTGCTGCCTTGGCTCGCAACACGGCAGCAAATGCATCGTTGAGTGGTGTGTCGACGCCGACCTCGTCGCCCAACCCGGGCAGGGCACCCACCTGGGCCTCCAACTCACTGGCCCGCCCAGCCGTGATGTCACGCTGGAAAGAGGTGGTGAGGTGGCCCTCCTGCGACTCGAAATATGCGAAAACCGCCGCGAGGACGTCTGGGGAGAAGTCCGCACCGTGCGCCTCACCCACGGCGATCCACTCACGCACACATCGGACGAAGAGGTCACGATGACAGGTGAGCAACTCGCCCAGGGTGGCCTCCAGGGCGGCACCGATGGCTCCCTGGGCACAGACGTTGACGGCCTTGAACCACAGCTCGGTGATGATGTCGGCGACCGGGGGACAGGTGACACCCACCGACTCGAACCTGGACCGGATCTCATCCACGATGGGGTTCTGCGAGCCATCCAGCATGCCGATGTGGATACTGGCCGGGCCGCCCATGTCGTCCACGACTCCCGGCTCGACGATCTTCACCCACTCCCGGCACACACCTGGACAGGTGCGTCGTCGTCCCACGATGTCGGCCACCACCTGAGGAGTTGCCACCCCGTTCTGAGTGGTCACGACCACGGTGTCCGGGCCGATGAGGGATGACGAGTAGTCCTCCAGGGCCGGTGCGACTTGGAATGTCTTGGTGCACACGAGTACTGCGTCGACCACGTCGATCTGGGCTGGATCGTCGGTGACCAGAGGGTGGATCGTTCTCGTACGTTTTCCCGTGATGCGCAGCCCGTCGCGTCGGATGGCCGCCAAGGTGGCGCCTCGGGCGACAAAACTCACGTCGGCTCCGGCTTGTTCGAGCATCATTCCGTAGAATGTTCCAATGGCACCTGCGCCGACGACGGCAACCCTGAGACGATCCATCATCGGGCGACCTGCTCCGCCACGGCCGCAACGCTGGCTCGGGCATCCGGATCGGTGGCTGGCAGCATGGCGAGCCCCATCTTCATGATGGTGTGCTGCATACCTGCCCCGATGTGGGTGGACACGACCGCAGCCACCTCGTGCTCGCGTAGGAAACGGACGATACGGGCGTGGTGGGATCCCTCCGGGCCCTCGTCGTGCAGACGGTCCCACTGCACGTCGAAGGTCTGCCATCCGGTGATGGATCCGGAGTCGTCGACGGTGGCCACCGCAACCTTGGGTGCTCGGCCGAATCGTGGTTCGACGGATCCGTCGTCGTGTACCGGGATCATGAAGTTCATCGTCATGGTCTCACCCTAGAGCAGGGAATGGGAAACGAGGCAGATCAGGGCGGTGCTGGTCGTTCTGGTCTGTCGTGTGCAGTCGACCGAAGGTGATCGCCAGACGCATGACGTACGCCTCCCGGGGATCGTTGGGGGAGTATCCCGTGGTCTCCTGAATCTTCTTGAGGCGGTAGCGCACCGTGTTGGGGTGGATGTAGAGCGCACGTCCAGTGCCCTCGACCGAACCGCCATGGTCCAGAAAGGCGACACAGGTCTCCATGAGGTTGCCGGTCGATCTGGACAGTGGCTCGTAGATCTGTTCGACGAGCCAGGCAATGGCCTGCTCATCACCGGTCAGCGCACGCTCGGGGAGCAGATCGGTCGAGGACAGCACTCGTGGGCCCTCCGGCCAGCCACTGGCCACCCGGGCCCCCGCCATGGCGGCTCGTGCCGAGGTCGGTGCATTGGTCAGTTCGTCAACCACCGGGCCCACGACGATGGGACCTTCGGAGAAATGATCGGCCAGGGCGGCCACCACCTTGACGGCAGAGGCGTCGTCGACGATCTGTTCCCCGGCCACGACGGCCACCAGACGGTGAGCCTGGGTTGCGGCAAGAATGGTCAGCCCCTTCTGCTCCCCGGCTCGGCGCAGTGCGCGGACGCCGACCCCCGAGCCGGCCCCGCGTCCCACGACGACGCACAGGTTGAGCCCGGAGCGCCATCCCAGTGTCGAGGCTCTGGAGATCAGCTCGTCATCGGGTTCGGAGCGCACCACCGCGTCGATGACCAGTGATTCCAGTCGCTCGTCCCAGGTGCCACGTCGTTCCGCTGCGCGGGCGTACACCTCGGCTGCGGCGAAGGCGACCTCGCGGGAGTAGTGGACGATGGCATTGAGCAGCACCTGCCGGTCGGAGCGCGACATGGTGGTGCGTATCTGATCCTCCACGACGTCAATCGTCGTGCGCACCAGATCCACTGTCTGACGCAGTGAGATCTTGCGCGTCGTGGACGCCGGGGCCACTCCGAAGATGTTGGTGGGTCGGTAGGGCTTGGTCTGGTCGTCGGAGAACCAGGTGACGAAACCGTCGATGCCGGATCGGGCGACGATGGAGATCCAGGATCGTTCCTCGGCGGACAGGCGGCGGAACCACGAGTGCCGTGAACTCATCGTCGCCAGGGTCGCCGTCGTCATGGCGGAGGTGTGGGAGGCCAGGCGCTTGGTGATGGCCTTGCGGGTGCGATCGGAGGGGACGATGTCGCGGCCTGTCGTTGCGGGCCGAGATCGTTTCTCGGTGTCGGACGAACGTGCCATGGTCCTCCTTGGTCATTGGTCGTTGCTGGTGGTCGCCACCGTGCAAAGGTGTGCCAATGATTGATCCTACTCATGGTCGTCTGACCGGCTGTGGTACCTCCGAGGGCGTAGAGGGGGCGGTGGACGGTGACGTCTCGCTCCAGACAGCGGAGCGCCACCATCTGCCCGGACGTCAACGCTGATGTTTTGCGGAAAACAGCGAAGGGGCGGTGTGACTCACTCGAACCTCTCTTCCCGGGGATTCGCTGGCTTCGACGGGGCGGGTCTGGCACGCTATGACTGACAGGTACTCCACCTGCACCGCCGATCGCCCCTTGCGGGGAGGTCACGAACGAAGGAAAGCGAAGGATCAGTGAGTAACGGGACCGGTTTCGACAGAATTGGTTTTGAGGCCGGACAAATCGTCCAGGAACTGGGCTGGGACGAGGACGTCGATGAGGAGCTGCGTCAGCTGCTCATGGACACGGTTGACGGTGACCTCGTCGAGGACTCCCTGGACGCTGTGGATGCTGTGTGGTTGTGGTTGCGCAGCGATGATGACGAGGTTGCCGATGCCCTCGTCGACGCCATGCGAGACCTCTCCGATGATGGTTTCATCGTCCTGGTCACCCCCAAGGTGGGACGTCCAGGCGCCATCGATGCCTCCGATCTCAACGAGGGGGCGGAGACGGCCGGTATGACGCTGACCTCCACCCACAACCTCGACTCCGACTGGCAGGCCCACAAGGTGGTGCGTCCGCGCGGCGTACGGCGATGATGTGATTCCTGGCCCGCTGCCTCTGGGAATGGGGGGTCGTTGGATTCGACCAGTTCCGATGCGCTGGCACGGCATGCCCCTGTTTCGGGGGTACGCACCTCACATCCCGTCAGTGGGACAATCCTTCCGACCGTCGTGCCCTTGGTAGCCTGTGCCCATGGCAGTGAGTTCCTACGTCGCAGCTGAGAACCGGTACGACGACATGCAGTATCGCCGTTGTGGCACCAGCGGTCTCATGCTTCCGGCGGTGTCTCTCGGACTCTGGCACAACTTTGGAGATCTGCATCCCGGGGGCACCCAACGCGCCGTCCTGCGACGCGCCTTCGACCGCGGGGTGACACATTTCGACCTCGCCAACAACTACGGCCCGCCCTACGGCCAGGCCGAAACCAACTTCGGACGCATCTTCGCCTCCGACCTCAAGCCCCATCGTGATGAACTCATCATCTCCACCAAGGCTGGCTATGACATGTGGCCCGGTCCCTACGGGCAAGGTGGGGGCAGTCGCAAGTACCTCATCGCCTCCTGCGACCAGTCCCTCAAACGCATGGGGCTGGACTACGTCGACATCTTCTACTCCCACCGATTCGACCCGGACACCCCGTTGGAGGAGACGATGGGGGCGCTGGACCACATCGTGCGATCCGGACGCGCCCTCTACATCGGTATATCGTCCTACGACCATGAGCAGACGGTCCGTGCTGCCGCCATCGCCCGTGAGCTCGGAACCCCACTGCTCATTCACCAGCCGCGCTACAACATGTTCGACCGGTGGATCGAGGACGACCTGCTCGACACCTGTGAGCAGGAGGGGATGGGCGTTATCTGCTTCTCCCCGCTGGCACAGGGGTTGCTGACGACGAGGTATCTTTCCGGGATCCCACGCAATTCTCGCGTCGGGATGGGCTCTCGTCACCTGCGCCCGGAGAACCTCGACGAGCAGACGATGGACACCGTGCGTGCCCTCAACGAGATTGCGATGGACCGGGACCAGTCCCTGGCCCAACTCGCCCTGTCGTGGATCCTGCGTGAGGAACGCATCACCTCGGTGCTCGTGGGGGCATCCAATGTCACCCAGCTTGATGCCGACATCGACGCCCTGTCGGGCAACCAGCTCACCGATGACGACCTCATTCGTATCGAGACGGTGCTTGCCGAGCACCAGCTCTGAATTGCGCGGCGATCCATGAAAATCGTCCCATGAAAGAATCCTCGTGGCGTGGCATGCCGTGACACGTGTGCCAGACGCCCCCATCCCATCAACACTCGACGGAAGAAGGAGCCTGCCTTGGCAGCTGTGAAGAGTCAACTGAAGTCCGATCTCGTGGCGGCCATGAAGGCCCACGACGACATGGCCAAGTCCGCCATCCGCATGGCCATCTCGGCCATTTCAGCGGAGGAGGTTGCCGGCGACTCCGCCCGGGAACTCACCGATGACCAGGAGCAGGCCATCATCACCAAACAGGTCAACGTTCGCAAGGACTCCGCCCAGGCCTACCGGGACGCTGGCCGTGACGAGTTGGCCGAGGCCGAGGAGGCCGAACTCGCCATTCTGCAGAAGTACCTGCCTGCGCAGCTCGAGGAGTCCGAGGTGCGGACCATCATCGACGAGGAGATCGCCAAGGCCGCCGATGGTGGCCCGGCGACGATGAAACTCATGGGATCGGTGATGAAGGCCGTTCAGGCGCGAGTCATGGGCAGGTTCGATGGCAAGACCACCGCTGCCCTGGTCAAGGGTGCGCTGTCCTGATCGGCTGCGGTCCTGGGGGACGTCCTCGCCACGTGCGTTGTGCACCCGGGCAGCCTGATTGGTTGCCGCTGGACGCCATCGACCGCGATTCAGACCGCTGGTGGCATCTCATCATCTGATGCCATTGACCTCGACGTTCCCATGCCTGCTATGCTCTGTCCAACGCCCTTTAAGAGCGATCCCGTGAGGTCGCGAAGGTCGTTGGCACGGAGCCGGGGTATCAGCCGGCTCACGATGTGAAGCTGTCGGAGCCCGTGGTGCACGGTCCCCTGATGGCTCCCTAGGTGCTACCTCCTTCCGCCTCACCGGCCCATCGCGCCGTTTGAAGCGGCGTCATGAAGAGGAGGAGTACTGACATGTCCACCACCAGTGGTGCCGTGACCGTCATGGACGCAGGCGCCGTCAATCGGGCACTGGCTCGTATCTGTTACGAGATCATCGAGCGCAATGAGGGGCTCGGCAACCTCGTCGTCGTCGGAATCCGAACCCGTGGGGCACATCTGGCCCAACGCATCGCTGCCCGCCTCTCTGAGATCGAGGGCACACGAGTTCCGTGCGGTGAGCTCGACATCACCTTGTACCGCGACGACCTCGATCCCAATGAACAGCCCACCCCGGCGAAGGGGCCCGTCGTGCACGGAACCAACCTTCCGGAGTCCCTGGCCGGTAGCACGGTCGTCCTCGTCGATGACGTGCTCTTCACCGGACGCACCACCCGTGCTGCCCTGGACGCCATCATGGACGACTCGCGTCCCGATCGCATTCTGCTCGCCGTGCTGGTCGACCGTGGCCACCGGGAGCTGCCGATTCGCGCCGATTTCGTCGGCAAGAACCTGCCCACCTCCCTCGACGAGGCCGTCGACGTGAACGTCTCAGAGGTTGACGGTGAGGATCTCGTCTCGATCCGAAAGGTCAACGCATGAGCAGCGCCACCGGTTTCACCATCCCATCCCGCTATGCCTCCCAGCACTTCCTGTCGGTGGAGGATCTTCCCAATGACGCCGTCCTGGCGATCGTCGAACGCGGTCGTGCCTTCAAGGCTGGCGCCCGTCCTCGTCTGGGGCCCGACCGCGTCGCCATCAACATGTTCTTCGAGGACTCGACCCGCACCATGACGAGTTTCCAGATGGCCGAGCACCGTCTGGGCATGAAGGTGCTGGACTTCGACCCCAAGCACTCCTCGGTGACCAAGGGGGAGAGCCTCTACGACTCGGTGCGCACGGTGGACGCCATTGGTGCCGACGTGGCCGTCATCCGTCATTCCCGCAACGCCTACTACGATCAGCTGCTGGCTCCCGGACGTCTGGAACTGAGCCTGGTCAACGCCGGTGACGGGTCAGGCCAGCATCCCAGCCAGTGCATGCTGGACCTCATGACGATTGCCGAGGAGTTCGGCCACTTCGACGACCTCACCATCGCGATCAGTGGAGACATCGCCCATTCCCGGGTTGCTCGCTCCGACGCCCAGATCCTCAACAGACTGGGTGCTCGCGTCATCTTCACCGGGCCACGTGAGTGGATGGATCACGAGGTGACTCGGCTGGGGGAGATCTCCACCCTCGATGAGGTCATCGAGGACGTGGACGTCGCCATGATGCTGCGTGTGCAGCACGAACGGTTCGATGCCGGCCCAGACTTCTCCGCCGAGGACTACCTGCACGCCTACGGTCTCACCGATGAACGTGCTGCGCAGATGCGCCCGGACGCCATCATCATGCATCCGGCCCCGGTCAACCGTGGCACCGAGATCTCCTCCAAACTGGTCGAGGCTCCGCAGTCGCGCATCTTCGCACAGATGCACAACGGCGTCATGGTGCGCATGGCGATCCTCGAATCCGTTCTCGATGCAGCGGAGCAGGCATGACGCGCACCCTGCTGACCGACCTGGTGATGCTTCAGGGGGGCACGCCGGTGCCCTCCCAGATCCTCGTGGACGCAGGCCGGATCGAGGCCCTGTCAATCGGCAGGGCCCACCAGCTCGACGGTGCCGATGCCCAGGTGAGGAGCCTGGACGGTGCCCTCGTCACGCCGGGGCTGGTGGATCTGCACGATCACCTGCGTGAACCGGGCCAGGAGGCCAAGGAGACCATTGCCTCGGGTACGGCAGCTGCCGCCCGGGGCGGATGGACGACGATCTGCGCCATGCCCAACACCTCACCCGATCCCCACACCCCGGAGCTGCTGACCGAGCTGCGTGAGCGGTTCGCCCGCGACGCCGTCGTCAAGACCCTGCCGTACTCACCGATCACTGCCGGGTTGACCAGTGAGGAGCTCGTGGACTTCGACGCCCAGGCTCGTGCCGGCGCCATCGGGTTCTCCAACGACGGCAAGGGGGTGCAGAGTGCCGGCGTCATGTATGACGCGATGACTGCCGCCGCCAGGCTGGACCTGCCGGTTGCCGCGCATGCCGAGGACAACTCCCTGGTTCGTGGCGGTGTCATTAATCAGGGGTGGCGCAGTGCGCAGCTGGGGCTGCCCGGCACCACCCGACTCGCCGAGACCGTCCAGGTGGTGCGTGACCTTGCCATCGCCGAGGAGACCGGTGTCCACTACCACCTGTGTCACGCCTCGACCGGCGAATCCATCCGTGCCGTGCGTCGCGCCCGTGCCGACGGGGTGCATGCCACCGCCGAGGCCGAGCCCCACCACTTGCTGCTGGCCGATGAGGACATCCCCTCAGACGACGGCAATTACAAGATGAACCCGCCGCTGCGTACTCGAGCCGACGTCGACGCCATCGTCGCGGGTCTGTGTGACGGCACGATCGATGCCATCGCCACCGACAATGCCCCGCACACCGCTGCGGAGAAGAACTGTTCGATGCGGGATGCTGCCTTCGGCGTCATCACCAATGAGCACACCTTCGCCCTGCTCTACACCGCCTTCGTCCTGCCCGGACGGTTCCGACTCGACCAGCTCGTCGGATGGCTCACCTCTGGCCCGGCCGATCTGTACGGTATGCCGGAGGCCGGGCGTTTGCGGGTCGGGGGACCAGCTGATCTCGCTGCCTTCGACCTCGTCGGACAGACCGTCATCGACCCAGAGCACTTCGCTGGCAAGGGGCGCAACACGCCATTCGCTGGCCGTGAGGTGCACGGTGACTGCATCCTGACCCTCGTTGACGGAGCCGTGGTCCACTCAAATCGAAAGGATCTGTCATGACGACACGAACCCTGCTGCTCGAGGACGGTACGACGTTCCCCGGGGAGGCTTTCGGGGCCGACACCGAGGTGAGCGCCGAGGTCGTCTTCACCACTGGTATGACCGGCTACCAGGAGACCTTGACCGATCAGTCCTACAACGGTCAGATCGTCACCTTCACCTACCCGCTCATCGGCAACACCGGCATCAACCGCGACGACATGGAGTCGTTGTTCCCGACGACGGCGGGGGTCGTGTGCCGTGAGGTACCTCGGGTGGCATCCAACTGGCGCAACCAGATGAGTCTGGACGAGTTCCTCCGGGCCCACGACATTCCCGGTCTGGCCGGGATCGACACCCGGGCCCTGGTGCGTCGGTTGCGGGACCACGGCGTCATGAAGGGGACGCTGCTCGGCCCCGATGCCGACCTCGATGCCGCACTGGAGGGTTTGCGTGCTCGGCAGCTGCCCACCGACCAGATCAGTCAGGTGTCCACACGTACCGCGTATCCCAGCCCCCTGGGCAAGTACAACGTCGTCCTCTTCGACTTCGGTCTCAAACACTCGATCCTGCGGGAACTCGACAGACGTGGCTGCGCCGTCACCGTCGTCCCGCACGACTTCACCGCGAATCGGGTACGCACCCTCTCACCTGACGGGATCATGCTGTCCAACGGCCCCGGCGACCCCAAGAGCATTCCCCAGGTGATTGACGTCATCCGGGATCTCCAGGAGGAATACCCCATCTTCGGTATTTGCATGGGACACCAGTTGCTCAGCTTGGCCAATGGGGCCGACACCTACAAGCTGCGGTTCGGCCATCGCGGGTTCAACCACCCGGTACGCGACCTGCGCACTGGACGCATCGAGTTCACCAGCCAGAATCACGGGTACGCCGTCGACCCCCAGTCGCTGACGGGCACCGATCTGGAGGTCACCCACATCGAGATCAACGACGAGACCGTCGAGGGTGTGCGCAACCGACGCACCGGATCGTTCTCGGTGCAGTACCACCCCGATGCTGCTGCCGGCCCCCACGACGCCGTCCACCTCTTCGACGATTTCATCGACCTGATGCGCTCCCATCGCAGCGCACGGGCGGAAGGAAAGTGCTGATGCCACGCCGCACCGACATCCACCGCATCCTCGTCATCGGATCCGGCCCGATCGTCATCGGTCAGGCCGCAGAGTTCGACTACGCCGGAACCCAGGCCTGCCTGGCCCTGCGTGAGGAGGGTTACGAGGTCATCCTCGTCAACTCCAACCCGGCCACCATCATGACCGACCGTGAGATCGCCGACCGGGTCTACATCGAGCCGATCACCCTGGAGTTCGTCTGCCAGATCCTGCGCCGGGAGCGCCCCGAGGCCATCGTGCCCACCCTGGGCGGCCAGACCGGTCTCAACATGGCCCGTGACCTCGCCGAGTGCGGGATCCTCGACGAGCTAGGCATCGAACTTCTCGGCACCGACCTGTCTGCCATCGAGCAGGCCGAGGATCGCGACCTCTTCAAGAAGCTCATGGAAGATCTCGGCCAGCCGATCCCGTCCTCCGACATCGTCCACACGGTGGTGGAGGCCGTCGAGGTCGGCGCCCGACTCGGCTACCCACTCATCGTGCGTCCCGCCTACACCCTGGGCGGTACCGGTGGCGGAATCTGCGATGACGAAGCCGATCTGGTGCGCGTGGTGAGCAAGGGTCTGGAGCTCTCCCCGGTCAATGAGTGTCTCGTCGAACAGTCGATCGCCGGATTCAAGGAGATCGAGTACGAGATGATGCGAGACGGTGCCGGGAACACCATGGTGGTGTGCACCATGGAGAACTTCGACCCGGTGGGCGTGCACACCGGCGACTCCATCGTCCTCGCTCCCACCCAGACACTCACCGACGTCGAGCACGAGATGCTGCGTGACGCGGCGATCACCATCGTCGACGCACTGGGTATCGAGGGTGGGTGCAATGTCCAACTCGCCCTGGACCCCGCCTCGTTCAACTACTACGTCATCGAGGTCAACCCGCGGGTGTCGCGGTCCTCGGCGCTGGCCTCCAAGGCCACCGGCTACCCGATCGCCAAGATCGCCGCCAAGATCGCCGTCGGTCTCACCCTCGACGAGATACGCAATCCGGTCACCGGCACGACGTGGTCCATGTTCGAGCCGATGCTCGACTACGTCGTCGCCAAGATTCCGCGCTGGCCGTTCGACAAGTTCGCTCGTGCCGATCGCAGCCTGGGCACCCAGATGAAGGCGACCGGTGAGGTCATGGCGCTGGGACGCACCATCGAGGAGTCCCTGCTCAAGGCGGTGCGCTCCTTGGAGATCGGCGTCGACCATGTGTCCTCCCCGGCCATCACCCAGCTGCCCGATGACGTCCTCGTCCAGCGGATCACCACAGCTCGGGACGATCGACTGTTCTGCCTTGCCGAGGCCCTGCGTCGCGGCCGCACCATTGGCGAGTTGCACGAACTCACCCGCATCGACCTCTTCTTCCTCGACAAACTCGCCCACATCATCGAGCTCGAGGATGCCCTGGCCGCCAGTCCGGGCAACGTCGACCTGCTGCGCACCGCCAAGCGCAACGGATTCTCCGATCCGGCCATCGCGCGGGCCTGGCAGTGCACCCCCGATGAGATTCGCGAGACTCGCCACGACAACGGACTCGTCCCGGTCTACAAGATGGTGGACACCTGCGCCGGTGAGTTCGAGTCGCAGACCCCGTACTTCTACTCCAGCTACGAGCTGGAGAACGAGTCGACGCGCAGCGATCGTCCCAGCATCCTCGTACTGGGATCCGGCCCGATCCGCATCGGGCAGGGCATCGAGTTCGACTACGCCACCGTCCACTGCGTCAAGGCGATCCAGGCTGCTGGCTACGAGGCCATCATCATGAACTCGAACCCGGAGACGGTCTCCACCGACTTCTCCGTCTCCGACAAGCTGTACTTCCAGCCGCTCACCGTCGAGGACGTCCTGGACGTCGTCGACCTGGAACAGCCGGAGGGAGTCATCGTCCAGTTCGGCGGTCAGACGGCCATCAACCTCGCTGGCCCGCTGTCGGAGCACGGGGTGCGAATCCTCGGCACCCAGCTGGCGGACCTGGACCGGGCCGAGGACCGGGAGGGATTCGAGTCGCTGCTGGCCGAACTGGACATTCCACAGGCTCCCGGTGGCACGGCTCGTTCTGCCGAGGAGGCCCTGGCCGTTGCCGAGGACCTCGGATTCCCGGTGCTGGTGCGCCCGTCCTACGTCATCGGTGGGCGGGCCATGGCCATCGTCAACAGCACCGACGAGCTGCGCACCTACATGTCCGATGCCGTGCATGCCAGCCCGGACCGGCCCGTGCTCATCGACCGATATCTTGAGGGCATCGAGTGCGAGGTGGACGCCATTTGTGACGGCACCGATGTGCTCATTCCCGGCGTCATGCGTCACATCGAGCGAGCCGGGGTGCACTCTGGTGACTCGATGGCCGTCTACCCGCCGGTCGGCATGCAGCAGGCTGTCAAGGACCGCATCGTCGACGTCACGACCAAATTGGCCCTGGGGCTCAACACCAAGGGCATCCTCAACATCCAGTTCGTCGTCTACGAGGGGCAGGTCAACGTCATCGAGGCCAATCCACGCGCCTCGCGTACCGTGCCGTTCCTGTCCAAGGTGACCGGGGTGTCAATGGCTGAGGCGGCCACCAGGGTGATCCTGGGCGAGAAGCTCTCCGACCTGGGCTTGGCTCCCGGACTGCTTGCCGAGCCCGAACGCATCCACGTGAAGTCCCCGGTGTTCAGCTTCTCCAAGCTTGACCTCGTCGACTCCCACCTTGGCCCGGAGATGAAGTCGACCGGTGAGGTCATGGGGTCCGATTCCACCCTGGAGAAGGCGTTGTACAAGGCCTTCGAAGCTGCCGGGCTGCACGTGCCCGAGTATGGCCGTATCCTCTTCACGGTGGCTGACGGCGCCAAGGAGGAGGCGCTGGAGATCGCCCGCCGGTTCGACCGGATCGGGTTCCAGCTCATCGGCACCTCGGGCACGGCACAGTACTTGCGTGACAACGGGTTGAGCGTCGCCACCGCCCTCAAGATCGGGGCCACGCAGGACGAGTCGAGCCAATCCGTGCTCGACCTCATCAACAGTTCCGGGTGCGACGCCGTCATCAATGTCATGAGCAAGGGGCAGAGCACCATCATCGATGGCAAGCAGATTCGACGTGCAGCGATCAGCCGGGCCATCCCGCTGTTCACCTCCCTGGACACTGCCCGTGCCATCTGCCGTGTCATGGAGTCGCGGGTCTTCTCCACGGAGGTGATCTGAGGTGGGCCAGCTCATGAGGCTGGAGTCTCGCGAGCAGATCGCCGCCGGGGTGTGGGCCATCGTGGTGCGACGCGACGACCCCGCCACCCCAGTTGCCGCTGGTCAGTTCCTCAACGTGCTGTGCGGCACTCGCGTCACCTCGATGGTGCTGCGCCGCCCGCTGTCCATCGCCGACGTGTCCGACGACGGCCAGCTCATCACCCTCATCTTCCGGGTCGTCGGCGCTGGCACCAAGGTGCTCAGCGAATTGCCGGTCGGCGCCGAGATCGACTGTGCCGGGCCGCTGGGCCACGGTTTCGACCTCACCGTGGCCAGGCACCGGGCATTGCTGTTCGGCGGGGGAGTGGGGGTGCCCCCGATGTACCTGCTGGGTCGTCGGTTGGCCGAGCGTGGCGTGCAGATCCAGTTCCGGTTGGGCTTCCGTGACGCAGCAGACGTCTTCTGGGCCGATCGGTTCGCCCAGCTTGGTGAGGTGCTCGTCTCCACCGACGACGGTTCGGTCGGTACCCGTGGCACGGTCGCCGATCTGCAGGGCACCGACCCGGCCAGGAAATTTTCTCCCGAGGCGGTGTACGCTTGTGGCCCCATCCCGATGCTGCGACACGTCCAGCAGAGCTTTGCCGCCGATCTTCCCACCCAGCTCTCGCTGGAGGAGCGCATGGCCTGCGGGGTGGGAGCCTGCTACGCCTGCGTCATTCCGGACGCCGAGCGCACGGACCACCAGTGGCGGATCTGTTACGACGGGCCCGTTCTCGATGCGGGGAAGGTGATCCTGTGAACGAAAGACTGGCAGTACATCTTCCCGGCCTTGACCTCGCCAATCCGATCATGCCGGCCTCCGGATGCTTCGGATTCGGCCGGGAGTACGCCCAGTACTTCGACCTCACCCGGCTGGGGTCGATCATGATCAAGGCGACGACCCTGGAACCGCGCATGGGAAACCCGGTGCCAAGAGTGGCCGAGAGTCCCTCGGGCATGCTCAACGCCATCGGACTGCAGAACCCCGGCCTGGACGTCGTCCTGGCCGAACGACTGCCGTGGTTGGAACAGCACGCTCCCGGCCTGCCGATCATCGCCAATGTCGCCGGCACGACGACATCGGACTACGTGGCGGTTGCCGAGCGCATCTCCACCGCGCCGAACGTCGCAGCCCTGGAGATCAACATCTCCTGCCCCAACGTCACGCAGGGCGGAATCACCTTCGGAACCCAACCGCAGGCCGCCCACGACCTGACGGCGGCGATCATGGCCGTGTCGTCGGTGCCGGTCTACGTCAAGCTCTCCCCGAACGTCACCGACATCACCGAGATCGCCCGAGCCGTGGCCGACGCCGGGGCCGATGGCCTCACCCTCATCAACACCCTCACCGGGATGCGGTTGGACCTGCACCGGCGTCGTCCGATCATCGCCAATCGCACCGGAGGGCTGTCCGGGCCAGCCGTGCTGCCCATTGCAGTGCGCATGATCGACGCCGTCACCCGTGCGGTGGACCTGCCGGTCATCGGGATGGGCGGGGTCACCACGGCAGCAGACGCCCTGGAACTCATGATGGCCGGAGCCAGCGCGGTCGGGGTGGGAACTGCCAACTTCACCGATCCGCTGGCCTGCCCGAGGATCGTCGACGGTTTGGAACCCCTGATGGACGAGTTGGGCATCGACACCCTCGAGAGCCTGCGTGCCGAGGTTCGTTCATCCCGCACGACCTGACGGCTGCACCGCGACTCGTCGGGATCCTCCACGTCTCGCCCGCCACACCACAGTGGTTTCGCCAACTCGTCATCCTTCGCCCAGACACCATCCACACAGCCCACCCACACAGGAGAACGCATGGACACCAGCAGACCGATCATCGCCCTTGACCTTCCATCCGCCGGGCACGCCCTGGGCTTCGTCTCGAAGTTCACCGAGGAGAAACTCTTCGTCAAGGTGGGCATGGAGCTGTTCTACGCTGCCGGGCCGCAGATCGTCACCGAGCTCAAGGACGCCGGTCACGACGTCTTCTGTGACCTCAAGCTGCACGACATCCCCAACACGGTACGTGGCGCAGCACGCAGCCTGTCCCGGCTGGGGGCAGACCTGCTCACCGTCCATGCCGCCGGGGGCCGGGCCATGATGGAGGCGGCCCTGGAAGGCCTGCACGACGGCGGATCGACGTCCAACGTCATCGCCATCACCCAGCTCACCTCGACCTCGCAGCAGGCCCTGCGCGACGAGCAGCTCGTCGAGGCCCCGCTCATCGAGTCGGTGTGCCACTACGCCGACCTGGCCCGGCAGGCCGGGCTGGCCGGTGTGGTGTGCTCCGCCCTGGAGGCCCGAGCCATCGCCGACGCCACGGCGGAGGACTTCCTGCGGGTCACACCGGGAATCCGCCCGGCGGGCAGCGCCGTGGGTGACCAGGCCCGGGTGGCCACCCCCGGTACGGCCGCGTCGATGGGATCGTCCGCGATCGTCGTCGGTCGTCCGATCACCCAGGCCGACGATCCGGTGGCCGCCTACCACACCATTCGTGCTGCCTGGCAGAGTGGTCAGGACACCTGAGCGATCATCCCGACGACCCACCCCACACGATTTTCGAAGGATCAGCCATGACGATTTCCCACCCAGACCTCGCCCGTGACGTGGCCAGCGCCCTGCTGAGCATCAAGGCGGTCTCCCTGAGCCCGGACCAGCCCTTCACCTGGGCCTCGGGGCTGCACTCGCCGATCTACTGCGACAACCGCATCACCCTGTCCGACCCCCGCACCCGCGGACTCATCGCCGAGGGTCTGGCCACCCTCGTCACCGAGAACTTCACACACGTCGACGTCGTTGCCGGCACCGCGACGGCGGGTATCGCCCATGCAGCGCTGGCCGCCGACCGGCTCGGCACATCGATGGCCTACGTGCGTTCGGCCCCCAAGGATCACGGCAAGGGCAACCAGATCGAGGGTCGGATCGAGCTGGGTTCCTCGGTCGTCATGGTCGAGGATCTCATCTCCACCGGTGGCTCGGTGATCGAGGCGGCCAAGGCCGTGGAGCGGGCTGGCAGCACCGTCGTCGGTGTGTTGGCGATCTTCTCCTACGAGCTGGAACGCGGCCACCAGGCCTTTGTGCAGACCGGCTGGCCGCTGTTCACCCTGTCGAACTATCCGACCCTCATCGAGGTCGCGGCGGCGAATCAGGCCATCACGCCGGACCAGCTGGCAGCCCTCAAGACCTGGTCGGCGGATCCGCAGGCCTGGTCGGACGCCCACTGAGTGCAGTTCCGGTCATCCGCTGCACATGTCGGTGGGGCATGTGCAGCGGATCCATCGGTGGTGTGAGCCGGGACTCACCCCACCGTGTCTCACACCAGTCCCACCAGATCTCACGCCCAGCGGCGTGCGATGGACACCGTCGGGCCCACGTAGGAGCGTCCGAACACGGCACAGTGCATGACGAGCATGTGCACCTGGTGCAGTTCGATGCGCTCCTGCCATCCTGGGGCCAAGGGGGACTCCTCGTCGTAGGCGGCGCGGATGCGCTCGGTGAACGGTGCTCCGAAGACGCTGAGGGAGGCGAGGTCCTCCTCGGCGTGCCCGCCCTGGGCTGCCGGATCGATGAGGGTGGCGCCGTCTGGGGTCCACATGATGTTACCGCTCCACATGTCGCCGTGGATGCGTGCCGCCACGCCATCGCGTCGCACCAGCTCAGGTTGGTCATGGTCCAGTGCTCCACTGGCCAGGGTGGAGCACAGTTTGTCCATGATCCGGCGGTCGTCGTGGTCGAAGGCCGGGACATCCAGATATGGCGCGATGCGGTAGGTCGCGTAGAACTCACCCCACGAGCCACCAGTGGGTTCTGTGGGAAAGCTGAGGTTGGCCTGCCCGATCCAACGGTGGGACGGTGACCCCGGCGGGGGAGCACCAAGGTACTCGGCCCCGGCGGCATGGGTGTGGGCCAGGGCACGCCCGAACTCCTCGGCAGCTTCGGCGGTCGGGGCCACCGACCGCAGGCGTGGTTCGGTGAGCCAGGTCGAGCCGTGGTCGAGAACCGGGACGATCGGTGCAGCCTGGGGGCCGGCCTGCGCCAGCCACGTCAACCCTGCCACCTCGTAGTCGATGGCCCCGGGACGGGAATCGGTCTTGCGGAAGGTCTGCGATGCGCTCACGTCTCGAGCCTAGGTGTTTCAGCCAGGCGTTCCCAGACATCCCGTATCACCCGCGATGAAACCCGCCATTCGCGTCGGGAATCCTCGTCGTGGACATCAAGTCTACCTAGCTGGCCGGATTCTCTGAGTTGCCGAGAGTCGTGCGTTCCTCGGGGTTGATCAGTCGGCGATATGAACCCTGCTTCCGGCGGCCCGGAAGGCGTCAAGCGTTGCCTGAGGCGCATCTTGCATGGTGACCAAGTCGTCGATGTCGTCGATGCCTCCGAAGCGAAAACTCGAGGTCCGTGAAAGCTTGTCGCTCGTAGCAGCCAGAACAACACGGGCCGAGGATGCGAGGATGGCGCGTTTCACCTGGGCGTCTTGATGCGTCGTGACCGTCAGGCCCATGGCAGGAGAGGCAGAACATGTGCCGATGATGGCGACATCGGCCCGGAACGCACCTAACGCGCGTAGGCATGAAGCAGCCTCGTAGCGCAGGCTTTCGGGCATGAGCGTTCCGTCCGGCGTGCTCACGGTGGCCACGCCGCCTTCGCCCAGGGACAGCGCGGCACGCAACGAGAGACACAAGGCCGTGATGGGACGTTCCTGAAGAGCCTGTGCCACGGCGACCATGGTCGAGCCATTGTCGATGATCACGGACATGTCGTCGGTCACGAGGCGGGAGACCAGCTGGGCTATGGCCGCCTTGCCGGCAGCGTTCTCGGCCGACCGCAAGGAGTAGGGCATAGGCATACCGCGCAGGTTCACCGCCACCGCCCCGCCATGCACCTTGCGTAACTGTCCGTGGCCTTCGAGCTCGGTCAAATCGCGGCGGATCGTCGCCGGCGAGGCGCCGGTAAGCTCTACGAGTGCATTCACCGAAGTCGGTGAGGCTCCGAGAGAGTTGATGATCATTTTCTGACGAAATAATCGTTGCATATGATTATTCAATCATACATGCTAGTTGCATGTTTCATACGTGGCAGCAAATTTGGGCCATCCTCAGTACCGAGGGCCTAGTCGTCACCGCAAGCGTGTCCCGCCAGGTGGCTGGGCAAGACGGAGGCGACGATGACACACACTGATCCGCGACTGGCTGACATCCAGGCGGTCCTGTTCGACATGGACGGAACGTTGGTGGACTCTACCGCAGCGGTCGAATCCATTTGGTCCACTTGGGCTGAGCAGAACAGTATTCCCACCGCTGATGTACTGGCTTGGTGTCATGGTCGGCAGGTGGCTGCGACCATCACCCACTTCCTGCCTCACATCACCCCGGAAAACCTCCAGAGCATGGTGAGTGTCCAACTGGACCAGGAGTGCACACGGCTCGAAAGCATCAAGCCTGCGACCGGTGGCCCGGAACTCCTCATCTGGCTTGACACCCACCACATCCCGTGGGGCGTCGTCACCAACGCGCCGCGACGACTCGCGCTCGCCCGGCTAAGCGCTGCCACCATCGATCCACCGCTCTTGGTCACCCTCGAGGACATCGCGCATGGCAAGCCAGCGCCCGATGGTTACCTCCACGCAGTCCGCTCCTGCGGTGCCACGCCCGCCCGAACACTGGCCGTGGAGGACTCTGCGTCCGGCCTCGCAGCTGCACGCAGCGCCGGCACTGTGGTCGTTGCCGTGGGAGGACGCAGTGATGCTGACATCGTGTGTCACGACCTTGTCGACCTGCACCGCCTGCTCGTCCAGATGCGTTCCGCGTAGCCCAATCGAGAGGGCAGACAACCGTGAACGTCACGACCTTGCAAACTCAGGGCGAGCAAGCGGTGGCCACCAGAACCAACATCATCGAACCGTCAGCCCGCGACGGGGCGGCACGCTGGCCACTGAGCATCATCCTGCTGCCCCCACCGCCAGCAGAGAACGTGCTGGCCGCCCTGACACAGGAAGCCGTCGGCCTCGCCGGGACAGACCACCTGCACAGCGGGGCTACGGACTGTGCACACGTCACCGTCCGAGCGCTGGAAAACCGGCGGCCGGTACCGCAGCAAGATCCGTTCGCGACCAGATGCGCGAGCGCGCTCGACCGAGCCTGTGCCCGTCACGCACCCTTGTCCATGAAACTCGAGCGCCTTCTCGTAGCCCCCGGGGGTGTTCTTGCGCTCCTGCACCCCACCAGCCCAGACGCCGACGAATTCCGCACCCACACGCTCGGCCAGGAACTCGGGCCGGACGCCTACCGGGAAGGTATCCTCAGTCCCCGGGATCTCTGGTACGTGTCCCTGCTCCACTTCCGCGGCCCCGTCGAACACCCCGAAAACCTCGTCACCTGGAGCCACCAACAACTCGCTCCGACCGTATGGACTTTCCCTGTCGCAACGCTGTGTACCTACGAAACCACCACCACGGCGATGCGTCCCCACATCCACCACACGGCCACGTTCGGGCGGACGATCCGACCGCACTACTTTGATGCGACCAGTGGTGTGGGCGACAGGCAGTAGTCAGTGGTCCTGCAGCGCGAGGTCACCGATCATCCCAATGCCGCAAGGCAGACATCCTCGCGTTCATCCAGTTTTCGCCTGAGATCTGGTCGAACAATCCCATCAGATGGCTGAACCGGGACGTGGTCGTTCGTCTTACCGGTGCCGTCCTGGCCGAGCAGAACGACGAATAGGTCGAAGAAAGCCACTACCTTGGTCTCGAAACTCATCACCACGAACCGCCCAACTCCACCACCAACCACTCCGAGCACCAAGCAATTCAGGGCCAGTCCTTTCGCCAGCTGACCTCACCCCACAGGATCACCAACGACTACACCACATCGCGGGATTTGACCACGTGCCTCGGCACACTGGCCACCGCCACCGCCGTCGTCAACGGAACGGCCAGCACCAGACCGATCGACCCGACGAGTGTTCGGATGATCTCCGCGGCGAACTGCTCGCTGGTGAGCACCTGCTGCAACGGTTGGTTGTCCAGGTGCATGAGAACGAGCACCGGCAGTGCGGCACCCGTGGCGGCGAAGGCGGTCGTGTAGATCGTCGAGGCGATGTGATCGCGTCCAATACGCATGGCACTGGTGAACAACCGTCGCCGGTCCAGTCCTCCCTCCCAGATGTCGGCAAGTTCCCACACCGCCGAGGCCTGGGTGATGGTGACGTCGTTGAGCACACCCAGTCCGGCGACGACGATGGCGCAGGTGACGAGGACCGACATGTGCATTTGCGGCGCGATGGCTCCCAGCAGAAGGTCGTCCTCACCGCTCACACCGGTGAAATGTGACCAGGTCGCTGCCCACATCCCCAGTCCGGCGCACACCAGGATGCCGAAAATCGTGCCGACCAGAGCAGTTGTGGTGCGCATGTTGACGCCGTGGGTGAGATACAGCACGAGGAACATGATCGCCAGGCTGGTCACCACACCGATGAGCAGCGGGTCACGGCCCATGACGAGGGCGGGGATCATGAACGTCCAGATGAGCCACAATGCGAACCCCAGGGCGACGACGGCACGTACCCCTCGCCACCTGGCCACGGCGATGACGACGACGAGAAAGATGAGGGCAAAGGCAATCATCGAGTGGTTCCGGTCGAAGTCACGGAACTGGTAGGTGCCGTCCCCACCGGATGGATCTGGCACGTGATAGACGACGACGTTTTGCCCGGGGCTGATTCCCGAGTCCCACACGGCGTGGTTGACGGTGAGATCGACGACCTTGCCTGCGCCGGCATCTGTGTCGATACGCACACTGAGGGAGCCACACTTGTTGGACGGATCCTGTGCGGGAGTCTCCAGGCCAGCATCCTGACACGAGATCGCCGTGGCCTTTTGCACCGTGGCCTCGTGCACGGTGACACCGTCGGCATAGGTGGCTCCCTGGCCAGCAGCCACGTGGTCGTGGATGTTGCCGTGTGGCCACAGTCGTACCAGGCCCAGGGCGGTGAGGGCACCGACGATGACGAGGACGACGATCAGCGCGATCTGTCCTGGCCCAAGTGGTCGGGAGCCAGCCGGATCGGGATCGCTCGGATGTGGTACGGCATGGGACTGATGATGTGCCGAGGTGTGGCTGTGCAGATGACTGTGTGTCACGTTGGGCTCATTCCGTGTGGCAGGGGGCTCGTCGCGTGTGGCGGGGCCGGGACGCTCGTACCACATACGTACCAGAGCTCGAGATGTGACAAAAATGGACGTGTGTCAAATTGCTCGACGTGTGACGAAAATGTGGGCGTCGTTCGTCACACCAGGTCGGCCTGCATGACTCGGCCGGGATGCTTCGCAGACCCGTGAGGACGTAACATCGGAGATCAGCATCGACCGTGAATGGAGTCTCGTGTCCGGCACCGACAAACTCATGACCGTCCACCTCGTCTCGATGGGGTGCGCGCGCAACGACGTCGATTCCGAGGAATTGGCGGCCCGACTGGAGACCGGGGGATTTCGTCTGGTGGACGATCCCGAGCAGGCTGAGACGGTCGTCGTCAACACCTGTGGGTTCATCGAACAGGCCAAGAAGGACTCGGTGGACACCCTGCTGGCTGCAGCTGACCTCAAGGAGACTGGCTCGACCAAGGCCGTCGTCGCCGTGGGATGCATGGCTGAACGGTATGGACGAGAACTCGCCCAGGCCCTGCCCGAGGCGGACGCAGTGCTCGGCTTCGACGACTACGACGACATCGCTGGTCGACTCCAGACGATTCTGTCCGGCGGATCCATCGAGGCCCACGTCCCCCGGGATCGTCGTACCCTGCTGCCACTCTCGCCAGTGGCACGTCAGGCCGCTGCCGACGAGGTCGCAGCACCAGGCCACCACACTGCTCCTGCTGCGGATCAGCACACCGCCTCGAGTGACCGTGCAGCTGCCCCTGCTCGAACCGAGGAAGGTCAGGCATCTTCAGGTTCGCCCGCGGCGACTCTCAATCCCGCTGAGAACGCCCCCGATCTTCCCGCTGGACTGGCACCGGCCTCCGGACCACGAGCACGACGACGCCGCCTGGGTTCTGGCCCATACGCCCCACTCAAGATGGCCTCGGGCTGTGATCGCCGGTG
Organism: Cutibacterium granulosum; assembly: GCF_900186975.1. NCBI lineage: Bacteria > Bacillati > Actinomycetota > Actinomycetes > Propionibacteriales > Propionibacteriaceae > Cutibacterium > Cutibacterium granulosum. Next base: position 1,398,401 of record NZ_LT906441.1, read on the forward strand.
TGCCTTCTGCGCGATCCCGCGGTTTCGCGGATCGTACCTCTCCCGGCCTCGGCAGGAAATCGTCGAGGAGGCCCGTTGGCTCGTCGACCACGGTGTGCGTGAGGTGTTCCTCGTCTCGGAGAACTCCAGCTCGTTCGGCAAGGACCTCGGGGATCTGCGCATGCTCGAAAAACTCCTGGTCGACCTGGACCGGGTAGCCGGATTGGACTGGGTGCGTGTGTCGTACCTGCAGCCGGCCGAGTTGCGCCCCAGCCTCGTCGACGTCATGCTCACCACACCAAAGGTCGTCCCGTACTTCGACCTGTCCTTCCAGCACGCCTCCGGCCCCTTGCTGCGGCGGATGCGTCGGTTCGGTGACGCCGAGTCGTTCCTGGGGATCATCGACGACATTCGGCAACGCTGCCCCGAGGCGGGGTTCCGATCCAACTTCATCACCGGTTTCCCCGGTGAGACCGACGAGGACGTCGCCGTCCTGCACGACTTCCTCGCCCAGGCCCGACTGGACGTCGCCGGAGTCTTCGCCTACTCCGATGAGGAGGACACCGAGGCTGCCACCCTCGACGGACATGTTCCCGACGAGGTCATCGAGGAACGTCGTTCCGCACTGGCCGATCTCGTCGACGAACTCATGGCCCAGCGTGCCGAGGAGCGGATCGGGGAGCGCACTCGGGTGCTCATCGAGGACGTCGACGCACAGACGGCGACGGGCCGAGCCCCGCACCAGGGCCCCGAGGTGGATGGAACGGTGTGCCTCCCCGATGCGATGGGGCTGCACGTCGGAGATCTGGTGGACGTCACGATCACTGGTTGCGAGGGGATCGACCTCACCGGGGAGCTGGCCTGATTCGCACGTCATTTCCGGTGGTCGTCCGTGCCGTCCGTGGCCCGAGGTACTGCCAGAAACGACATACTGTAACCATGCGAGGATGCCGATGAGTGACGACGAGACCAGACCCAGCAACATCAACGTCCCGAACGCGTTGACGGTCCTCAGGATCGTCCTGGTGCCGGTTTTCGGATGGATGTTGCTTGCCCATGCCCACGAGGGCGGTTGGCGCAGCGCATCGACGATCGTCTTCATCGTCGCCATCCTCACCGATTTCGTTGATGGGAAGGTCGCGCGCAAGTACGGCCTCGTCACCAATTTCGGCAAGATCTGGGACTCGGTGGCCGACAAGGCCCTCACCGGTATGGCGTTCATTGGGCTGTCGATCCTCGGTGAACTGCCGTGGTGGATGACGATTCTCATCCTGTTGCGGGAGTGGGGGATCACCCTCATGCGGGTGTTCATGCTCAAGTACCAGGTGATGGCTGCCAACCGGGGCGGCAAACTCAAGACGGCCACCCAGGCCCTCGCCATCATCATGTTCTGTCTTGGTCTGTGGCGCGTGCCCACTTGGGTTGTCGTCATCGCCTGGAGCGTCATGATCGTGGCCTTCGTCCTGACGATTCTCACCGGTCTGTTCTATCTGTGTGATGCCTGGCGAATCCGACGTGATGCCGTGGATCACCGGCAATGATTCCTCCGGGACGTATTCGTGCAATGGCCGGGTTTGGAATCAATCGGATTGAGGGGAATGAATCATGAGGAGCAACACCATGCTCGAGCAGTCCCATGCATCGGCTCACCGTCTCGTGCACCTGCTCGCCGATGCCGAGCTCACCGCGGCCACCTGTGAATCCCTTACCGGTGGACTGGTCGGGGCGACGATCACCTCGGTACCCGGTTCCTCAGCCATTTTCCGTGGTGGACTCATCACCTATGCGAGCGATCTCAAGACCGTTCTGGCAGGGGTGGACGCCGACTGGATCGACGAGCACGGCGTCATCAACGCCATGACTGCCCGTCAGATGGCCACGGGGTGCGCACATGCCTGTCAGGCCGACCTCGGGCTGGCATGTACCGGTGTTGCCGGGCCCGACCGTCAGGACGGGCAGCGACCCGGAACGGTGCACATTGCCGTGGCGCACGATGCCCAGGTGTTCACCCGTCAGCTCAGTCTTTCCGGGGAGCGTGAGGCAGTTCGTCTTGGCACTGTTTCCGCTCTCCTCGAATTCACATGTCACGTAATACGAGAAAAGATCAAAGGCATTCCTTGATTTTCGGGAATGAACTGATCCTGCTGCGTGTTGTACCTCGTGAACGAACAAGGAGGATCAGCATGAAACCAGGTCTGTTACGTGAACTTCTGGGCGAGGCACTCCGGGAACAGCGTTTCGCGCAGTGTCGTACCCTGCGCGAAGTCTCTTCTGATGCCCGCGTGTCCCTGGGATATCTCTCCGAGGTCGAGCGGGGGCAGAAGGAGGCGTCCAGCGAACTCATCTCCTCGATCTGCCACGCCTTGGACCTCGACCAGTCCGATCTCATGCTGCTGGTCTCTGCCAAGTTCCGTGAGCTCGAGGACGGTAGCTCCCGCAAGGCTGCCCTGGCAGCCTGATTCACGATGTCTTGGCCTTGGGGTCCGGTGGGCAGTCGGGATCGGTGACGATGCGCACGGTGACTCCGAGACTGCGTATGCGCGAGATCTCGCGAGCGTCTGCCGTGTCGTCCGTGATGAGGACGTCAATGTCCTTGGTCTCGGCCATTTTGGCGAGTGTCACCTGGCCGATCTTTGAGCCGTCGACGACGGCAATCACGCGGGGCGCCTGCCGGATCATGGTGTGGTTCGTGGCCGCCTCGATGGGGTCATGGGTCGTCAACCCGCCCGCAACGCTCAGGCCATCGCACCCGACGATGGCCGTACCGATGTTGGCGAGCTTGAACGTGTTCTCCGCCAGGAGGCCGACCAGTTCCAACGAGGAGCTGCGCAGGACACCGCCGGTGATGAGCACCCGCTGTTGACCGTGACGAGCAGCCTCCAGGGCGATGCTCACCGAGTTCGTGACGATGGTGAGATCGTGACGGTGGTGCAGGGCCCGCACCACTTCGGCGGTGGTCGTACCTCCGGTGAGCGCGATGGCGTGACGTCCGCGCGGCAACTCGGCCACGGCGGTTCTGGCGATGGCCTGCTTGGCCTGGTGGTGACGGCCATCGCGAAGGTTGACGGGCAGCTCCCCATCTGGTCCAGTGCTGCGAGCCCCACCGTGGGTGCGTATCAGGAGGCCCTGTTCCGCCAGGACTGCGACATCACGCCGGATGGTCGCAACGCTGGTCCCCAATGTTGTCGCAATGTCTCGAAGTTGAACCTCACCATGCTCCCTGAGAATTGCCAGGAGAGTGACCATGCGTTCGCTGCGTCTGCTGGACGTGGCGGGTTCGCTCGTCCTGACCATGGTGCCTCCTTGCAGTGGAGCGATGCCTGGCGTCAACCATCGTGCTTCGGGGGCGACGCGTGCTCGACGATGTGGTGGGTTCCCGATTGGATGCTCCACGGTCCTCGCGGCTGTGAGCGAACCACCACGGGTATCCATTCTACGTGCTCCCCAGGTGCCATACTCTGGCCTCGTGCGTGAATCTGAGCTGTGGCGACGCTTGACCGAGGTGCTTGGTGATGGATATGTGCGCAGTTGGGCTGGCTCCCAGGCCATTCCCGAACTGGGTTCGCGCACCGTCCTCGAGGCCCTGGAACAGGGCGAGTCACCGAAGACGATCTGGCGTGCGTGTTGGACCTTGCTGGAACTGCCCGACTCGCTGCGTTGACCGGGGACTCCCTTGGTTGAAAATCGAACACATGTTCGTTACTGTGTTGTCCACAGGGCCACGCTGCGCGGCGTCGATGATCCACAGATGTCTTTCGCCTCTGCCGGATTGTCACTGCCAGCGCCTACGGTTTGAGTGACTGCCGGATGATCCGGTTGACGATGGCAGGTCCGACCTGCCCTGATGAAAGGTGTCAAGGATGGTAGCTGCGGCGGATCGGGAAAAGGCGCTCAAGGCTGCTCTCAGTCAGATTGAGAAGCAGCATGGCAAGGGTTCGGTCATGCGACTGGGGGAACGCGAAGCAGTCAAGATTGCGGCGATCCCCACTGGATCGGTCGCTCTCGACATCGCTCTGGGCGTTGGTGGACTCCCACGTGGCCGGATCGTCGAGATCTACGGACCGGAGTCCAGCGGTAAGACCACGGTTGCCCTGCACGCAATCGCCAATGCCCAGGCCGAGGGGGGCATCTGCGCTTTCATCGACGCCGAGCATGCACTGGATCCCGAGTACGCGGAGAAGTTGGGTGTTGACACCGATGCGCTGCTGGTCAGTCAGCCCGACAACGGTGAGCAGGCCCTGGAAATTGCCGACACCCTGGTGCGGTCGGGGGCCTTGGAACTGATCGTCGTCGACTCGGTGGCTGCTCTCACTCCCAAGGCGGAGATCGAGGGTGAGATGGGCGACTCCCACGTGGGTCTGCAGGCCAGGTTGATGAGTCAGGCGCTGCGCAAGATGGCCGGAGCTCTCAATGCCGCTGGTACCACGGCAATCTTCATCAACCAGTTGCGCGAGAAGATCGGCGTCATGTTCGGCTCCCCGGAAACCACCACTGGTGGTCGGGCCCTGAAGTTCTACTCCTCGGTTCGTCTTGACGTGCGACGCATCGAGACGCTCAAGGACGGTGGGGACATGGTGGGCAACCGTACCCGGGTCAAGGTCGTCAAGAACAAGGTGGCTCCGCCGTTCAAGCAGGCCGAGTTCGACATCCTCTACGGCAGGGGAATCTCCCGGGAGGGCAGCATCATTGATCTCGGTGTGGACACCGGCATCATCACCAAGTCCGGGTCGTGGTTCAGCTGTGACGGGGAGCAGCTGGGGCAGGGCAAGGAGAACGTGCGAACCTTCCTGCGGGCCAACCCTGACGTCACTGATTCCCTGGAGGCACGGATCAGGACGAAGCTTGGACTCGACGAGGAGGAGGTGCCCGAGGGAGTCGATCCCCACACTGGCGAGGTGAAGTCTGACGAGGCGGAATCCTGACCGTGACCAGGGGTGAGCACACGCGCCCGGAAACAGGTGCCGCTACGGTCGGTTCCTCATCACGACGGGGGAGGGGGTCTCGGAGAAGAGCGAGGATCCCCGACCCTGACGAGCTCAGTGACGATGAATGGTATGAGCGAGGACGAGAGGTCGTGCTCACCAAACTTGACTCACGGGCGCACACACGCGGTGAACTTGGCATCGCCATGTCCCGCAACGGGGTGCCTGAGCAGGTCCAGCACCAGGTTCTGGATCGGTTCGAGGAACTCGGTCTGATCGACGATGGCAACTTCGCCATGCAATGGGTGGAGTCACGCCGTGGCGCGCGTGGACTGTCCCGGCGAGCTGTGGCCATGGAGCTGTCCCGCAAGGGCGTGGCCCCGGACGTCATCGATGAGGCCGTCAACCACATCTCCGATGATGACGAGGCCCGGGCAGCCGTGGAACTTGCCCGGAAGAAGTTTCGAACAAGCGCCTCGGTGCCCGAGCCCAGACTCACTCGCAGGGTTGCCGCTGCACTGGCGCGCAAGGGTTACGGTCCAGACATCACCTGGCAGGCGGTACGCCAAGTCAAGGAGGAACTGGGCGACGATGAGTGGTGAGGTGCTCATACCCCAGTGAGCCGCTGTGCGATCGATTGTGGCAAGGTTGAACCCTACAATTATCAAAGAACGCATGGTGCGTTGCGTGCACCATCTGCTGACGAAGGGGACGAAATGATCGCTCAGATCGGGACCCTCGTGTCATGGAATCCCTGGCCGGTCGTCTCGATCGTTCTGGCCGTTGCGCTGACCGCCACCATCGTCGGTGGATTTCTCTCGCGACGCAGGGCCGGATCGGTCGTCGAAGCCGGTCGTGACGAACTGGAACGGGATCGCACCAGGTTGGAACGGCAGATGGCCCAACGCCGTTGCGATCTCGAGGCCGATATCGAGGGGCACCGACAGTCCCTCGACACTGCACATGCGGATCGAATGGCGCTGCTCGACGAGAAGATCGAGCAGGCGGAGGTCGAGCTGAAGAAAGCTGACGACGAGCTTGTGCACATCGGTGCTCTCACTGCGGAACAGGCTCGCGAGGAGATCATGACTCGGGCGCGGGAGGAGGCCGTCCTGGAGGCCGAACAGCTGACCCGATCCGTCTTGGCCCAGGCCAGAATGAATGCCGAGGCCAAGGCCCGGGACGTCATCGCCACGGCCATCGAGCGATATGCCGGTGAGGTGACTGCTGATTCCGTGGTGGCCGTCGTCGACCTGCCGTCCGATGCCATGAAGGGCAGGATCATCGGTCGTGAGGGCCGCAACATCCGCGCCATCGAGCAGACGACTGGTGCCACGATCATTGTCGACGACACCCCCGGCATCGTCCTGGTGAGCTGTTTCGACCCCATGCGTCGTGAAGTCGCCAAGACCACGCTGGAGCGTCTCGTCGCCGATGGCCGGATCCATCCCGGACGTATCGAGCAGGCACATCGACGAGCCGTGGAGCAGATCGAGAACATGTGTCTGTCGGCAGCCGACGATGCCCTCGGCCAACTCCGCATCACCCAGTTTCCCGATCCGTTGCGCCCCATCGTCGGGTCGCTGAAGTTCCGGACCTCCTACGGCCAGGACGTGTTGTCCCACAGTGTCGAGTGTGGGCGTCTGGCTGCCCAACTTGCCGCCGAGATCGGGGCGGATGCCGAGGCGTGTACCCGAGCGGCATTTCTGCACGACATCGGCAAGGCCCTCACTCCCGGTATCGAGGGACCTCATGCGGCCGTGGGCGCTGAACTGGCGCGTCGGTACGGGGAGAGTGACGAGGTCGTCCACGCCATCGCGGCCCACCACGACGAGATACCCGTGGAATCCGTCACCGATCTCATCACCCAGGCCGCCGATGCCATCTCCGCCTCACGCCCCGGTGCCAGACGCGATTCCCTGGAGTCCCATGTCAACCGGCTGGAGGAGATGGAGACCCTTGCGCAATCCCACAGCGGGGTACAGCGGGCAGTCGCCGTCCAGGCGGGGCGAGAACTGCGTGTCATGGTCGATCCCGAGGAGATCGACGATCTGGCAGCTCGAGAGCTGGCCCGCTCCATCGTCGCCGAGGTGGCGGATCGAGTTGTCGTACCGGGCCAGGTACGGGTCATCGTCATTCGGGAGACTCGTGCCGTGGAGGTCATCGGCCAATCCGGGCCGCGCGACTGAGATGCCTGCCTCTCAGTGACCATGCTGTTGTCAGATGGGAACAAGCGGGATTTCCCTCATGTGTCACACCGGGTCATCCCACGCCGGCGGGGGCGAAGCAGTCGAAGCGCATGTGTGCTGCTTGGCCCCTCGGGCCCGGTGGTACATGCCCTCGGCGTACTGCTGCGTCCCGAATCACAGGTCGTAGGCGCCCCAGAGGTGGATTCCCCTCAGAGGTGGATTCCCCACCTCATCTCGACGCCTGATCCAGGCTCCAGGCGCAACATCGAATCATGGGTGGGGCCCTCATTGAAGGCATCCGGTCCGCACGTCATGGGCTCGACGGCAAGGCTCGAGCGGTCGTCGGGGGTGTAGATCTGTACCCATCCGAAATGTTCGTCCGCCCACAGAACGCGACGCTCGTCCCCACATCTCAGCTGTATCTGCCATGATCCACCAGGGCCTCCGGTGAAGGCAGTGTCCAGATGTCGCTCGCCAAGAGTGGTGTCGCTCAGATCCGTCGAGCCCTGCACCGTGGCAACTTCCACCGGGAGCAGACGCTCATCGACCACGGCACACGTGCGGAACGGGGAGCTCACCTGCCACTGATCGATCGAGCCGGTCATGACGAGGTAGGGGTGTGCGGCGTAGCCGAACGGCACAGCAGTGGTGCCCACGTTGCGTGCTGCCAGATGCACCGTCATGCCCCCGGCGTCAAGATGATGGGTGAGAAGTGCCTCCAGCATTCCAGGCCAACCGTCCTGGGGAGCGATGACCAGCCGCTGACGTACCGTGTCCTGCCCCAGCTCGACGAGGCGCCACATGGACCACCTCGCCAGCCCGTGGATGGCGTTGCCACGCTCCACCTCATTGATGGCCAGCTGCTGGGGCTGACCATCGAAGACGTAGCGCCCGTCGCGCACCCGGTTGGGCCAGGGCAACAGGTGCTGACCGCGTGCATCCGTGGGAACTGCGTCGACTGCGGTGGGGACGATGAGATCGACACCGTCATGGCTCAGAGCACGCAGGGTTGCCCCCTGCTCGGTGACGACCGCGCAGTAGCCTCCGCCCGAGATCTCATACTGCTCGCCGGTGGGCAGCGTCGGGTGATTCTGCGCATCACTGCTGGTCATGGACCAACCCTAGCGTCTGCAATTGTGACATGGGTTCACCTGAGTCGTAGAGTTGGGCCGCCATGACACGTGAAGCTGCGCCGACCTATCGGGTGGTCACCTACGGGTGCCAGATGAATGTCCACGACTCCGAACGGATAGCCGGTCTGTTGGAGGACGCCGGCTATGTCCGCGACCCCAGACAGGACACCTTGGACCCGGCCGACGTCGTCGTCTTCAACACCTGCGCCGTCCGGGAGAACGCCGACAACCGACTCTACGGAACGCTCGGCCACATGGCTGCCGTCAAGGCCAAGCACCCCGCCATGCAGCTGGCCGTCGGTGGGTGCATGGCTCAGAAGGACAAGGACACCGTCCTGACCAGAGCCCCGTGGGTGGACGTCGTCTTCGGCACCCACAATGTCGGCTCCCTGCCGGAGCTGCTGTCGCGGGCTCGTGCCAACCATGAGGCCGCGATCGAGATCGAGGACGCCCTCGTGACTTTTCCCTCCAACCTGCCGACGCATCGGGACAGTGCCTACTCCGCCTGGGTGTCCATCTCCGTGGGGTGCAACAACACCTGCACCTTCTGCATCGTGCCGCAGCTGCGTGGCAAGGAGGCCGATCGACGCCCCGGCGAGATTCTGGCCGAGATCCAGGCCTTGGTCGACGAAGGTGTGCAGGAGATCACCCTGCTCGGCCAGAACGTCAACTCCTACGGGGCCCAGTTCGGGGATCGGGGAGCATTTGCCAAGTTGTTGCGGGCCTGCGGTGAGATCGACGGGTTGGACCGGGTGCGATTCACCTCTCCCCATCCGGCGGCCTTCACCGACGACGTCATCGAGGCGATGGCCGAGACTCCCAACGTCATGCCAAGCCTGCACATGCCTCTGCAGTCCGGATCGGACGCGGTGCTGCGACGCATGCGCCGCTCGTACCGTTCCTCAAAATTCCTCGGTATTCTCGATCGAGTGCGTGCCGCAATCCCCGAGGCCGCCATCACCACGGACATCATCGTGGGCTTCCCCGGCGAGACCGACGAGGAGTTCGAGGAGACGATGCGCATCGTCGAGCAGTCACGGTTCTCGGCGGCCTACACCTTTCAATACTCGATCCGCCCCAACACGCCGGCTGGTGTCATGACCGATCAGGTGCCCAAGGAGGTCGTCCAGGAACGCTACGAACGGCTCGTCGCCCTGGTGGACGACATGTCCTGGCAGGAGAACCAAGCCCAGCAGGGCAGGACCGTCGAGGTGATGTTCGCCGAGGGGGAGGGGCGCAAGGACAACCAGACCCATCGCATGACGGGTCGTAGCCGCGACAATCGGCTCGTACACGTCGGTCTGGGGCCCCATGACGAGGTACCCCGTCCCGGTGACCTTGCACATGTCGTCATCACCGGTGCGCATCCGCATCACCTCACCGCCGACCACGGATTGCTGGACCTGCGTCGCACTCCTGGCGGTGATGCCTGGCAGACACGTCAGGAAGCCAGCCAGGATGGTGCCCCCACAGGTGTGGACCTGGGCATGCCGAGGATTCCCCGGTCATGAAAATCGGTGACGCGGGAGCCGCGATGACCATGAGTCCGGTGTGTTTTGAACGGACACGGCGGAACTGGTGAAAAACAACGGTGGTGACGAGTCTCGCTCGTCACCACCGTGTCAACCCCCCCATGGCCCCCATTCGGAGCCTGTCGTCACCCAGTGACGGGGATGGTGTGAAGTCTCATGAACCTCAGAGGTCCTTGGCCTTGTCCTTGAGGAAGTCCTCGCCCTTGTCGATCTGATCGGAGGCCTTGCCACCGGTCTTGTCGTTGATGGCGTCGCCACCCTTGTCGATGGCGTCGTTGACCTGATCCTCATGGTCGTGGGCAGCGTCCTTGAGGTCGTCCTTGTGATCGTTGATGGCATCCTTGGCCTTGTCGAGCAGTCCCATACCGTGACTCCCTTCTGTTGGTTACCCCGATTGGGGCTGACGTGTCCAGCCTTGCAGGTGGCCATGGTGTGCACAACCAGTTGGCGCTAAATTTGTCTGAGGACCGAATCCAAGTACCCGTCTCGACCCGTGCAGAGGAATTGCCAGTGCCACTTCCCGTCATCGCCTTGGTGGGGCCAACGGCCAGTGGAAAGTCTGCTCTGGCCATCCAGCTCGCTCTGGCCCTTGCTCAGCACGACCACCCTGCCGAGATCGTCAATGGTGACTCGATGGTGGTCTATCGCGGGATGGACATCGGCACGGCCAAGCCCAGCCATGATGATCGGGCCACCGTACCGCACCATCTCGTCGACATTCTCGACGTGACCCAGAGCTCATCCGTTGCGCTCATGCAGTCACGTGCCAGACAGACCTTTGTCGACCTTCGTGGTCGAGGCGTCGTACCGATCCTCGTCGGGGGCTCCGCGCTGTACTCACGGGCGATCCTGGACGAGATGACCATTCCCCCCACCGATCCTGCTGTGCGGGCGCGTCTTGAGTCAGAACTCGTCGAGGCCGGTCCACATGCTCTTCACGATCGGCTGGGTCGCCTCGATCCCCAGGCTGCCAAGGCCATTCTTCCCGGCAATGGGCGGCGTCTCGTCCGGGCCCTGGAGGTCGTCGAACTCACTGGGTCCTTCACCGCCACCATGCCCACTGGTCGTTACGACGCGCAGGTAGCCCCCGTCATCCAGATCGGTTTGACCCTGCCACGAGAGGACATGGACCGACGCATCGCCCTGCGTGTGGAGCAGATGTGGCGCGATGGGTTCGTTGACGAGGTGCGCGCACTCCCTGATCTTCCGTGCGGGCGTACCGCCAGTCGTGCGTTGGGGTACCGTCAGATCCTGCAATTCCTCGCCGGTGAGATCAACGAGGACGAGGCTTTCGAGCAGACGATTGTGCGCACGCGTAGATTCGCCCGCAAACAACTCATGTGGTACCGCAAGGACGACCGCATCTTCTGGGTCGATGCACTGTCACCCCATGCCGTGGGTGACGTGCTGACCCATCTTGAGGAGACGATGACTTCATGGTGACGACACGATTCATCAAGGGGCACGGAACTGGCAACGATTTCGTCATACTTCCCGATGACCGGTCGGCAGCCGCACCCAGTGCTCGTGAGATTCGCTGGCTGTGCGACCGTCGATTCGGTATCGGTGGGGACGGGCTGTTGCGTGCCCTGCCTGCGGGCGACGTCCCCCAGTGGGATGGTGACCCCGATCTGTGGTTCATGGACTACTACAACGCAGACGGCTCGGTGGCGCAGATGTGCGGTAACGGGCTACGGGTCTTCGCACGATTCCTGCGCACCGAGGGACTCATCGACGGCGACGAGGCCGAGGTGGCGACCCGGTCCGGGGTCAAACGGGTGCGGCTGTTCGATGACGGCACGGTACGCGCCGAGCTGGGACCGGTGCAGGTGGGCGATGAACTGGTGAGCATCTCCACCACCGGGCATTCCTGCCCAGCCCGTCCGGCAGATGTCGGCAACCCCCATGCCGTCGTGGTCCTTGACGACCACGAATCGGTGACTGGGATGGACCTCACCTCAGCACCGGCGTGGTCGCCTGCCGAGGCTTTTCCCGAAGGAGTCAACGTCGAGTTCGTCCGCCAGGTGGGGCCGACACATGTCCAGATGCGAGTCTTCGAGCGTGGCGTAGGGGAGACGCTGTCGTGTGGGACGGGAACTGTCGCCGTGGCCGCTGTCATGGCCCGCCGTACTGGAGATCTCGGTCCGTGGCGCGTCGACGTGCCCGGCGGGCGCATCACCGTCGAACTTGCGCAATCGCAGAACGGCGAGGTGCTGGCGAGTCTCACGGGCCCTGCCGTGCTGGTGGCCCAGGGAGAGGTGCACATTCCCGATGAAGCGGTGAGCCGATGACCACTCAGCACGAGTCACCGGATTTCCCCTTCGGTGACGTGGCTGCCCCAGACGACCAGCGGGACCCGGACGGTGACCAGTTCGATCTTGCGGCACGGCTCTCGCTCACCCGAGTTCCCGGCATGTCGACCGATCTGTCCGACATCAGCGAGGTCGAGTACCGGCAGCTGCGTCTGGAGCGTGTCGTCCTGGTGTCGGTGTGGACCACCGGCACCGTTCAGGATGCCGAGAACGCCATGCTCGAACTCAAGGCGCTGGCCGAGACCGCTGGATCACAGGTGCTGGAAGGGATCGTCCAACGTCGGGACGTTCCCGATCCCGCCACCTACCTGGGCAGTGGCAAGGTACGCGAATTGGCAGACCTGGTCCGTGCCACCGGTGCCGACACCGTCATCTGTGACGGCGAACTCACCGCAGCCCAGCTGCGCAACCTCGAGGACCGGGTGGGAGTCAAGGTCGTGGATCGCACGGCCCTCATCCTCGACATCTTCGCCCAACATGCTCGCAGTACCGAGGGCAAGACCCAGGTGGAACTTGCCCAACTCACCTATCTGAAACAGCGGCTGCGTGGTTGGGGGCAGAGTCTCTCCCGTCAGGCTGGTGGTCGAGCTGCCGGCGGCGCCGGTATCGGCGGTCGTGGTCCGGGTGAGACGCGTATCGAGACCGATCGACGTCGGATCGGCCATCGGATCACGGTGCTGCGGCGACGTCTCCGGCAGATGGATTCCACACGAGCCACCACTCGAGCTCGTCGCGAGCGTGATCGCATTCCGTCGGTGGCCATCGTGGGCTACACCAATGCTGGAAAGTCGTCCCTGCTCAATCGGCTCACCGGAGTCGGTGTCCTTGTCGAGGACGCCCTGTTCGCCACCTTGGACCCGACGACGCGGCGCACCACCACCCAGGACGGTCGGGTCTACACCCTCACCGACACGGTGGGTTTCGTGCGGCACCTTCCCCACGACCTCGTCGAGGCGTTCAAGTCGACCTTGGAGGAGACCGCTGGAGCAGATGTCCTCGTCCACCTCGTCGATGCATCCGATCCCGATCCTGTCGGACAGATCATTGCGGTACGGGACGTGTTGCGATCGCTGCAGGACAAACCACAGTCTTCCGAGATTTCTCAGGTCCCGGAGATCCTCGTCTTCAACAAGATCGATCTTATCGATGAGGTGACCCTGGCAGGGCTGAGGGCCAGCCGCCCGCGTGCGCGGTTCATCAGCACGCGTACCGGGGAGGGTGTGGACGAGCTCATCTCCCAGATCGAGCAGGCCCTGCCCACTCCCCAGGAACGAGTGGACGTCGTCATCCCGTACTCCCGCGGGGACCTCGTCGATCGAATTCACAAACATGGCACGATCCATGAGCTGGAGCATGGTGTGCAGGGAACCCACGTCATTGCTGATCTGCATCCTGGGCTGGCAGCCGAGGTTCGTGCGGTGGGGGGCCGGTGATGTCTGCTCACGAGGAGTCCGCCCGCATACTGTCGGTGGCGGTTGATGCCATCGGCGGAACGCCGCGCTCTGGCCAGGTGGAGATGGCCCAAGCCGTGGATCGGGCAATTGACGAGGAGATCCACCTGCTCGTGCAGGCCGGTACCGGTACTGGAAAATCGTTGGGCTACCTTGCCCCAACCATTGCCCATGCCGTGTTGGACGATGAGGCCGTGGTGGTGGCGACGGCAACCTTGGCGCTGCAGGCTCAGTTGGCGGACAAGGACATCCCGGCCGCCCTCACCGCAGCCGAGAAGGTCCTGCCACGTCGACCGCGAACCGCAGTCCTCAAGGGCCGACACAACCATGCGTGTCTGCACAAGGTGCGTGGTGGTTCTTCTCGTCCGGATCAGGACATGCTGCTCGACGACGCCGGGTCGTCCGCAGCTGGATCAGCCGGCAAGGGCACCGATCAGGCCAGTGAACTCGGTGCCGAGGTCGTTGCCTTGCGGCAGTGGGCCGAGCAGCAGGCGGAGGAGAACGGGGTGGGCGATCGGGACGACGCGCCCGCCCACAGTCAGCAGGCGTGGGATCAGGTCTCGATGCGTGCCAACGAGTGCCTGGGGGCGCAGAACTGCCCGTTCGGGCCACAGTGCCTGGCTGAACGTGCCCGGGAACGGGCCCGTGATGCCGACATCGTCGTCACGAATCACGCGATGCTCGCCATTGACGCCATGAATGGTGGCACCCTGCTGCCCGAGCACGACGTGGTGGTCATTGACGAGGCGCATGAGGTCGCTGACCGGTTCACCGGTGCTGCCTCGGTCGATCTGTGGCCGGGACGCCTCTCGACGGTCGCAAGGCAAGGCCTCACTTGGCTTGACGATGATCTCGGTGCCGATCTGCTTGATCAGGTCGATGTGTTGCACGAAGCGTTGGAGGCCACTCGGCCAGGACGTATCACCGATCCACGGTCCCAGTTGCTCATCGCCACGACGACGTTGCGAGGACTGACTCGTCAGGCGCTGTCGGTGATGAATCCGCAGGACGAGGACGAGAAATCCGATCCGGATCGGGTGCAGGCCCATGCCGCCATGCGGGAGATCTTCGAGATCACGGACCGTGTCTGTGCTCTCCGAACCGAGGACGTCGTGTGGGTGTCGGAGTCCGAACGAGGTGAACGCAGCGTCCACGTGGCACCGTTGAGTGTGTCCGGCCTGCTGAGGCAGCACGTCCTGACGGCTGCGACGACGATTCTCACATCGGCGACCTTGAAGATCGGTGGGGAGCTGGGTCCGGCGGCGCGTGATGTGGGACTCAGCTCGGAGGAGTACATTGCCGACGAGGCCCCGGAGGTCATGGAGACCCAATTGGGGTGGCGGGGCCTGGACGTGGGTTCGCCATTCGACTACGCACGGCAGGGGATCATGTTCGTGGGACGCTCCCTGCCCAGACCCGGGCGGGACCAGATGCCCCATGAGGTGCTGGATGCCCTGGTGCAGCTCGTCCAGGCAGCAGGAGGGCGGACCCTCGGACTGTTCGCATCGCAGCGCAATGCCGAGGCAGCCGCACAGTATGTTCGCGAGCACTTGCACGATCTGACGATCCTGCGGCAAGGGGAGGGGCATCTCGCCGAATTGACTCGCCGATTCATTGCTGAACCGCAGACCTGCCTGTTTGGAACGATGTCACTGTGGCAGGGGGTCGATGTGCCCGGCGACACGTGTCGCCTGGTGGTCATCGACAAGATTCCATTCCCGCGTCCGGATGATCCGTTGGTGCTGGCGCGTAGTCAAGCTGTCGAGGAGGCAGGCGGGAACGGGTTCATGGCGATTTCCGCGCGGCGAGCTGCACTGCTGCTTGCTCAGGGGGCTGGACGACTCATTCGTCGATCCGACGACCGGGGAGTCGTGGCAGTTCTGGATCCCCGGCTTTCCACGGCGCGATACGCGGGATATCTGCGCAAGTCGATGCCACAGTTCTGGATGACGACGGATCTGTCGACAACACTTGCAGCCTTGCGACGACTCGGTCAGTAGGCGGCAGATCAACGGCACATGGTGACGCTGCACCAACTACACCATTGGCCGGTCATCGCTTGGACGGTCACGACTCGGTCGGGCAAACCGTCAACCCCAGTGTCTCGGTCACCCTTCGTATCGTGATCTCTCCCAGTTGTGGCCTTGCCGGTACTGGGTGCCAGATCGCGGGTCAGATCCGGCGCATGACGGCGACCACCTTGCCCATGATGCTGGCATGGTCACCGTCGATGGGAGAGTAGGCGGGATTGCGTGGCAGCAGCCAGGTGTGCCCAGAGTGTTGGGAGAGCATCTTGACGGTCGCCTCGTCGTCGATGAGTGCTGCAACGATCTCACCGTTCTCGGCTTGCTGCTGTTGGCGCACGATCACCCAGTCCCCGTCGCAGATTGCTGCGTCGATCATGGAGTCACCGTGAACCTCCAGCATGAAATGCGTACCGTGACCGAGCAACTGGGTGGGTACGGCCATGGTGTCCTCAACGCTCTGCTCGGCAAGGATCGGGGCGCCAGCCGCAATTCGACCGACGAGCGGCACGGTGATCGAGTCGGCATCACCCCCGTCGCTCACGGGGATGGAATGTGTGGTGATCGGTGCGGGGCGGTTGTGCCCCACGATCTCCAGTGCCCGTGGTCGCCTGGGATCGCGCCGGATGAATCCCTTGTCTTCCAGAGCCCTGAGCTGGTAGTGCACTGACGATGTGCTGGAGAGGCCAACCTGGTCGGCGATCTCGCGCACGCTCGGCGGGTACCCGCGCTCATCAACGTTGGTGACGATGAACTCGTAGACCTTGCGCTGGCGCGGTGTGAGGATCGCCGGATCTGGTACGACGTCACCGGGCGCCGGGACAGGTGTCGTCCCAGCCAGTTGTCGATGGGGGTGCTCGTGCTGCTCCATGACATCAAGGGTAATCGATCATCCCCCGGCAAAGCAAACATGTGTTCGATCCTGCGCATGAGTGCTTTCCCGGAATGTCTCACTGGAGTGTGAACCTGCTTTCGAACCCAGGAGATCGTTTCCGCCACCCAATGGTGCTGGTTCCGGGGGGTGGCGAGAGATGCAAGGTCGCCGCATCTTGCGTCTGCCGAATAGATGTTCTAATCTTCAATCGCAAAGACGTTCGATGCTGAGTCGGATGTCCCGTCTGAATTGACTGTGGCGCATGGTGCCGAAGTGACGTGTTGGCGTGTGACAGCTGCTTTCGTGGCAACGAGGAAGGTGTGCAATGAGCGTGGTGACCCGTGAGTGGGGTGTTCTGGGTTTCGCAGAGGAACGTGATGGAGCTGGTGCATCCTCCAGTCTGACTGTGGGTTCGCGGCGGAGGGAAGGATCCCGAGTCGTGCATGGCCCGTGGCCGGACGACGAGGCGGGTGACATCGAGTACGAGCCGGTCGTCCGTCTTGACAGAAGGGAGCTGGCAGCTGCACTGACAGGTTTCGATGCAGATGTCGCAGACCGATCCGCTGGCGCGGTGGACTCGATCGTCGTGTCGAGGGCAGCTGCCGTGGGGGAGGCAAGACCCCGGCGAGGGGAATTGTTGTTCTGGGACATCCTGATGGCTTTTGCCGCAGCGATCATGATCATTGGTACGGTGACGGCCGTGGTTCGGCTGGATGCTGTTGCCGATGGTCGAGATGGGCGAGGTGTGGTGTCAGCGTTCTGGATGTCCAGTGATGACAGTGGGGTGGACAGCCAGGGATCATGACTGCTGACGCGTGTCGCGACAGTGATGATGCAAACACCATATCTAGTGGACATCTGGTGATGTAGTACTACAACTTGTGGTTGTAGTTTTGATGCACGGCGAATTGCAGGTAGTGTTCTCGAGTGTCGGAGACGTCGGGTGTGAAGGAGGATGAGTCGTGAGATGCCCATTCTGCCAGCATGATGATTCCCGAGTTCTTGATTCACGAGTCTGCGAAGACGGTACGGCGATCCGTCGTCGCAGACAGTGCCCGGTCTGCAGCAGCAGGTTCACGACGATCGAGCGCATGCAGTTGACCGTCCTCAAACGCAATGGGACTGAGGAACTCTTCAATCGAGAGAAGGTCATTGCCGGTGTGCGGAAAGCTTGCAAGGGCAGGCCGGTCGACGACTCTGATCTCGCGGTGCTCGGGCAGCGTGTCGAGGATGGGCTTCGCGCCCGCGGCATGGCTGCCATTCCGTCCGACCAGATCGGGGTGGCCATCCTCAAGCCGCTGCGTGATCTTGATCCCATCGCATACCTGAGATTTGCCAGCGTCTACCGTAACTACGACTCGATCGACGACTTCGCCGACGAGATTGATCGGCTGCGTGATGAGACAGCCAATGCCGACGATGCCGAGACCCCGGTGGAGGACCGGTACTCGACATCTTCCCATCAGCCACTTTTCTGACGGTTCCACGGCAGTTCGTCAACTGCCCGATCGACAGATCACCCCCACCCACCACCAGACAGCAGAGGGAGTCATGACCGAAACCAAAGCCACGTCGCGCACGTCGAATTCTCGACGCAAGGGGCTGCACATAGAGCGGTTCTTCAGTACTGAGGGCACTCATCCCTACGACGAGGTCACCTGGGAGCGTCGCGACGTCGTCCAGACGAACTGGCGTACCAATGAGGTCGTCTTCGAACAGCGTGGGGTGGAGTTCCCCGATTTCTGGAGCGCTAATGCCGCCACGATCGTGACGAACAAGTACTTCCGTGGTGCCTTGGGCACGGTGCAGCGCGAGGCCAGCCTCAAGACGCTCATCGACCGTGTCGTTGCGGTTTACGTGAGCACCGGCAAGAAGAATGGTTACTTCGTCACCGATGCCGATGCCACGGTGTTCGGCGAGGAACTCACGTGGCTGTTGCTGCACCAGTACTTCAGCTTCAACTCCCCGGTCTGGTTCAACGTCGGTACTGCCAGCCCACAACAGGTCAGCGCCTGCTTCATCCTCTCGGTGGACGACTCGATGGAGTCGATCCTGCACTGGTACACCGAGGAGGGAATGATCTTCAAGGGCGGTTCTGGCGCTGGAGTCAACATCTCCAGGATTCGTTCCTCCAAGGAGCTGCTGAGCAGTGGCGGGACCGCCTCCGGGCCGGTCTCCTTCATGCGGGGTGCCGATGCCTCGGCCGGAACCATCAAGTCCGGTGGTGCCACTCGCCGAGCTGCCAAGATGGTCGTCCTCGACATCGATCACCCCGACATCGAGGAGTTCATCGAGACCAAGGCGCGCGAGGAGGACAAGATCCGCGCCCTCAGCGCTGCTGGCTTCGACATGGGGATTGGCGGCAAGGACGTCAACTCGGTGCAGTACCAGAACGCCAACAACTCGGTGCGCGTCAGTGATGACTTCATGCATGCCGTGGAGAAAGGTGAGAAGTTCGGGCTTCGGGCCCGTACCACCGACAAGATCATCGAGGAGGTTGACGCTCGCGACCTCTTCGGCAAGGTGGCCAAGGCCGCCTGGGAGTGCGCCGATCCCGGTATTCAGTTCGATGACACCATCAACTCGTGGCACACCAGCGCCAACACCGGCCGCATCAACGCGTCCAACCCGTGCTCGGAGTACATGAGCCTGGACAACTCCTCGTGCAACCTGGCCAGCCTCAACCTGCTGCGGTTCCTGGATGAGGATGTCTTTGACATCGACAAGTTCCGTCGTGCAGTCGAGCTGGTCATCACTGCCATGGACATCTCCATCTGCTTCGCAGATTTCCCGACCGAGTCGATCGCCGAGACCACCCGGAAGTTCCGGCAGCTCGGTATCGGGTACGCCAATCTTGGTGCGTTGCTCATGGCCCAGGGATTGGGCTACGACTCCGACGGTGGTCGAGCCCTGGCTGCTGCCATCACCTCGCTCATGACGGGTGTGGCCTACCGGCGTAGCGCTGAACTCGCTGGCATTGTCGGCCCCTATGAGGGCTATGCCGCCAACACCGAGCCTCACAAGGCCGTCATGCGCAAGCACCGTGATGCCAATGCCGACGTCCAGCCACTGCACACCAATGACAAGGCCGTACTCGCCGCTGCCAAGGCCGAGTGGGATCAGGTCATCGAGATTGGCGACCGGAACGGTTACCGCAATGCGCAGGCCTCGGTGCTGGCGCCCACCGGGACCATCGGCTTCATGATGGACTGTGACACCACCGGTATCGAGCCAGATTTCTCCTTGGTGAAGTTCAAGAAAATGGTTGACGGTGACTCGATGCAGATCGTCAACCAGACCGTTCCGCGGGCACTCACAAATCTGGGCTATGCCCCCGAGCAGATTGCCGAGATCGTGGAGCACATCAGGGAGCACGGCTCGGTGATCGATGCCCCGCACCTGGCCGAGGAACACTACGAGGTCTTCGACTGTGCCATGGGCGCTCGGTTCATCGCCCCGATGGGTCACGTGCGAATGATGGCCGCTGTCCAGCCGTTCCTGTCCGGTGCCATCTCCAAGACGGTGAACCTTCCCGAGAGCTCAACCGTCGAGGACATTGCCGATGTTTACATGCAGGGCTGGAAACTCGGCCTCAAGGCATTGGCCGTCTACCGCGACAACTGCAAGGTGAGCCAGCCACTCTCCGACAAGAAGGATGAGGAGGACGCCACTCCCGAGCCAGAGGTGCGTGTCGAGTACCGTCCGCGCCGTCAACGGCTTCCCAAGTCCCGTGCGGGTCGCACCACGAGCTTCCAGGTCGCTGGTGCTGGTGGTTACCTCACAACAGGAGCCTATGACGACGGTCGTCTCGGTGAGATATTCCTCAAGCTGGGCAAGCAGGGATCGACCCTGGCAGGAGTCATGGATGCCCTCTCCATCTCCGTGTCCATCGGTCTGCAGTACGGCGTCCCGCTCGAGAGCTTCGTGCAGAAATTCTCGAACCTCAAGTTCGAGCCAGCCGGCATGACCGATGATCCGGACATTCGAATTGCCCAGTCGATCATCGACTACATTGCCCGACGCCTCGCCCTTGACTACCTCGACTTCGATGAGCGTGCCGAGTTGGGCATCTACACCGCCGCTGAACGAGCGCAGTACGTCGAGACCGGGTCGTACCAATTCGAGGACGAGGACGCCGAACTCATCGAGTCCGAGTCGTTGAAATCGACCCCAGCCGATCGAGTGCAGGTGCACGAGGATGGGGCAAATCAGCCCGGACTGTTCGATCCTGATCCCAGCGCAGCTGCCCAGGGCGAGAATGCTCACACCAGCGCTGAGCTGGTCGAGGAGATGACTGGTATGGCTGTTGATGCTCCGTTGTGCATGACCTGCGGTACCAAGATGCGCCCATCCGGGTCCTGCTACGTGTGCGAGAGCTGCGGATCCACCAGCGGATGCAGCTGATGTTCCGAGTAACTCTCATGCCATGACGTCTTCTGGCTGAGGTGGCTCAGAGGATGAGGTTTCGGGGTGCTGGGGTGATGATGAATCACTCCAGCACCCCATTTGTCTGCAGTGCGAGGACTTGTCATCACGAAGTGGCCGTCATCCCAGGAGAGCAGTACATGGCCATCTCGCCCTGTTCTGGGCCTGCGCAAGGGTAACCATCGCCACGGCGGTTGGTGACGGTCGATTCCACGCTCGACCATGCATGTGCGTGTGCAGGGTGTCTGGCCCAGCGAGAGATCAGCTCGGGTCGCCCCTTTCCCGGTCTCGGGCATGTGCATCTCCGAGCTGAACGGGGAGCACCGGTCGCAGGAGGCGGCCCCACTGCCACGGCCCACCATCGGAAGCAGGGATTTTCGGGGTGCGCTGGATTTTCGGGGTGCGCCGGTTTTCCTGGTGCGCTGGGACGTCGAGCAGGTCGTCGTTCGTCCAGACGGGCAGTTCTCCCACCACCGGTGAATCCCGGGGAAGAAGTCTTGCTAGGTTGAAGGCATGGATGAGCCAGCGGACTTTGATTTTGATCTTGATCGGAGTACCGAGCAAGCGTGGGCACAATTCACCGAGCGTCTTGCCGAGGTGGTTTCCGTCATTGACGACAACGGAAGTCTCACCATTGGCACGCCGTCGTTGCGCGATGAGATGGTTCCCTATGTCCGCTTCGTCCAGATCGATCCTGATGATCCTCGCGACGATGCGCGAATCGTGCTGCAGGCCTCCAGCAACGCCCATCTGGGCCCCTCGTCCCAGCTGACCCAGCCGCAGGTCGAGGAGATGACCCGCCTGGGGTGGCAGCTTCCCGACGAGGAGGAACTGCCCAACGATGGGCGGCTCAACCGCACTGGGAATCCCGCGCACGAGGAGGCCTTGGCACATGGCGATTTCTGGGTTCTCAGCTCGCAGAACGACTGTTACGACGTGGCAGAACTCGCTGTGACCACGCTGCGAACGATTTTCAGCGTCCAGCACCCGGTGTTCCTCGCTCCAGACCAGCTTGCTGAGGTCCTGCAACCACAGGACGACAGTGAGCTCGACGGACCAGTGTTGGCCCAGCAAGTCGCCGACGAACTCACGACTATGTTCGGCCACCCACCGTTCCGTGACGAGGAGGGCGACTTCGCAATCCGTGTGGGATCGACGATGGTGTTCATCCGAGCCACCAGCGATGGGGAGGAGCTCCTGCTGTTCTCCGTCATCGTCCATGACGTCGACGGACGTTCCCGGGCCGTGGAAGTACTCAATGACCTCAACGTTCAGTCACGCTACGGGCGGTTCGCCCTGCATCAGGACCGTGTTCTCGTCACGATGTCGCTCATGGCCAAACCGTTCGTACCAGAGCATTTGCACCGGGCAGTGCGCATCATGTCGCAGCTGTCCGACGGCATCGACGACGAACTCGCACGCAAGTTGCACGGGCGCACGACGTTCGACAGGGACACCGAGGACTGGGCCTGACCGCTGTTCTCCATCGAGAACGCATGCGAGCACATCACTGTGGACAGAAGCCCGTTCGATTCGGTCATCGCACTTCGCTACTGTGTGAGCAACAGGAGAGGAGCCAGGATTGGGTACCGGACATTTCATCACCCTCAGTGAGGAGGAGTGTCTGGAACTGCTGTCGACTCGCTCCGCCGGCAGACTCGCCTGGACCTTGGATGACGACATCGAACTCATGCCAGTGACACACCAGGTCGTTGGCCATTCGCTGGTGATGCGAATCGCCCCCAATGCCCCCCATGGCCCACATCGAGGTGGGGCAGCGGATCGCCTTCGAGGTGGATGAACTCGACGAGGCCACCCGTACCGGGTGGGACGTCGTTGCCCATGGGACGGTCCAGTCCATGAACAGCTACTCCGATGATGCCGCTGCCGTGGCGGCGGGAGCACCGAAACTCACGTGGGCGCCCGGTGTTCGGCGTAATGTGATGACCATCTCGATAACCTCCCTGAGTGGTCGGGCGGTCAGTTCCGACGAGCCCGACGACCAATGATCGGTTGTGGTTGACCTGCCGAGGAAGGACGAAGATGACTGAGAACAGGACGCAACGTGTCGTCATTGCCGGTGTCGACGGGTCGGAGGACGGCCTGCGAGCCACGAAGTTCGCTGCCGGATCAGCCAAGGCTCGCAGTGCCGATCTGCTCATCATCCATGCTGTGGACGACAATGGCGTTGCCGGGGCATGGGGATTTGCCTATGACCGCAAGGCCTTGGAGGAGGTGGGGCAGGCCATCGTCGAGGACGCCATCAAGGTTGCTTTGGAACAGGGCCTCGACAAGGAACGCATTCATGGCGAGGTCATCGTCGGAAACCCGGCAGCCCTGCTGGCCGACCG
Source organism: Cutibacterium granulosum (assembly GCF_900186975.1). Lineage (NCBI taxonomy): Bacteria > Bacillati > Actinomycetota > Actinomycetes > Propionibacteriales > Propionibacteriaceae > Cutibacterium > Cutibacterium granulosum. Next base: position 1,421,593 of record NZ_LT906441.1, read on the forward strand.
CTCCGAGAAGGTCGAGCTCATCGTCGTGGGACGCCGTGCCACCAGTGGGTTGGAGCGCATGTTCGTCGGCTCGACGTCGGTGGCCATCGCCGGAATGGCATCCTGCCCGGTCATCGTCATCTCCCAGGCCGCCACACCACATCCCGTGGGCGACAAGCACAAGGTCGCCATCGCCGTGGGGCCGCAGACCTCGAACACCAAGACCCTGACATTTGCCTGTGACCAGGCCAAGCGCTATGACGCCGAGCTGGAAGTCGTCACCGTGACCCCACCACTGCCCGCTGGTGCCACCGGTGGCTACAAGCTCACCGATGAGTCCATGGAACGCATGATCAGCGAACTCGATCAACGTCTGGCCGAGATCGCCGATCCAGTTGTCAGCTCCTACCCGGAGGTGTCGTGCCATCGACGTGTGCTCACCGGGCAACCTGTCGACGAACTGGTGAGCTTGTCGGAGACCGTCGATCAACTCATCATCGGCGTCAACAAGCACCCACTGCTCGGCTGGACTGCTGGGGGAGTGGCCCGCGGCATCATGGCGCACGCCAAGTGCCCACTGGGGATCGTTCACTGATGACATGCTGATGGCGGTGTGGGACGGTCGGATCCACACCGCCGCCACGGCGCCGTCCCCGTTCCGCCTACGGCAGGCACCGCTCCGACCTATAGCAGGTACCGATTCGGGCACCCCAGGGACCTCCTCATCGGTGCCGTTCGTGCATCGTCCAGATGTGCTGTGTCGTGGCACCGGGGCACATGGCTCTCAACCATGTGCCCCCGTCACGCGATAAACTTGTTCGGTCATGGCTGTTACCCTGCGCAATACGTTGCCCGATGGCGGCACGATCGATTTCCCCCCAGACCTTCCCATCAGCGAGCATGCCGACGAGATCGCTGAGGCCATCGCCAGTCATCAGGTGGTCGTCGTCGCTGGTGAAACCGGTTCTGGCAAGACGACCCAGCTGCCCAAGATCTGCCTGGGACTGGGGCGTACCCGCATCGCCCACACCCAGCCGCGCCGTATTGCTGCGCGCACGGTCGCCGAGCGAGTTGCCGATGAGATGGACGTCGAACTCGGCAACCAGGTCGGTTACCAGGTGAGGTTCACCCGGCACACCACCAGTGACACCGCCCTCACCGTCATGACCGATGGTGTCCTGCTCGCCCAGATCTCCCATGACCGCGACCTGCGAGCCTGGGACACCATCATCATCGACGAGGCCCACGAGCGCAGCCTCAACATCGACTTCCTGCTGGGCTACCTCAAACAGCTGCTGAGCAGGCGCGACGACCTCAAGGTCATCATCACCTCGGCCACCATCGACACGGCACGATTCAGTGCACACTTCGACGACGCCCCCATCATCGAGGTCTCCGGACGCACCTATCCGGTCGAGGTGCGCTACCGCCCCCTGGAGACCCAGCCCGACGACCCCGGTGAACCGGTCGAGGCCATTGACCAGCCCACGGGAATCTGTCAGGCCGTCACCGAGCTGAGCCGGGAGGGCGCGGGTGACATCCTCGTCTTCCTGGCCGGGGAGCGCGAGATTCGAGATGCCGCCGATGCCCTGGCAGACCTGGCCCTGGTCAACACGGAGATCCTGCCGTTGTACGCACGGCTCTCCGCTGCCCAACAGCACCGGGTCTTCACGGCGCACCAGGGGCGACGCATCGTCCTGGCCACCAACGTTGCCGAGACGTCGTTGACCGTGCCCGGTATTCGTTACGTCATCGATCCGGGGACGGCCCGCATCTCCAGGTACTCCTCACGGACCAAGGTGCAGCGTCTGCCCATCGAGCCCATCAGCCAGGCCAGTGCCAACCAGCGCGCCGGACGGTGTGGCCGTGTCGCTCCGGGAATCTGCATCCGGCTGTACTCCGAGCAGGACTTCCAGATCCGTCCCGAGTTCACCGAGCCGGAGATCCTGCGCACCAACCTTGCTTCGGTCATCCTGCAGATGGCCCAGGCGCGTCTGGGGGCGATCAACGACTTTCCCTTCGTGGAGACCCCGGATCGTTCCCAGATCAATGATGGTCTGCGACTTCTCGACGAGCTCGGAGCGCTGCGTTCGGGCCACCACGACACCCCACGACTCACCAGGGTCGGTCATCAGCTCGCCCAGATCCCCATCGATCCTCGTATGGGACGCATGATCCTGGAGGGAGCCAGACGGAGATGTCTGCGGGAAATCCTCATCATCGTCTCCGCGCTGTCCATCCCGGACGTGCGAGAACGCCCCAGTGACAAGCGAGACGAGGCGGACGGTTTTCATCGCCGGTTCACCAGCGAGGCTGCTCTGCAGACGACGTTGAGTGCGGTCGATCGGTCCGACGATCACCGTAGTGGCGACTGGTCGACGATTCGGCAACGCGAGACGGCCCAAGCTGCCGTCGCTGCCACCGACGCCGCCGGGCAACCGTTGCGTCACACCGTCCACACCGGGACTCGTCCGGTGAAACCCGCACAGCGTGCGAACTCGCGTGGGAAGAACCATCGGGATGCCGGCCGTGACCAGCACACGCAGGGCCAACGCACACGGGGCCAGCACATACGGGACAAGGAGTCCACGTCGCCATCGCAGGGTATCGATGATGGCGGAGACATCATGTCCATCGTGCGGCTGTGGCACTATCTGCGCCACCAACGCAAGGCGATGGGCAGCTCGGCATTCCGACGGATGTGTCGTGCGGAGTACCTCAACTACCTGAGAATCCGGGAGTGGCAGGATCTGCACAGCCAACTCAAACGTATCGCCAAGGACCTCAAACTGAGGCGCAACGATGAGCCAGCCGAGGTGGGAGACATCATCACCGCCCTGCTCTCTGGTCTGCTGTCGCACATCGGTCTGCTCAAGACGTCGGAGACCCGCACCTCGGCACGACGCAGGGGAGCACGTCCCGGTCCGCGAGAGTACCTGGGCACGCGAGGCTCCAATTTCGCCATCAATCCCGGATCGGTTCTGGCCAAGCATCCGCCAGAACTCGTCGTGGCAGTCGAGCTGGTGGAGACCTCCCGACTGTGGGCGCGCAATGTGGCGGCAATTCGTCCGGAGTGGGTGGAGCAGGTGGGCTCGCACCTGCTCAAGCGTTCCTTCTCCGAACCTCACTGGGCCGCCTCGAGCGCCTCGGTCGTGGCCAACGAACGCGCCACCTTGTACGGGGTGCCGCTGTGGACGGATCGACGCGTCAATTACGGACGCATCGATGCCCAGGTGGCACGACAGATCTTCATTCGATCGGCTCTGGTCGAACGTGACTGGCGAGCCCGGCATGACTTCCTGAGGAACAATGATGCCGTGGTGACCCAGGCCCAGGAGCTGGAGGATCGTTCTCGGCAGCGCGGACTCATGGCTGATGACCAGGCACTGTACGACCATTACGATCAGCGGATCCCCAGCGACATCGTCTCGGGCAGCCAGTTCAATGCGTGGTGGCGTCGCCAGGACGACAAGCATCTGCTCGACCTCACCGTGGACGACCTCATCGAGCCCGGAGCCGTTGCGGTCGACCAGTTTCCCGACACATGGCAGGTGGGAGACCTCGACCTGCCGGTGCGTTACGTCTTCGAGCCGGGATCCGGTCACGACGGAGTGACGGTGCAGATCCCCCTGCCGTTGCTGGGGCAGGTGCCGCGGGAACCGTTCACCTGGCAGGTTCCCGGGCTGCGCCAGGAACTGGCAACCGAACTGGTACGCGGTCTGCCCAAACAGATTCGCACCCAGCTCGTCCCAGCACCTGATCGTGCCCGTGCGGCCTTGCTCTGGCTTGCCGACAACGGCGCCGACCACACGAAGGACTTCACCTGCGAACTCGCCCGAGCACTCACCGCTCTCACCGGTGTCACCATCAAGGACTCCGACTGGCATCCAGAAAATCTGTCGTCACACCTGCGGGTGGGGTTCGAGGTGCTCGACGGGTCCGGTCACCGAACAGCGGCATCGAAGAACGTCAAGAAGTCCCAGCGGCCTCGTACCTCCCAGCCCCGAAAGATGGCTCACTCGGAGGATCTTGGTCAACTGCAGGTGGATCTGGCGCCCAAGGTCGCCAAGACGTTGACGAAGGCAGCCCGAACCAAGCAGATTCACGGTGCGACGAGCTGGCAGTTCGGTGCTGTGCCGTCACACGTGGACGTGCGGCGTGCTGGGGTCGATGCCGTCGGATACCCGTGTCTGGTAGACGAGCGCGACGGGGTGGGCACCGCAGTCAAGGAGACCCGCACCGCCGCCGATCGGAGTCACGGTCAAGGAGTCGTCCGTCTGCTGATGCTCTGCCTTCCCGACCCCACCAAGTGGGTCATGGCACACATGTCGAACGCCACCAAGTTGTCCCTGGCCGACTCGCCGTACCCCTCGGTGCCCGATCTGTTGACGGACTGCCGACTCAAGACGGTCGACTCCCTGGCCAGGAAACACAGTGACGGGATCGCCACCATCCGCGACGAGAAGGCCTTCGACTCCCTGGCACTTCAGGTGCGGCAGGACCAGGCCGAGCGGATGGCCCAGGTGGTCGAGGAGACATCGCGGATCCTCCAGTCCCATGCCGGGGCGCGACGAGCACTGCTGAGCCTGCCCGACGGGGCGGCACGTGCGGACATGACCTCCCAACTCGACGATCTGGTGTTCTGCAATTTCGTCTCGGCCACCCCGGACCCGTGGTTCGGCTACATGTCGCGGTGGATGGATGCCGTCGTCGTGCGCGCGGAGTCGCTGCTGCTCAACCCGGGCAGGGACGCCACCCAGATGGATGAGATCGACGTCCTGCTCGGCGAGTACGACGAGCTCTGCGCCGAACAGCCTGCTGGTCGGCTTCCTGCCCAGGTGGAGGAGGTGGGATTCATGATCGAGGAGCTTCGCGTGCAGTACTTCGCCCAGCGGCTGCGCACCCACATCCCGGTCTCTCCCAAGCGAATTCGTCAGGCCATCGGGCAGGTTCGGTCCCAATCCTGACCACGATTGCCTGGGTGGTGGCAGAGTTGATCCATGCCATCAACGACTGCAGAACTACTCGACCTGCTCGATCTCGAGGTGCTCGAGCCCAACCTCTTCCGAGGGCCACGCCCTGAGACGACCTGGCAACGTACCTTTGGTGGTCAGGTTCTGGCGCAGTCCCTCGTCGCTGGGTGCCGTACCGTGCAGGATCGCAAGGTCCACTCCCTGCACGCGTACTTCCTGCATGGCGGACGCAACGACGCGCCCATCATCTACGACGTCAAGCGGTTGCGGGATGGACGGACCTTGTCGACGCGTCGTGTTGACGCCCGTCAGCACGGCCGAGTGATCTTCACCTCGGAGGTGTCGTTCAAGACCTCCGAGGAAGGACTGGACCACAGTGATCGCAAACCGTCACACGTCCCGGATCCCGAGGAGTGCCCGACCCTGGCCCAAGCCATGGCGGCAGCCATGGGACGCGCCATGCCCATGGTCACCGAGTGGGATGCCCTCGACGTGCGTTACGCCGGCGACGGCAACGCGTACCACCATCAGAACCATGCAACCCACATGCGGTTGTGGGTCAAGGCGAGCAGTACGCTTCCCGATGACGCCGTCACCCATCGTGCGATCCTCGCCTACCTGTCGGACATGAGTCTCATGGCCGCGGCGATCCTGCCGCACCTGCCAGCGTTGCCAGCCGGTCACACGGTGAGTCCGGCGTCGATCGATCACGCCATGTGGTTCCATCGCAAGGGCATCGCGGATCAGTGGATGCTCTACGACCAGATCTCGCCGAGTGCCTCGGGGTCCCACGGATTCTCCATGGGACGGCTCATCCAGAATGGGCGACTCATTGCCTCGTGTGCCCAGGAAGGGGTCATACGTGTCGTGGACGTGGCCGATCAGGGTTCACCCTTCGGCGCTCCCACGCGGTGATAGTGACACATTCATGTGGCACGGCCCTGTCCCTGTCATGATCCAGATCCGTGCCATGACATCGATGCTCAGGGTGTCATGGTCACACGTCCAAGGACCTGAACCCGGAATCCATCAGGATGTCCGGGCTCAGGCTGCGTGAGGTGCCTCAGGCAGCCATGGCCTCCTGATTGGCCTCACGCATCGTCGCCAGGGCAGCCCGCTCGATCTGGCGCACCCGCTCAGCGGTGATGCCCCACACCTTGCCGATGTCGGCGAGCTTGGCCTGACGTCCGTCGAGCAGTCCATAACGACGACGTACGACGTCTGCGGAGCGCTGGTCGAGATCCTGCAGCATCACCTCGAGCCGGGTGCGATCCTCGGCGTCGAGCACGATGGAGTCCGGGCCGGGTGCCGTCTCACGGGCAATGAGGTCGCCAAGGCTGGTGTCACCGTCGTCCTCCACAGGTGCGTCGAGGCTGACGTGGTCCCGGCCGAAGGTGACGAGCTCGGCAACCTTCTCCTCGGTGAGGTCCAGTTTTTCTGCGATCTCGAAGAGCTCGGGTTCGCGACCCAGTTCGCGTTCCAGGTCACGTCGTGCCGCCGAGACCTGGTTGACCTGTTCGGCAACGTGCACTGGCAGCCGCACGACGCGTCCCTGCTGGGCAATGCCACGGCTGATCGCCTGACGCACCCACCATGTGGCATAGGTGGAGAACTTGAAGCCCTTGGCGTAGTCGAACTTCTCGACTGCGCGGATGAGACCGGTGTTGCCCTCCTGGACGAGGTCCAGCAGCGGCATCCGTGAGCGGCCGTACTTGCGGGCGACGGAGACGACCAGACGAAGGTTGGCGCGCACGAACCGGGCCATCGCAGCCTCGCCGTCCTCGGCGATCTGCTGGAGTTCCTCGGTGCTGGCTTCGACCTTCGTCTCCACGGTTCCGTCCAGGACGGCCTGGGCGAACAGTCCGGCCTCAATGCGCTTGGCGAGCATCACCTCATCGGCAGCACTCAACAGTGGGGTCTTGGCGATTCCTTCCAGATACAGGCCAACAGCGTCTTTGCCATCAATTCCGTCAGTGGTACGGACGCGAGTCTTGGTGTCCATGAGTTCCGCCTTTCAGCAGTTTTCAACCTGCGACATCCATACAAACGCGTCATGACGTCCGCGTCATTCCCTGCTCGGGTATGAGAGCCCTTGGTAGTGCGAGGTACGGGAGGTTAAGACCACAGTCGTAGTTGCCTGGGGCGTGTGCTACGACTGGGGCAGGTTCCACCTCCCATTTGGCAATGCAGGTGTTGTGGTGCCACAATGTGACAAGGCACTTGACGCCCTCGGGGCTTTCGTGTGCCCTTAACAGGTTCTGTCCGCCTTCGAGAGGATCGCAGTGACGTCTCGTTCCACGTCCAGCACCAGCAAGTCCGCTGTCGACGAGGAGGCGAAGCCCACCAAGACGACCAGGAAGCGCACGTCGACGTCGTCAACCACACGTCGTGGCAGTGCGTCAAGGACGACCAAGTCTTCCGCTTCGGCCACCAAGTCTGGGTCTGCAGGTAAGGCCAGTGGATCCAAGACGACCGCGAAGACCGGTACAACGAAGTCGACCACGTCCAGAACATCGGGGACGAAGAAGACTTCGGCGACCACTGCCAAGACCTCCGGAACGAAGAAGACGACCACCGCCAAGAAGACTGCTACGAAGAAGAAGGCGTCGACGGCGTCGACCAAGGCTTCCACCAAATCCACCACGACCACGCGCAAGCGGTCCACAAAGAGCACTGGCAAGAAGAGCCCGGCCAAGAAGAAGGACCCAACGATCGCCGAGGCCGCTTCCGGCCAGGTGGATGTGGAGGCCAAGCGCGAGGGTGACGAGATCGTTCTCACCATCGGCGGCAAGAAGCGCAGCCTCGACGACATCGACGATTCCAAGTACGACCCCAAGCAGGCTGCCAAGGACGAGGCGGAGCTCAACAAGGAGGCGCAAGGTTTCGTCGTCTCCGACAACGACGACACCGATGAGCCCGAGCAGCAGGTCATGGTTGCCGGTGCGACTGCCGACCCCGTCAAGGACTACCTCAAGCAGATTGGCAAGGTGGCGCTCCTCAACGCTGCCCAGGAGGTTGACCTGGCCAAACGTATCGAGGCCGGACTGTTCGCCGGTGAGCAGTTGAGTGATCCGGATGCCAGCGTGGCCGACGCCGATCGCGCCGACTACGAGTGGATTGCCGAGGACGGAGTGGTGGCCAAGAACCACCTGCTCGAGGCGAACCTGCGTCTCGTCGTCTCGCTGGCCAAGCGCTACACCGGCCGCGGCATGCTCTTCCTCGACCTCATCCAGGAAGGCAACCTCGGCCTCATCCGCGCCGTCGAGAAGTTCGACTACACCAAGGGCTACAAGTTCTCCACCTATGCAACATGGTGGATCAAGCAGGCCATCACCCGTGCCATGGCCGACCAGGCGCGCACCATCCGCATCCCGGTGCACATGGTCGAGGTTATCAACAAACTTGCCCGTGTCCAGCGCCAGATGCTTCAGGACCTTGGCCGGGAACCCACTCCCGAGGAACTAGCCAAGGAACTCGACATGACCCCCGAGAAGGTCGTCGAGGTCCAGAAGTACGGCCGCGAGCCGATCTCGCTGCACACCCCGCTGGGTGAGGACGGCGACTCCGAGTTCGGCGATCTCATCGAGGACTCCGAGGCGATCGTCCCGGCAGACGCCGTGAACTTCACCCTGCTGCAGGAGCAGCTGCACGACGTCCTCGACACCTTGTCCGAGCGTGAGGCGGGCGTGGTGTCGATGCGCTTCGGCCTCACTGACGGTCAGCCCAAGACCCTTGACGAGATCGGCAAGGTCTACGGCGTCACGCGTGAGCGGATCCGTCAGATCGAGGCCAAGACGATGAGCAAGCTGCGTCACCCGAGTCGCTCCCAGGTGCTGCGCGACTACTTGGACTGAGTGGACCGAGCTGGAACGACACCGCTGGTCATGGGTTCTCCGAGCTGTCCTGGCCTGAGGAGGATTCGGAGTTCAGCGATACGTTCCACTTCGTGGTTGCCGGTGGCGATCTGCATTGCTTTGACGTGGGTGAGCAGCCTGTCCGTGACAGTTCACTGAGAAGATTCTCCGTGAGATACAATCAGGAACAATGGTCTTGAACATGACAAGGTCACGGGGGGAGGACGACAATGACCACTGCATACGAGATTGCTTCGTACATCCGTTCCAGGCATGAGTTCTCTGGGAAATACAGATGCACAAGCTCTTGTACTATGCCCAGGCGTAGTCCTTGGCATGGGACGGGGTGCCTCTCTTCGATGACAGGATTGAGGCGTGGAAGAACGGCCCGGTGGTTCCGAGTCTGCGCCACACCACGGTCATGGCTGACGAGGACGTGCGTCTCACTGACCAACAGAAGGCCAATATTGACGCGGTCCTTGCCCACTATGCTGACAACCCGGGCACTGCTCTTGGCGAGTTGAGCCACGGTGAGCGTCCTTGGCAGGAAGCACGTGGTGATTGCGCTCCCGGTGAGAATTGCAGTTCACCCATCACACATGACTCCATGCGTCGCGCTTACTCTGCCCAGAGCACGGCGGCCGGTGTCGGACCACGGCGTGTCGCCGTCCCGAGTGGACGTCAGGTGGCCGACATGGACGACGTACTGAGTGGTTGTGCTGCTGCCACCAAGCGGTGGGAACGTGCACTCACCCTGCTTGCCCAGTGACGAATGCCTCACCTATCGGCCGGTGAAATAGCAGAACACGAACTCTGTCTGACACTCCCGCCGCAACGCCTGCCGATGAGTTCCCGATCGAGGCACTGAGTGATCGTACGTGATCGCGAGCGACATGTCGTGCAGCTACTCGATGTCGGGGGATGCAGATGGCCTGACGGACCACGGCATCGCCGTCGGGGGCAAGACTCAACGCACCTGTGCCAGGCATGCTCTCAGCACCGAAACAGTTGACTGGTATCCCAGTGAGTTGCGAGTCTGTGAGTCAAAGGCATGATCGAGCAGCGGAATCTTCACATCGGTGACGCCAACTCCGGCAGCACGGGCTCTGGCGACGAACCTGTCAGTGCCGGGGGGTGGGACGAGGGTGTCGCGTCCGCCACGCACAATAAACGTGCGCGGTGCCTTGGGTGAGACCCACGTCACACTGTTCGCGTCGCGGTACCGGTCAGGATGCTGCTCCGGTGTCCCACCGAGGTACTCGGTGGCCGCATGATTGATCCCCAGGGCCTTGAGCGAGGCCAATTGGCTGAGGTCAAGGGCGGGGTAGAGCCCGATGACTGCAGCAGGTTCATGCAGTTTGCCGCAGGACGTGGACGCCGTGCCCTGGGCAATCTGGTAGCTCAGGTTGATGGCCAGTTGCCCGCCAGCAGAGTCCCCCATGATCACCATTGACGAGGTGTCGGCGTGCAGCCGGTCGGCATGGGTTCCTGCCCAGGCCCAGGAACATGCCACTGCCTCGGGAGCCTTCTCCCATGTTGCTCTGGTTGGAGTGGACAGCGGATAGCTGGGGCGTACGACGACCCAGCCAGTGTCAGCCAGGGAACGCAGTACCGCTGGCATTTTCGCGTCGGTGTTCCAACCGCCACCGTGAATGTCGACCAGCACCGGATGTGGCCCGGGGGAGTGGGGTCGGTAGACCTGAATCGACTGTCCCTTGCGGGGCGTGTCATGCAGGACTTCATCTGGTGGAGAGATCATCGAGGCTGTGTGCAGCGCGCTGAGAGGGTTGACCGTCCCGCCAGCGTGCCTCACGGTCACCGGGGTGGTCACGCATACGGTCAGTGGCAGCACGAGACCGATCGTGGTGAGTATGGCTGCGATACGACTGGCTCGCTCGGCGCGCCGGCCCAACCAAGCCATTGTCAGTGCAACAAGGGCGGCGACGACGCACCACGGTGCTGTGGATGACAGGAGGACTGATGCTGCCAGACCAGCGTTGTTGAAGCTCGGGGTCAGTTCCATGATGGTGAGCAGCACCAGCACGCTCCCCATGAGTATGGCGGTGGCAGTGAGGAGCTTGGTGGTCACTCCAAGCAGGTGCCGGGTGGATCGGGATGTAGAGCCCATGTGTCCACGATAGGACCAGTCCTCAGATTCTCTGCCGTGGACGATTCTTGGGTACCGAGATGTTTTCACTCCATGGCCTCGGCGATGCCTCTGTGTGGCTAGGCTTCTGGCATGGACACATCAAGCAGCGTTGCCGACCGTCAGCCACAACATCCTCGGGTGCGCAGGGCGACCGGGGAGGACCTTCCGGATGCAGCTCGTGTTCAGTCCGAGTGCTTGGCCGAGATAGGTGCTGGGTCCATCGATGCCGACGTCCTTGCTGCACTCACGAGTGAGGATGCGGTGGAGTCAACGGTTGAGCAGTGGCGGCAGCTCTACGATGAGGGCGCTCAGTTCTGGGTGCTTGATGACGACGGTGCGATCGTTGGGGTTGCCATGACACGACGCATGCCACCAGCAGAGGCGCCGACCACCTTGGAACTTGCCACCATCCACGTCATGCCGCGGGCACGACTGCGAGGAGTGGCTGATGAGCTGCTGAGCTCAGCCATCGGACAGGAGCCGGCATTCGTCTGGGTGTTGAACACGAGTGAGCACGCCATCGGGTTCTTCGAGAAGAACGGTTTCAGTCTGGACCACACCGCAGGATCCCTGGACAACACCTTGGGCGGGATCCCGCTGCAACGCATGGTTCGGGGCGTTTGACCTCATCGGACCCAGCGAGTGGGTGGCTGCAGCGGCGAATCCAGCCCCAGGGACCTGATCGTGCGGCTGGACCGATCAGTGAAGCTTGGCCGACTCGTCCTGGATGTGAAGAGCAACCTGCTTGAGCTTGTCCTCATGCATGTGTGCATGGTGAGCGCAGAACAGCAGTTCACCGCCGTTGTTCAGCGTGACACGGTAGTAAGCCTGTGCTCCGCATCGGTCGCAGCGATCCGCAGTGGTCAGTGCGGTGTCCTCGATCATCATGGTGCTCATGGCTTCCTCCTCTGACGCTGGCATATGGTGTCGCAACGCAACGACACCATCGCTTGTTCCCGATTCGCTCCTGACATTCCTGAGCCACGGTTCGTCCTTGTCGGTGGGAAGCATGATTCACTCATGCGTTCCGCACCGCTTGACGCTTGCTGTGGATGCCAACTCAACCTGAGTGACATCTGATGTTCTCCATCATAGCCAGTGAGCCTCCCGATCAAGGATGAGAACCACGAAGGACGGAACATATGTTCGATTGCGGACTTGAACATCGAATTCCAGTTCGATACACTTGACGTGTTCGCGAGAACGACGTGGGAACACCACCCCGATAGAATTGAGGACTGTGACGACCCAGAGTGGATTGCCCCAGAGTGGATCGGCTTCGAGTACAGCGAAACCGCGGGCAGCAACGAAACGAGCGACGGACCGGGACTACGAGGCGAGAAACATTCTTGTTCTCGAAGGTCTTGAGGCTGTCCGAAAGCGTCCCGCCATGTACATCGGGTCGACGGACACCCGCGGCCTCATGCACTGTCTGTGGGAGATCTTCGACAACGGTGTGGACGAGGCCCTGGCCGGGTTCGGACGCCGTATCACCGTCACCCTGGAAAAGGGCGGGTCCATCCTCGTCACCGACGAGGGTCGCGGTATTCCGGTCGACGTTGAGCCGAGAACTGGGCTGAGTGGCGTCGAGGTCGTCTACACCAAGCTCCATGCCGGTGGAAAATTCGGCGGCGGCGCCTACAACGTCTCAGGTGGCCTTCACGGTGTGGGCGCCTCGGTCGTCAACGCCGTCTCCTCTCGTCTGGACGTAGAGGTGGACCGCAAGTCCACGGTGTGGGGAATGAGCTTCCGACGCGGTGTCCCCGGCGTCTTCGACGGCGACGGCCCCGATGCCCCCTTCACCCCCGAGTCCGGGGTGCGCAAGATCGGCAAGGCCAAGCGGGGAGCCACCGGTACCCGGGTGCGTTACTGGCCGGATTCGCAGATCTTTCTGCCCGATGCCAAGCTGTCGTGGTCCAAGCTTGCCGACCGTGCTCGTCAGACCGCCTTCCTCGTCCCGGGGCTGGAGATCGTCATCACCGACGAGCGTGGCGTCCAGACTGATCCGCAGACCGGCGATGTCCTCGAGACCGTCTCCGAGACGATGCGTTTCGACGGCGGTATCTCGGAGTTCGCCGAGTACCTCGCCAATGACCAGCCGGTCAATGACGTCATGAGGTTGCAGGGGAAGTCCTCCTTCACCGAGACCGTCCCGATGCTGGACGAGAATGGCGGCATGACGCCCACCGACGTCGACCGTGACCTCGAGGTGGACATCGCTCTTCGGTGGGGCGATGGCTATGACACGACGGTGCGTTCCTTCGTCAACATCATCGCCACTCCCAAGGGCGGCACCCACGTCCAAGGATTCGAGCAGGGACTGCTGCGGGCCTTCTCCTCATCCCTGGAGGGCACCAGGCTGCTCAAGAGTTCCGATGACATCGTCAAGGACGACGTCCTGGAAGGGCTGACGGCAGTCGTCACCGTGAGCTTGGCCGAGCCGCAGTTCGAGGGGCAGACCAAGGAAGTGCTCGGTACCCCGCCGGTGCGTCGGATCGTGAGTCGGATCGTCGAGTCCGAGATGGCGAAATTCCTCACGTCGAGCAAGGCAGCCGTCAAACCGGTGGCCCGTACCGTCATGGAGAAGGTCGTCAATGCCTCGCGCGCCCGGGTTGCCGCTCGGGCGCACAAGGAGAACCAGCGACGCAAGAATGCCCTGGAGTCCTCGCACCTGCCTCCCAAGCTCAAGGACTGCCGATCCTCCGATCCCGACCTCACCGAGTTGTTCATCGTCGAGGGTGATTCGGCCCTGGGGACGGCCAACGTGGCACGTGACTCGGAGTTTCAGGCTCTGCTGCCCATTCGTGGGAAGATCCTCAACGTGCAGAAGGCCGATCTTGGCGCCATGCTCAAGAACGCCGAGTGTGCGTCGATCATCCAGGTGGTCGGTGCCGGTTCCGGCAAGACCTTCGACATCGACCAAGCCAGGTACGGCAAGGTCATCTTCATGGCCGATGCCGACTCCGATGGTGCACACATCCGCACGTTGCTGGCGACGTTGTTCTTCAAGTACATGCGACCGATGGTCGAGGCGGGACGGGTTTTCTCGGCAGTGCCACCACTGCATCGGTTCGAACTCATCAACCCCAAACGGGGTATGGAGAAGTACATCTACACCTACACCGACGCTGAGTACCAGCGCACTGCTGCTCGACTGACCAAGAGAGGTGTGCGGTTCAAGGAACCGCAGCGCTACAAGGGCCTGGGTGAGATGGACGCCGATCAGCTCAAGGAGACCACGATGGACAAGCGGCATCGAATGCTCCGGCGGATCACCGTCGACGATGTCGTGGAGGCGGAGCACACCTTTGAAATGCTCATGGGTCAGGAAGTCGCCCCCCGCAAGAAGTTCATCGTCGAGGGTGCCTATCGGCTGGACAGCGAGCAGATCGATGCCTGAGCATGTGCGGGGGGTGTCGTGTCGAGATCCAAGGTCTGGGCCAGTGAGCAGGATCCCGCAGCACGGACACGGCACGGCAGCACGGACACGACACGTGGGTACCACCAAGTAGGAGAGTACCGGGTAGGTTGCCGAGCGGTTCCTGCACGGTAGACGCATACGGTAGCGAGGCTGGCGACGCATGGGGTCGCGGGGCCGGAACGACTCGTGCCGCAGAACGTGTGCTGCACCGGTCCGTCCTCACAGGGGCCCTCCCACGATGGTCTCGTCTCACGATGGTCGTGCCGTACGTCCCCGGGCATGGTTCCATCACCATGCGCAGCAGCCCCCCAGTTCTCACCCCGCCATGACGTCCTCGTGCATGGGCTCCATCACCATGCGCAGCAGCAACGACGATCCTGGCCCGTACGCCCCCTGCAGGTCCATCAGCATTCACAGTAACGACGACGCCCCTGTGCTGTACGCCCCTGTGTCTGGGGTCCACCGTGCATGACGATGGAAACCGGATCACTCGTCAAAGATGGAAACCGGGTCACTCATCAAACAGGTCCGGCTGCTCGGTCTCGCGTCCCGGCCCCGGGATCGGGCCATCATTTCCGAGGTTACTGACGGTGTCAGGGCTATTGGGGCTGTCAGGGCTGATGGCGCTGCCCGCAGTCGAACGGGGCTGTGCCTCCACTGCGGTCTTCTCGGCAGCACCTGAATCAGAGGCAGTCGGGTGTGACCAGCACCGTGTGGAGATCGCGAGTATCGATGCCGCGACGCTGGTGCCCGAACCGTCACGTCGGGAGTCGACCTCCGGCAGCTCCACCGGTCTGCCCTTGGGACTGCAGGCCACTGCTGGCCTCGCCCCTGCCCAGGCCTGCACCAAGGCCGTCTCACCTTTGAGGAACCGATGACACCGCATGCCCTTGGTTCCTCGTCCCTTGCCCGGGTAGGCCTCGAATGCGGTGACCTTCACCGATCCAGTCGCACCGGACGTGGCATCGTGCCCGGCCACGGTCACGACGACCGAGTCGGGATCGGCCACGACGCCGGCCCAGATGATCGGGTCCGCAGAACGCATACCGGTGACTCCGCCACCCAGGCGCCCCTGCGACCGAACCGACGCCAACGGGAAGTGCAGCAATGCGGCTCCTCGGGTGATGAGACACAACTCCCCGGCATCGCCGTGTGTCTGTACGGCACCGACCACCTCGTCGTCGCCCTTGAGCGTGATGATCTCCCAGCAATCCCTGCTGAGCAGCTCCGGATTCACTCGCTTGACCACGCCATGACGAGTGCCCAGCGCCAGTTCCGGGCCGTCCCCGTCCAAGCTCACGACTGCCAACGCTCGTTCTCCAGCGTCCAGGTCGATGAGATCGGTGAGGGGAGATCCCCCAGACGTCGAGGGTGCCGTCGCCGTGGCGGGAAGCGACACCAGGTCGATTGCACGCGCCCGGATCAGACGTCCTGCCGAGGTGATGACACCGAACTCGCCGCGAGTCGTGGTACGTGTTGCCGAGGTGATGACGTCATGGTCGGCGCGTGGGCCGTCCGATGGCAATGGATCGGTGGTGTCGATACGGGCCAAGTGTCCAGTGGCCGACATGAGGATCCAGCACGGCTCATCGGGTACCTCCAACGGGACGTCGGTTGCGGTGATGCCGGTGGACCCCAGCAGGACCGTCCGTCGCGGGGTGCCGTACTTCTTGGAGACGGCCGTGAGCTCGTCGGCGACGACCTTGCGCAGTTCGTCGTCGGACGTGACGATCCTGGTGTACTCGGCGATCTGGCTGCTGAGCTGGTCCTTCTCCGACTCCAACTCGATGCGGGAGAACTTGGTGAGCCGACGCAGCTGCATGTCGAGGATGTAATTGGCCTGGGGCTCGTCCAGATCGAAGGCCTTCATGAGGCGCTCCCGAGCCGACGCCGTGTCGTCGGAGGATCGGATGATGGCGATGACCTCGTCGATGTCGACGATGGCCAGCAGTAATCCTTCGATGAGGTGCAGACGTTCCTCCGCCTTCCCCAGGCGAAATTTCGTACGCCGTAGGGTGACCTCGAGTCGGTGGTCGAGATAGACGTTGAGCAGTTCGAGCAGGCCAAGGGTGCGTGGCTGCCCCTCGACCAGTGCCACGGTGTTGATGGCGAAGGAGTCCTGGAGTTTCGTCATCTTGTAAAGACGTTCCAGGACGGCCTCCGGGTTGAAGCCATTCTTGATCTCGATGACGAGACGAGTGCCATTCTTGAGATCGGTGAGGTCCTTGACGTCGGCAATGCCAGTCAATTTCTTGGACTGGACCAGTGTCTTGATCTGGGCAATGATCTTCTCCGGGCCCACGGTGTATGGAAGCTCGGTGACGACGATCCCCTGACGACGGGGGCTGACCTTCTCGATCGTTGCCCGTGCTCGGATCCGGAATGTTCCCCGACCGGAGGTGTAGGCGCTCTTCACCCCGTCCAGTCCGATGATTGACCCCCCGGTGGGAAGGTCTGGTCCGGGGATGTAGCGCATGATCTTGTCCAGATCCGCAGCTGGGTTCTTCAGCAGGTACTTCAGTGCAGCGATGACCTCCACCAGGTTGTGTGGTGGAATGTTCGTCGCCATGCCCACGGCGATGCCAGAAGCGCCATTGACGAGGAGGTTGGGGAAAGCGGCCGGAAGAACCCCCGGCTCGGTTGCCTTGCCGTCGTAGTTGGGGACGAAATCGACGGTGTCCTCACCCAGCCCCTCCACCATGGCCATGGCGGCCGGAGCCATTCTGCACTCGGTGTAACGCATGGCGGCCGGGCCGGCGTCGAGGGAACCAAAATTGCCGTGGCCATCGGCCAGTGGCAGCCGCATCGACCACGGCTGCGCCAACCGGACCAGGGCGTCATAGATGGCAGCGTCCCCATGCGGGTGCAGCTGGCCCATCACCTGTCCCACGACACGGGCACTCTTGACGTGTGGACGGTCCGGACGCACGTTCATGTCGTCCATCGAGTAGAGGATGCGTCGCTGCACCGGTTTGAGACCATCGCGTGCATCGGGCAGGGCACGTGAATAGATCACCGAGTACGCATATTCGAGGAAACTGTTCTCCATCTCGTTGGAGACGTCCACATCGATGATGCTCTCGGTGAGATCGTCGCCGGCCGTCCTCCTGGCCATTCCTACTCCTGCCCATGTCGATCCGCCCCGCATGGATTCGGGGTTGGCAAGGTTCCATTCTTGCTCATCGGAGAAATTTTTGCCCGGTGCACCGGCCCCACATCCCAGATGGACTGGACGCAAACCTCCGGTGGGGCAGTGACTGGTGAGTCCTGGGCCGGGGAATCAGCCGCAGGGCGACATCGAATCGGGCGGTCGGAAGGTTCCGCGACGACAGCTCAGCTCAACACGTCCTTGAGCAGCAGGTGGAGTTTGTCGCCATCGGGAGCCCGTACCAGGGGGGCGGGATCAGGAACCCACTGCGCATGCTCGTCGTCCTCCATGATGACTGCCGTGCCGTGTGCCAGCACCTGCTGGGTGGGGGAGAGCTGACGAATGGCGATGGCCCGGACGTGACCTGGTTGCAGCTCGGCAAACTCCTGGTACAGGCTGATGTCGCGCTGACCGTCGTCACCGACGAGCAGCCACGTGATGTTGGGGAAGTCGCGGGCAAGTTCTCGCAGCGCCTGCCGTTTGTGGTTGGGGCCAGAACGGAACCAGCCAGTGTTCGTCGGTCCCCAGTCGGTGAGCAGCATGGGGCCAGTTGGATACCCATGTCTGCGGAGGAATCGCGTGAGGAACGGGTATGTGGTCCACGATCCGGTGGACACGTAGATCACGGGAGCAGCGGGGTGCTCGGCGAGCAGCTTCTGATACATCCGAGCCATTCCGGGAATTGACTGTCTGGCCTGCTCGGTGAGGACGAAGGTGTTCCATGCTGCGATGAATCCGCGCGGCAGTGAAGTGGAGATCACTGTGTCGTCGATGTCTGAGACGATGCCGAAGGTTTGTGACGAGTCGACGACGAGTATGGGTGCGCTGGTCTCGCGTCCCTCCTCGGTGCGTAGCAGGACATCGTGCCAGCCGGGGGCGAGCCCTTCGTTGCGCACTCGGACATCCAGGTACCCGAGTCGGTCGGTGCGTGCCATGATGCAGGCCCCACCAGTCTCGATCTCGATCCTCACCTGGGGGGCTGGCACGGCACCGAAGTTGCGCCAGCCACGTCGCACGAGCATGTCGGAGTCGTACCAGCTCGACGGGTCCTCGGCGATCTCGTGTGGAGCCAGGATCACGCGGGCCAGGATGCGGATGTGGTTCTGTGAGCCGTAGCCACGAAACGGTATGAGCAGCGGTTTCCACTCGCGTCTGGTCAATACCTCACCCAGACGCCGGTGCACGGCGTCCTCGATGCGGGCTCCGATGAACGGACGGTCGGACATGACACAGACGATAGTCGTCTCCAGCCTGTCGTGTGTGCGAGGGAACTCCCCGAGAGCCTTCCTCGGTGCAGAGGCGGGTGCCCATCGACTCACCGCCTCGGGTGCAGCAGAGACCGCATGATTGTGCGGGCTGGCCCATTTGCCTGAAGACGTGGGAAAATGGCGCGGTGAGTTCCAGCGTCCCCACCTATCGATTCGATGAGCCATCGGTCAACTCGTCGGCCACGGACAACCCCGTCGAGCTTCCCGACGAGTTCGTCCTGCCGCGCTACGGCGGTCGCTGCTTGGCTGACGTGATGCCAGCGGTGGCTCGAAGCCTTGGCCTTGACGATCGCGAATGGTCCGGACGCAGCGCACCCGCCGATCCGATGGCTGCCCTGCCGCAGGCACGTCACTGGGTGGTCATGCTCGTGGACGGGATGGGCAGGAACCTGGTGGAGGAACATGCCAGCCTGGCACCGTTCCTCACCCGGATGAACTCGATACCCGACATGACCTGTGCCGTACCCTCCACGACGGCCACCTCACTCACCTGCCTGGGTACCGGGATGGAGCCGGGGCACCATGGCACCCTGGGCTACACCTTCCGCTCCCCAGAGGGGCCGATCATGAATGCCCTGAGCTGGGCCAATGGCCCCGATCCGCTCACCATGCAGGCCCGTCCCACCGCCTTCGAGCGTCTCGCCGAGCACGGTGTGGAGACGTTCAGCATTGGCCCTGCCGGATTCGTCACGTCTGGACTCACCCAGTCTGGGCTGCGCGGTCCGCGGTACCTCTCGGTTCGTGACGAGGACGACATCGACCTGCGTGCCGAACTGGTTGCCGACACCCTGCGCGGCACGACTGCCTCGGTGAGTTATGTCTATGAACGATCCCTCGACCACGTCGGGCATGGCTCAGGATGCCATTCGGCGCAGTGGCGACGTCGTCTCACGTGGACCGATGAGCTCGTCGAGGCCATTGGTGAGGTGCTCACGCCAGACAGCGCACTCGTAGTCACCGCCGATCATGGCATGGTCGACGTGCCGGATGACCACATGATCATCGCCGAGGACCAGGCCGGGTTGCTGGCCGACGTCGATGAGCTGGGCGGGGAGCCACGTACCCGACACGTCTACACCGATCACCCAGATGAGGTTGCCGAGCGGTGGCGTTCCATCCTCGCCGATCGAGCCATGGTCTTCACCGCCGACCAGGCCCTGCACATGGGGCTTCTGGGGAAGTGGGACCCGGCGATGCGCAATCGGTTGGGAGACGTCCTGGCATTCATGAGGGGGCAGTGGGCGGTGATGACCCGTCAGATGCCCAGGGAGATGTCCCTGATCGGTATGCACGGTTCGCTCACGGATGATGAAATGCTCATTCCTCTTCTGTACTGTGAAGGCTGATCCCGTGGCAGAGCTTGTTTTCTACACTGGACCGATGGATTCGGGGAAATCCACCTTGGCGCTGCAGCTCGACTACAGCCAGTCGGCCCACGACCGTCAGGGGATGCGGTACACCATGCTTGACCGGTCCGGTCATGCCGGTTGCCAACCTGATGACCCGGAGCACGCCGCCCCGGACCGAGAAAGCCTAGGCCAGATTGATTCAGAAGGTGATGAGTCACGTCCTGAGGCGTCTCGGAGGAGCGATCCGCCAGACAACGGATCATCTGGCCAGACGATGATCACGTCCCGGATCGGGTTGTCCGCCACGGCCCGTGACGTCAATGGCATCGATGTCTATGACGACGTGGTGGCAACCCTCACGACCGGCACTCGGGTTGACTATCTGATATGTGATGAAGCTCAGTTTTATCGCCCCGAGCAGATCGACCAATTGTCACGAGTCGTTGACGATCTGGGTATCGATGTCTTTTGTTTCGGCATTCTCGCCGATTTTCGAACCGAGCTCTTCCCCGGGTCTCGGCGTCTGGTGGAGCTGTGTGACCGTCTCGACAAACCGCCCGTCATGCCGTTGTGCTGGTGCGGCCGGCCAGCAACCCACAATGCCCGCGTCGTCAACGGGGTCATGACCACCCAGGGTGACCAGGTCGTCGTCGGTGACACCGACACCAGTGACGAGGTGCACTACGAGGTGCTGTGCCGCCGCCATCATCGGCAGCGAATCACCGCTGAAAGGTCACGGGCAACCCTGTCGGAACAGACCCTGCCCTTCGACGAGGTGTGAGGCAGCTGGCACTTCTCGACTCGAGGTCGGACGTGGCCCGGGGCGGGCTCACGCGTGTGGGGCGGGGCCACCAAACATGATCTCGTCCCAACTGGGGATCGAGGCGCGCTTGCGGCGTTTGCGTGACTGCTTCTTCCTGGTCTGGCCTGGCTTGGGACCCTTCGTGGAATTCTTGTCGTCATCGGGGGTCGCGGAGTCCTTGTCGGGGGTTGTGTCGCTGCCCGATGCATCATGTTCCGCTACTTGCCCCTGGGTGGACCCGGTGTCTGCGGCGTCGTCCTCGTTCGTTACCTGTTCGGCGGTCGTGCTCGAGTCGTCGTCGGGATCCGATGTGGCGGTGGCGCTCATGGGGGAGTTGAGGCCTTCGTAGATGTTGACCGAATCCTCCTGGAAACCAGCCACGGCCTCGTACAGGGCGTCCATCTGGCTGTCGGTCGAGGGAACGAAGTCGTAGACCCCGTTGGTCGACGTCATGCCGGGGATCGTCGGGTTCGACGACGTGGGGGCGTCGGCCTGCTCGGTGCTCGAGGCAATGTCCTGCTCTGCCTCATCGGAGTGCTGGTCGTGGTCCGTGGTTGTCCGGGGGCGTTGTGCTGCACGGCGGGTGTCGGCTGCACCGCCAGGTTGGCCCACCTGGTCGGCTTCGCCCGTGCCAGGTGCCTCGGGTTGGCCCAGCAGGCCGGCGAAGAAGTGTCGGTCCGCCGACTCACTCACCGCTCGTACGATTGCCAGCTCGTCGTTGAGATCGACGGTGGGTTCCTCGTCAGGGTTCTCGGTCTCGCGGGTGCGGGACGCCGAGACCCGGTCATCGGTGAGCCACCGGGCTCCAGCATCCAGTGGGCGCGAGCGGCGAGTGTGCTGGTCGAATCGGAAGGTTGCCACATGCGACTGGGGGTCGTCGGACAGTGGATCGGCGGGGCCCTGTTCTCCGTGCCATCGAGCGCAGACCTCCCAGGATCGATCCGCGAGACGACGTGCACTCCAGGTGAGATCGTCGGGATCGAAACCGACCTTGGTGGCCACTCGATCGACGACCGAGCGCAGACTGCGTCGTGACGAGGGATTGTTGCGATGCCGAATCGGACCGTCCAGAGCAGTGCTGACGACGTGGTCCAGCTCGGCGAGCACTGGCACGGCAAAGGGTTCGACATCCTCCACGGACACACCAGCCTCGTCAGCGACGTCTGCCACGCGTGCGCCACTGCGGATGCGCGCCTGAATCTCGCGTGGGCTGAGTGCACTGTCCATCGTCAACCTCTCTTTGTCATGCAGGGTAACCGGTACCCGGGCATTCTCATCCAACCGTATATGGTTGCGTCACCACATGGCTTGACATGCATGTCCCCCGATCAATTTGACAGGCGTGATACACATATGGCCGAACATCAAGGTCAGGGAAGGTAACCATGGCAACTGATTACGACGCCCCGCGCAAGTCCGATGAAGAGGTCCGCGAGGACTCCATCGAGGAGCTCAAGAACCATCGGAACGAGCAGAACTCCGGCAAGGTGGACCAGGACGAGGTCGAAGCTGCCGAAGCCTTCGAGCTACCAGGTGCCGACCTCTCCCACGAGGAGCTGACGGTGCGAGTACTGCCTCGTCAGAACGGTGAATTCACCTGCGCCTCCTGCTTCCTGGTGAAAGGACGCTCTCAGCTGGCCGAGGAGCGGGACGGAAAGTTCTACTGCGTCGACTGCGTCTGAGCCTTCGACGACAGCTGCGAGAGCACCAACCCTTCCAAGGCTGACGGCCTCCCATCCCGGCAGAATGTGGGGCGGGGATCTGGTGGCTGACGACCTCGATGACGGGCGTCCTCCCCAAATGTCGAGATGGCGAGGCGACATCATGCGTCTCGCCATCTTCTCTACCCCAGATATCCCAGATGTGCGCGATGAGTACGGATGCTGCACGGGCATCGACTCACAAGCGGTGAACGCCGGGGGTGGGCACGATTTTTCCACAACCGATTGGGTACCCGTGCGGGTGCGACAGGCTCAGTCGTTGTCGTCCTGCCTGCGCACTCCCACCTTCTTGCCGGTGACCGGGTTCACCAGGCTGTACTTCATCCAACGACGGTTGGTGAACCGACGCGCGATGAGCTGCGCCCCGGCAACTCCCAGGCCACTGGCCACGGCCCACGACAGTGCTCGCCCCGTGGTCTCCTCCGGGTCCTCCGCACTGGGCGGCTCGTCATCTCCGGTGACGTAGCGCCATGCCCCCTCGACGAGCTTCTGGGAGACGAGGGTGGTGACGGCACCGATGGCGCTGGCGTAGATCTTCCAAGCGATTTTTTCGGGCTTCATGGCCCCAATCCTAATGGGCGATCGACGTGTGATGTGGTTCCAGCCGAGAAACCTGCTTGCCCGGTCCTGCCCCCCGAATCGCTGTGGCATGCTTCCCGTGGGCTACACCAGTACCATGCAGATGTGCTTGGCACGGCGACGACTCTGTTCGCGGTGCCGTGCGGACTCGTCACAGGAGGCATCATGATCGTTCCCAGTGTGGTTGACGATGACTCGTCGCTGCCGCGCTACGCACTGCCCGGAGACGCGGGAGCCGACCTGCGTTGTCGGGAACACGTCATTCTCCGGCCGGGGGAGCGCAGACTCGTCCCCACCGGCGTTCGAGTCGCCATCCCCGATGGGCATGTGGGGTTCGTCAACCCCAGGTCGGGGCTTGCCATCCGCACCGGTCTGTCCATCGTCAACGCTCCCGGAACCATCGACTCGGGGTACCGAGGCGAGATCAAGGTGGCGCTGGTCAACCTGGATCAGCACGAGCCCATTGAGCTCCAGGTTGGTGATCGTGTCGCGCAGCTCGTCATCGTCCCATTCGTCCATGCCCAGTTCGTCCGTGTCGACGAGCTGGACGACACCGAACGTGGCCAGGGCGGTCATGGATCCACGGGCCGCGGCTGAGGCGCCTTTGTCGGCCATGCCGCATGACGCAAACCTGCGATGAACTCTCAGGAGACCTGTCTCGCGGTCCTGGGCGTCGTCCAGCTAGAATACGCGGCGTCGCCGTAGGAAGGATTCGCAAGTCGTGTTCGGTCGCAAGAAGAAGAATGACGCCGTCGACGAGACGAGCCCATTTCAGCCCAAGAAGGAAGAACTGGATGAGCAACAGGATCTCGACGACGAGACGGAGTCGCACGCTCCCGGTGACGAGGACGAGGTAGAGGCTGACCGGGAAGACTCGCGGGATGACGACGAGGTGGCTGAGCTGTACCGGCCCAACCTCGAGCGTGTCGACGGACCGTTCGACTACGAGGAGGTCGATCTCGACGCCGATGAGATCGAGCGTATCGACTTCGGATCCCTCATCCTCACTCCCTTCGAGAACATGCAGATGCAGATCCAGCTGGACCAGCAGAGCGGCGCCGTGCAGTCCCTGCTCGTCATGCAGGGCGGCAGTGCCTTGGAAGTGGCGCTCTTCGCTGCTCCATCCACTGGCCTCATCATTGATGACGTCCACCGTGACATGATGAGTGGTACTGCCTCCGAGGGAGGCGAGGCGAATGTTGGCCCCGGTCCGTTGGGAGCCGAATTGCGTCGGATCGTCCCAGTCAAGACGCCAGAAGGTCAGGAGGGCTACCACGTCTCGCGTACCTGGCTGGTCCAGGGGCCGCGGTGGCTGCTGCGTGGTGTCCTCATGGGGGAGGCCGCGTTCCAGGAGGATCTCAACGCCACGGGTCAACTGCTGTTGGAGTTCTTCTGCAATCTCGTGGTACGCCGTGACGGCTCACCACGCGTTCCGGGCGATCTCATCACCTTGCAGGTGCCCAACCAGTTGAGAGCCGACGAACAGCAGCAACAGCAGTGATCCCATGTGGTCCTGGCGCCCCTGACGGCAGTGCATCTGACCTGCATGGTGGCGCACACGTGACTGGCTGAGCACCACACCAGCGACAGACACGGGGACCGGCCCGCATGCAACTACTGCTGATCTGCAGCCTCGGCACGTGCTGCGTTACGGCAACACCGGCTAGGGTAGGGCGCTGTGAATTGTTCCACAGGCCGTGTCGCTGCTCCCTCGACCGGAGGTGAGCAGGACGTGGGCACCGCGTCGGCCCCCATGTGGCATGCGCGACGCCAGACTCATGCCCCCGCAGTGGGTGGCGTTTCTGGCACGGTGTGCGCCCATGCGAGGTTGTCACGCCGAACAGATCACGCCATTGCTCGAAAGGTACACATCGGGATGAGGTCCAGACATGACTTGTGATGCTCATCTTGGCCCCATTGCGCACGGCGGGTACTGCGTTGCACGGGTGGACGGTCGCGTCGTGTTCGTGCGAGGCGGACTGCCAGGTGAGGACGTGAGCATCGAGATCACCGACGATTCCCACGCATCGCACTGGTTCGCCCAGGTCGTCTCGATTCGGCACCCCAGCCCGTACCGCGTCGTGCCCCCCTGCCCCGTGGCGCAGCTGTGTGGGGGTTGTGACTTCCAGCACGTCGAGTTGGGTCAACAGCGAGAACTCAAGGGTGCGGTACTTGCCGAGCAGCTCAACCGCATCGCTGGAATCGACTGGCACGGTACGGTGCAGCCGATCCCGGGATCCGAGGATGGTCTGGGCTGGCGCACTCGTATGCAGTACAGATCCCTCGATGGCGTTCCCGCCCTGCGTGGCCACCGATCCCACAACCTCGTCGCGGTTCCCGACGACGGCTGCCCCCTTGCCCACCCTGCTGGCCGAGCTGCCGCGACTGTGGCAGCACCCCACACCCAGGACCTGCTTCTCGTCACCGTCTCGGCGGCATCGACCGATGACCCACAGGTGTCGGTCATCAATGACGGGGAGCTGGTTCTCGGGGCCACCCCCGTCACCGAGTCGGTGGGTGATCGCCGCTGGAAGGTGGATGCCTCCGGGTTCTGGCAGGTGCATCCGCACGCTGCACAGACCCTCGGATCGGTCGTCCTGGAAGAACTCGCACCACGTCCCGGTGAGACTGCCCTGGACCTCTACTGCGGCGTGGGACTTTTCGCCGGCCTGTTGGCCGATGCCGGAGCTCGTGTCACGGGAATCGAGATCTCCAGACGAGCTGTACGGCTGGCCAGAAGGAACGTGCCCGGAGCCCGATTCATTGCTGGGCGTATGGAGCGATCCCTGGGCAGGCTGCCCCGTCGCACCAATGTCGTTGTGCTGGACCCGCCGCGTCGGGGAGCCGGGCGCAAGGTCGTCGAGGCCGTGGCTGCGACGTCACCTCGCGCCATTGCCCATGTGGCCTGCGATCCGGCAGCCCTGGCACGCGATCTCAAACTTTTTGCCGAGCAGGGCTACCGCCCCAGAACCATCCAGGCCTTTGACCTGTTCCCGATGACCCACCACGTGGAGGCAGTCGCCATCCTCGAACGAGAGGTGTGACTCCCAGCAGAACTCCACCGCGCAGGGGCCAAGCACCTGCTTGACATCAAATTAAGTTGTGTACAATTTTATTTGTCACTTGATTTTGAGCCCTAGGAGGCATACAGCGATGAGCATCTACGACTACAGCGTTCCCACCCCCGATGGAACCGACCTCGATCTCAAGCAGTACGAAGGCAAGGTGATCATGATCGTCAACACTGCCACCGGGTGTGGCTTCACCCCGCAGTACGAGGACCTCGAGCAGATCTATCACGACTGCCACGACAAGGGCCTGGAGATCATCGACATACCATGCAACCAGTTCAAGGGGCAGGCGCCGGGCACCGACGAGGAGATCCATGAGTTCTGCACCCTCACGTACCACACGGAGTTTCCGCAGATGCGCAAGAGTGACGTCAACGGTGAGCATGCGCTGGATCTCTACACCTACCTCAAGGGTCAGCGGCCCTTCGAGGGCTTCGGGCGAGGTGCCAAGGCGTTCGCCATGGGCGTCATGCTCAAGAGGATCGACAGGAACTACAAGTCGAACCCCGACATCAAGTGGAACTTCACGAAGTTCGTCATCGACCGGGCTGGCAACGTCGTTGCGCGCTTCGAGCCCACTGCCGACATGAAGGACGTCCGGGACTGCATCGAGGGTCTGCTGTGAGCCAGGACGATCTGCTGCTCGATCGCCAACTGTGCTTCCCGCTGTATGCCTGTGCGCGGAAGGTGACTGGCGTCTACACACCGTACTTTCGCAAGTTGGGTCTGACGTACACCCAGTACATCGTCCTTCTGGCGCTGTGGGAGCACGATGACGTCTCGGTCAATGACCTGGGGCGACGGCTTCATCTGGACAGTGGAACTCTCACCCCGGTGCTCAAGAAGATGGCCACCAAGGGGTGGATCACACGGTCTCGCTGCACTCGGGACGAGCGGCGTGTACACATCCGACTCACTCCTGAGGGGCAGGCCCTGCGCGATGAGGTGAAGGACATCCCGCAGGCCGTGGGGGCATGCCTCCCGCTGAGTGAAGGGGAGGCGAAGGAGTTGCACCGGCTCCTCCACAAGATCCTCGATTCCCCTGCCGAGACGGGGGCGGTCACCTCCGCGGTGTGAGGATCCGATGTTCACCGATCCATGGCGCAGGAACTCTGCGCTCCCGATGGTCGCATGGTATCTTGACATCAAGATATCCTTCGGAATCGAGACGCGGTGGCGATCTCGCGCGATGATGGAGCCAACGGTCATCTAGAGCTTGGAGTTCATTCGATGAGCATCAACAGTTTCGGCGCCCGGCGTAGCCTCGACGTCGATGGTCAGTCCTACGAGATCTACGACATCGACGCCGTTCCCGGTTCCTCCGACCTTCCGTACAGCTTGAAGGTCCTGCTGGAGAATCTGCTGCGTACCGAGGACGGTGCCAACATCACTGCCGACCAGATCACGGCTCTTGGCCAGTGGGACGCCACCGCTCAGCCCTCCCATGAGATCCAGTTCACCCCGGCGCGCGTCATCATGCAGGACTTCACCGGGGTGCCGTGCATCGTCGACCTCGCCACCATGCGAGAAGCCATCGCCGACCTCGGCGGAGACCCCAACAAGGTCAATCCGCTCTCCCCGGCGGAGATGGTCATCGACCACTCCGTCATCGTCGAGAAGTTCGGCGTCCCCGACGCCCTGCAGGCCAACATGGGCATCGAGTACGACCGCAACCGGGAGCGCTACCAGTTCCTGCGGTGGGGGCAGACGGCCTTCGAGAACTTCCGCGTCGTCCCGCCGGGCACCGGCATCGTCCACCAGGTGAATCTGGAACACCTGGCCCGCGTCACCTTCGTGCGTGAGGAGGACGGCACCAGGATCGCCTACCCCGACACCTGCGTGGGCACCGACTCCCACACCACCATGGTCAACGGGCTGGGCGTCGTCGGCTGGGGGGTCGGCGGCATCGAGGCCGAGGCTGCCATGCTCGGCCAGCCGGTCTCCATGCTCGTCCCGCGCGTCGTCGGCTTCAAGCTCTCCGGGGAGCTTCCCGAAGGAGTCACTGCCACCGACCTCGTCCTGCGTATCACCCAGATGCTGCGTGAGCACAGGGTCGTCGGCAAGTTCGTCGAGTTCTACGGTTCCGGCGTCTCCGCCGTTCCGCTGGCCAACCGGGCCACCCTGGGCAACATGAGCCCCGAGTACGGTTCGACCGTCGCGATCTTCCCGGTCGACGACGTCACCCTGGACTATCTGCGACTCACCGGACGCGACGAGCACCAGATCAAGCTCATCGAGGCCTACACCAAGGCCCAGGGCATGTGGCACGACCCCAGCCACGAGGCTCGTTACTCCGAGTACCTGGAGCTCGATCTGTCCACCGTCACCCCCGCCATCGCTGGTCCGAAACGTCCGCAGGATCGTATTGAACTCACCGAGGCCAAGGAGTCCTTCGAGGGTCTCGTGCCCAGCTACACCTCCAACCCGGGTGTCAAGGTTCCGGTGACGTTGTCCGACGGACGTTCCTTCGAGCTGGCCAATGGCGCCGTCACCGTGGCCGCGATCACCTCGTGCACCAACACCTCCAACCCGAGTGTCATGATCGCCGCCGGTCTGGTCGCCAAGAAGGCCCACGAGCTCGGCCTGAAGCCCAAGCCATGGGTCAAGACCTCCCTGGCCCCCGGATCCCAGGTCGTCACCGACTACTTCAATCGTGCTGGACTGGCGCAGCACCTCAGCACTGTCGGGTTCGACCTCGTCGGTTACGGCTGCACCACCTGCATCGGCAACACCGGACCGCTCATCCCCGAGGTCTCGACGGCCATCAATGACAAAGATCTGGCCGTCACTGCGGTGCTCTCGGGCAATCGCAACTTCGAAGGACGCATCAGCCCCGATGTCAAGATGAACTATCTGGCCTCTCCGCCGCTGGTCGTCATCTATGCGCTGGCCGGGACGATGGACATCGATCTCGCCACCGAGCCGGTCGCCGTCACCGATGGCGGGAAGGAGGTGTTCCTCACGGATCTGTGGCCCTCGGCTGCCGAGATCGCCGAGATCGTCAACTCGTCCATCTCGGCGCAGATGTACACCGAGCGCTACGCCGACGTCTTCGACGGGGGAGAACGCTGGAAGTCGCTGGAGACACCCGAGGGTGACACCTTCGCCTGGGATGCCGACTCCACCTACGTGCGCAAGTTGCCGATCTTCGACGGCATGGCCGCCAGTCCCGAGCCCATGCACGACATCCATGACGCCCGGGTGCTGCTCAAGCTCGGCGACTCGGTGACCACCGACCACATCTCCCCGGCCGGTGCCATCAAGCCCGACTCCCCGGCCGGGCTGTGGCTGGCCGAGCAGGGCGTGCAGCGCAAGGACTTCAACTCCTATGGTTCCCGCCGTGGCAACCACGAGGTCATGATGCGTGGCACCTTCGCCAACATTCGGCTGCGCAACCAGCTTGCCCCCGGCACCGAGGGTGGCTTCACCCGTGATTTCACCGTCGCAGACGGCCCGGTGAGCACCATCTACGACGCCGCGGTGAACTACCGAGCCGCCAACACCCCGCTCGTCGTCCTGGGCGGCAAGGAGTACGGCTCGGGATCCTCACGCGACTGGGCCGCCAAGGGCACCATGCTGCTGGGCGTCAAGGTCGTCATCGCCGAGAGCTACGAGCGCATCCACCGCTCCAACCTCATTGGCATGGGTGTGCTGCCCCTGCAGTTCCCCGAGGGGGTCAGCGCAGACTCGCTGGGTCTGAGCGGTGAGGAGACCTTTGACTTCGAGGGCATCGAGCAGATCAATGAGACGATCCCGCCGACCATTCACGTCACCGCGACCCGGGACGGCCGAACCACCGAGTTCGACGTCGTCGTGCGTATCGACACCCCGGGGGAGCGCGAGTACTACCTCAACGGTGGAATCCTGCAGTACGTGCTGCGTCGGATGGCGGGGTGACACGTTCGGCTCGGGTCGCCTCAGTTGCGCATGACCTGCGATCACGTCTGACGAGGTGCCCCGCGACACGCTGAGACGGGCGTATCGCAGGGCACCTCACGTCAGGAACCGCATGGCACGTGTCAACCCATCATCCCGATGAGGTGACCGACGTGACTGGCCATGCATTGAGCATAGGATTGTGACCATGTCCCTACTCGACCGCGTTCACTGCCCAGATGATCTTCGACAACTCTCCTTGGAGGAGTCAGAGGAGCTGGCGGGGGAGATCCGTGACTTCCTCATCGAGCATGTGAGTCGCACCGGAGGCCATCTCGGCCCGAATCTCGGCGTCGTGGAGATCACCATCGCCCTGCATCAGGTATTCGACTCCCCACGGGACCCGATCATCTTCGACACCGGTCATCAGAGTTACGTCCACAAGATCCTCACCGGGCGTGCCGACCAGTTCGACAGGATGCGTCAGGAGGACGGGCTGTCCGGGTATCCCAGTCGTGCGGAGTCCGAGCACGACTGGGTCGAGAATTCCCATGCCTCCACCTCGTTGTCATGGGCCGAGGGGATGGCCAGGGCCTTCCAGCGCCAGGGACATGACGATCGCACCGTGGTGGCTGTCATCGGGGACGGGGCACTCACCGGCGGTATGGCGTGGGAGGCACTCAATTCCATTGCCGCCCAACCAGACCTCCCACTCGTCATCATCGTCAACGACAACGGACGCTCCTACACCCCAACGGTGGGCGGCCTGGCCGATCGGCTCTCGGCCATCCGTACCGACCCGCACTACGAGGACGCCCTGGTGCGCATGAAGAAGGCCGTGACCGGTGCCCCCCTGGGCAAGCAGGTCTACGGGCTCATGCACGGTGTCAAGGCTGGTGTCAAGGACGTCCTGGTCGGTGGGCCGGGAATCTTCTCCGACCTCGGGATCAAGTATCTGGGGCCGGTCGACGGTCACAACGTGGCCGACCTGGAACGTGCCTTCGAGCTTGCCAAACGGTTTGGCCGTCCCGTCATCGTCCATGCCATCACCGTCAAGGGCAAGGGCTTCGCAGCAGCCGAGAACAACAAGGAGGACGCCTTCCACGCGGTCGGCAAGATCGATCCCACCACCGGACAATCCTTGGGTGGGACCAGTACACACACCTGGAGCGGTGCGTTCTCCGCGAGCATGGTGGAGATCGGTGAGAAACGCCCCGACGTCTTCGGGATCACTGCGGCAATGCTCTATCCGGTGGGTCTGGCACCCTTCGCTGCCCGACACCCCGATCGCGTCATGGACGTCGGTATCGCCGAGCAGCACGCACTCACCGTTGCGGCAGGTATGGCCACCGCCGGTCTGCACCCCGTCGTTGCGCTGTACTCGACCTTCCTCAACCGAGCCTTCGACCAGCTGCTCATGGATGTCGGCCTGCACGAGCAGGGAGTCACCGTCGTCCTGGACCGTGCCGGGATCACCGGCACGGATGGAGCCAGCCACAACGGCATGTGGGACCTTGCCATCTGCGGGATCGTCCCTGGCCTCATGATGGCCGCTCCGCGCGATCGTGCCCACCTGGAATCGGTGCTGTGGCAGGCCATCGACATCGATGACCGCCCCACCGTCATTCGCTACTCCAAGGACCCCATGCCCGAGACCGTCGAGGTTCTCAGGACCATCGACGAGGTGGATGTGCTCAAGGAAGGCGCCCCCGGTGGAGTGCTCATGGTGGCCCATGGACAGCTGTGTGGAGCCGCGGTGGAGGCAGCGACCTCACTCGGCGAGGAGGTCACGGTGGTGAGCCCACGGTGGGCGTTGCCGATCAATCCCACCCTCGTGTCGATGGCCCGCCAGTCACGAGCCGTCGTCTCGGTCGAGGACGGATTGGTGAGCCAGGGGTTGGGCAGTCAGCTCTCGGCACGACTCCGAGAATCCGCGGTGTGGACGCCCACCTGCGAACTCGGTGTCCCCAAGCAGTTCCTCGCCCAGGCGTCCCGCTCGTCGATCATGAAACGGATCGGCCTGGATGCACCAGGTATCGCCGAGTCGGTCAACCAGTTCCTCCAGCACATCTGAGGAGCCAGCGGACGAGACTTGTGGGTCCCCCAGGTGTGCGGGAACCCGGTGCCGATCTGGGAATCACCGTGCCGAGCGCAGCACTCGGGAGACACGTCCTGCCACCAGGTCTCGTTGCCACTGTCTGGCGCCAAGATCGGCGAGGAAGGCGTCCACACCGATGGGACTGAGGTCCCATGGCGGCCGCCAACACACCTGTCGTACCGCGTCGGGGGCGATGAGATTCGCTGGATCGATGTGTGCCGACTCCGCCAACTCGTTGACAGCCGGGCGCACGGCCTGCCACCGACGGGCCGCCTCGGGATGGTGGCGCTCCCAGTTCCGTGGTGGGGGAATGCGGTGGGGATCACGTGGCGCGCGCTTGGGTGGGTATTCCTTGGCCGGGGTTCTGGCGGCGTGACGAATGGCCTGTGTCCACACGTCGAGATGTGCCTTGGCCCTGCCATGGCGGAATCCGCGGGTTCTCCGAACGTCTGCATCGGTGAGGGTGACGCACGCACCCACCTGACGGGCCAGGGAGATGATGACTCGGTCGTGCAGCACCTTGCTCGGTGCCACGTCAAGCTCCTGGGCCACGGAGTCCCGGGCCTGCCAGAGGTCCTTGACCACCTGAAGCCCGGCACGGGTGGTGACCTCGCCGATTCCCGAGGTGCGACGCCAGCGGGTCGGATCGGTGGCGCTCATGGTGGACGGGGCCGCTGCGGCCACCTGGACCAGGTGGCCGAATTCCTGGCGCGCCCACTCCTGTTTGCCGGCATTCTGCAGGTCGTGCCACACCGTGACCCTCAGTTCGTCGAGCAGCTCGACGTCAAGGGCCGCATAGGCGAGGAAGTCCTCGGGCAGCGGTCGTTGCGACCAGTCGGAGGCGGAGTGTTCCTTGAGCAGATGCACCCCGCAGTAACGTTCCACCATGTGGCCCAGGCCCACCTTGGGCAGTCCCAGCAGACGCCCGGCGAGCTCGGTGTCGAAGAGCATGGTGGGGCGAAGACCCTCCAGGGCGAGGCACGGGATGTCCTGGATGGCGGCATGCAGTATCCACTCGGTGCCGGACAGCGCCTGCGCCAGGCCATCCAGACCGACACCGGCGGAGCCGTCATCAAAGGCAGTGGGGTCGACGAGGTGGGTCCCGCTGCCGGAGCGTCTCAGCTGGATGAGGTAGGCCCGCGGCCAGTACCGGAATCCGTGGGCGCGTTCGGTGTCGATGGCCACGGGCCCGGTGCCATGACGCAGGGCCGTGATGGTACGTGTCAGGGCCTCGGGGGTGTCGACGACGGGTGCCAGGGGTTCGGAGGGTTCGCTGAGAATGGGCAGCCCGGAATCAGGGTCGATGTCCTGACCAGGCACGTCATGCGGCGTCATGGCCGGGCCCGTCGAGAAACGTGTTGCATCCTGCTCCCACTCACTTGGCTCGTCGGGGTGCGATGGAGACGACGCCGTCTGGAACGGGCTGGATTCCGCAGGTGAGGCACAGCAGGTCCTGCCACGCCATGAGATGATCGACGATGTCATGGGTCTCCTCGATGTCGGGGGTCCATGAGGCGCGCAATTCGACACGGTTCTCCTCGGGGTCTCCCGCGATCTGCCCGAAGGAGTGACTCAGGACCGCCGTCGTCGTCCCTGCAGCCGCGCGGTAGGTGGTCCTGCGCTGGTCCAGGGCGTCGGTGAGCCACGACCATGCGACCTCGCCCAGCAGCGGATCGGTGGCGATCTGGTGGTCGACCTCGGCCCGGGACATCGTCACGAGCCGGTAATCGCCCTCCCAGGCGTCCTCCCAGAACGACTGGTGGAGCACGATGAGTCGGCCACTTCCAATTTCCTCGCCATCGTGGGAGACGACGGCCTCAATGGCCATGCTGTCCTTGGCGATCCGTGTCGGAGCAGGAATCTCGCGCACGGTGAGGTCGTGGTGCCACGTCGTCTGTTTGATGACGTCACAGACCTGTGTGAACGGTGGGACGAATGGCTGAAGGGACACGCTGACAGGCTAGTTGGCCGGTCATGGCCTGACAGGCAGGCTCGCCGGAGAGTGCCCCCTGCAACAGTCCAGCTCGGACTCACGCCCCAGATCCACGCCCCAGCCCTGATCACGACAGTGTGCTGCGTATCAGTTCTGCGTGGGCTCCAGGCTCAGGCAGATGGAATTGATGCAGTAGCGCTGGTTCGTGGGCGTGTCGTAGCCCTCACCCTCGAAGACGTGGCCCAGGTGCGACCCGCAGTTGCGGCACCTCACCTCGGTGCGAGGTCGCCCCGGTATGGAGGTGTCGTGATGATAGGTGACGCGGCCCTCGGCCATCGGTGCGAAGAACGACGGCCAGCCACAGTGCGAGGCGAATTTCTCGTCGCTACGGAACAGCTCACAGCCGCAGGCCCGGCATCGATAGATGCCCTCGGTGGTGGTGTCGGTGTACTCGCCGACTCCTGGTGCCTCGGTTCCTGCCTCGCGCAGGACGTGGTACTCGGCGGCATTGAGGCGCTCGCGCCACTGCTGATCGGTCAGGTGTACGTGCGGAGTCTCAGGTGCAGGTTCGGTACTGGACTGGTTGGCCATGACGGATCTCCCTCCTGCTTGACGGTAGGGATTGATACTACGACCGAATGAGGCTCTGCCGGGAGGGATGGAATGTGCTGTGGGCCGAAAATGCCATGCACGTTCGACCACCGAGATGCATGCGACATCAGGGGTGGTGACCATTGAGGCATGGCTCATGACATTGATGACGACCGCATGTTGCGCGATGTGCTGCGCTGCCCCCAGGTCCAGGTCGATCTTGCAGAGATCGACACCGGTGCCACCCCCAAGGCACCCGGCGACAAGAAGACGACCAAGGACGTCGCCGTGCAGATGGGCGAGCAGCTGTCTGCCCTGCAGGAGCGGCTCTTCGCCCGGGGACGCGTCAATGCCGACTCGGCTCGTCGCGTCCTGGTGATCCTGCAGGGCATGGATACGGCCGGCAAGGGCGGGGTGGTGCGGCACACCTTCGGCCTGCTCGACCCGCAGGGCATTCAGCTGGCGGCCTTCAAGGCACCGACCAAGGAGGAGCTGTCCCACGACTTCCTGTGGCGGATCCGCCGCGAGCTTCCCGACGCCGGGATGATCGGCGTCTTCGACCGATCACACTACGAGGACGTCCTCGTGGCCAGGGTGGACGAGCTCGTCGAACCAGAGGTGTGGCGCAAGCGGTACGACCGCATCAACAGGTTCGAAGCCGAGCTGGCGGCCAGCGGCACCGTCATCGTCAAATTCTTCCTGCACATCTCACCCAAGGTGCAGCAGGAACGTCTGGTGGCCCGTCTGGACAATCCGGAGAAGCACTGGAAATTCGATCCGAGTGACATCGCCGCGCGCGCAAAATGGGGCGACTACCAACAGGCGTACACCGACGTGTTGGAGCGGTGCAATCCAGACATTGCGCCTTGGTACGTCATTCCCGCCGACCACAAGTGGTATCGCAACTGGGCGGTGGCACAGATCCTTCTGGAGACGCTGCGATCGATGAACATCACCTGGCCCGCCGTCGACTTCGATGTCGACGAGCAGCGCCACAAACTACTCGGGGACTGAGTCCTCGGGGCTCGCCACCATGCCCAGGGCAGCTGAGCAGTAACGCTGGAATGCCCAGGCCGCCAAGTGCGCATCGTCCCCGACGGGGGCCCCGACCACCTCTGCGCCGGCTGCCCGGGCTCGTCGGTCGTGTTCCCGTGTGGCGGAGTCCTCGCACACCCACAGCGATCCCACGGCGATGTGACGTCGTCCCTCTCGGCGCAGGTCGGTGACGACGTCGGCGATGCCGCGGGTCTGCACTCCGTGGGTCGCCAGTCGGGCCGGCAGGTGATGATGCTGGGACCACAGTCGCGACATGCGCGAGAGCATCGCAGCTCCACGCTTGTCACCACCATCGGGCGCCGACAGGACGAGAGCGTCGATCTCCTGGCTGTGCGCCCGGTGGGTCGCCAGACGAAGTCGTGAGTCGACGATGTTGAGCAGGGCTGGAGCCGGGCCGATGGGCTGGGCAACCGTCACCTTGAGATCGGGGTGGTGTGAACTGATGTGCTCACCCAGGTTGGTGATCTGGGAACTGGTCGACTGCAGATGGGTGAGGTCCATGGGGACGAGGACGAATTCCTCCCACGTCGGATGGATCTTGGGAGCGGTGACCTTTCCGGTGGCCGACACGAAGGCAGCGGTGGTGGTGATGTGGGGATGCAGTGCTGAGATGCGTTGGCGCATTCGTAGAGCTGCGATTTTGGCGCGGGCGTCAGCAGCCGAGGGCAGAGCCAGACCAAGAATGGGAGCGCTCATGGACCTCGTCCTCCCCTCAGTTCTCGCTGTGATCGATTGGGGACATCTTCTCACGGTACGGCATACGCCTCGACCAGTGGGTCGGAAAACGGTTCCGCCAACTCGCCCCGGACTGCGGAGCATTGGGCTGCGGAAGAGCCCGGTGCATCGTGTGGCAGCAGATGGTCAGGGGCAGTGACAACGGGGACGTCACCAGTCCACAGGAGTGCAAGGGGAACAGTCGATGCCGGTACGGCAGACATGAAAAGACCCTCAGCTGATCCTTCGTCGACAGCTGAGGGATGTGGTGGGCGATGCCAGGTTTGAACTGGCGACCTCTTCCGTGTCAGGGAAGCGCGCTACCGCTGCGCCAACCGCCCGAGGTGGAGACGGGATTTGAACCCGTGTATACGGATTTGCAGTCCGCTGCCTCGCCTCTCGGCCACTCCACCGGAAGTGTGGATAGGTCGAAAGACCTTCTCCGAGCGGACGACGGGACTCGAACCCGCGACCCTCACCTTGGCAAGGTGATGCTCTACCAACTGAGCCACGTCCGCATGTCGTTTCCTTTGGGGCGACCCGCCGGGCGACGAGAGAAAACACTAGAGCAGGTTGATGGGCAATGCAAGTCGGAATCTGTCCAGTTGCCCTCAAAATCCCTGTCGATGGAGTGAAATCCCTAGTCAGAGTGAAGAAAATTTTTTCTGCGATGGTGCACACGCCGTTGCGCGGTGCGGCGGGCGTGAGGTCATGGTCCGAGGATCCCGGACATCGTGGCAATCACGGGTTGTCATTTCTCCCGATGTGGACGAATCGCTTCGAGTTCGAT
Organism: Cutibacterium granulosum; assembly: GCF_900186975.1. Lineage (NCBI taxonomy): Bacteria > Bacillati > Actinomycetota > Actinomycetes > Propionibacteriales > Propionibacteriaceae > Cutibacterium > Cutibacterium granulosum. The sequence goes on from NZ_LT906441.1 coordinate 1,458,965, forward strand.
AGAGTGCTTCCTCGCTGGGCGGTTGGCGCAGTGGTAGCGCACTTCGTTCACACCGAAGGGGTCGCGGGTTCGAACCCCGCATCGCCCACCAGACATGGGGTCACGAAACCGTGGCCCCATTTTTCGTGTCGTATGGAATGGCCCATGCCACGGGGGTGCCCCTCCACGCTCTTGGTCGCACTCTGCTCCCTCGAGGGTTCGGCGTGCCATACATCCCTGCTGTCTGCTTTGTTGCTCACTAGGATTGGAGCCGAGCCTGGTGGTCCTCCAGGCTGGATCGAACCACGAAGATCGAGGCGAGAAATCATGCCCTTCACTGTCAAGGCCCTTCAGAAGGCTTCTGCGGACGAACCATTCAAGGTCGTGGAGATCGAACGTCGTGATCCACGCGCCGACGACGTCGTCATCGACATCAAGGCTGCCGGGGTGTGCCACTCGGACATCCACACCGTGCGCAACGAGTGGGGACAGGCGCATTTTCCGTTGGCCGTCGGTCATGAGATCGCCGGCGTCGTCTCGGCTGTGGGGGAGGGCGTCACCAAGTACCAGGTGGGCGATCGTGTGGGTGTCGGCTGCCTGGTGAACTCTTGTGGTGAGTGCGAGCAGTGCCGCAACCACCAGGAACAGGCCTGTCTCAACGGCAACGTCGGCACCTACAACTCCACTGACGTTGACGGCACGATCACCCAGGGTGGCTACTCACAGAAGGTCGTCGTCAACGAGAACTTCGTGTGCCGCATCCCGGACTCCCTGGACTTCGACGTCGCGGCCCCGCTGCTGTGTGCCGGCATCACCACCTATTCGCCGTTGGCGAACTGGAACGTGCACGAGGGGCAGAACGTGGCGGTGCTCGGTCTGGGCGGACTGGGACACATGGGAGTGCAGATCGCCGTTGCCATGGGGGCGAACGTCACCGTCCTGTCGCGTACCACCAACAAGGAGGCCTACGCCAAGGAGCTCGGCGCCAGCAGACTCCTGGCCACCAGCGAACCCGACTTCTTCACGAACCACCGCGGCGAGTTCGACTTCATCCTCAACACCATCAGCGCTCCGATCGACCTGCGCGGCTACCTGGGTCTTCTCAAGCCGTTCGGTGCCATGGTGCTCGTCGGGCTGCCCCCGGAGGGTCTGGAGATCAGTGCCAGGAATCTCATTGCTGGCGACAAGGCGCTGGCCGGGTCCAACATCGGCGGCATCGCGCAGACCCAGGAAATGCTTGACTTCTGTGCCGAGCACGGCATCGGGGCCAGGATCGAGAAGATCGGCGTCCATGACGTCGACGTCGCCTACGATCGCGTCGTCGCCGGCGACGTGCGTTCCCGTTTCGTCATCGACACCGCAGGTTTCGAGGACGCTCCACTGGAGGCCTGATCGCCGGCCTCGGGCAACGAATTCGCGTACCGCCGAGTTCGTGACGTGATCTCGGGTGACGTGGCCGTGGCAGCCACGTCACCCGGTGCCGGTCGCGGAATGCGCACGTCCCGGTGATGAGCACATGTCCATGCAGGATGGATTGCTGCTGCACTTTCATGCACTGGGGCTGCCGGTTCACAGTTCGACACTACTCACCACTACTCTGTGTTCAGACATGATTGCCAGTGACTCCCCCGAATGAGGCGAGTCGCACCACGAGACCCACCGCGGACCAGGTATGCCCGTGGCTTGACGAAGGGAAGATCCACGTGTCCATCTCCATCACCGTGATTCGGGACGACCAGCAGCAACAACACGTGGTGGACACCGGAACCACTGGTCTGGACCTGTTCGGAAGAAATCGTGATGTCGTGGCCATGCGCATCGCGGGCACCCTGCTCGACCTGCAGCGTGAGATCCAGGACGGTGACGTCGTCGAACCCGTGCTCGCCACCAGTCAGGACGGGCTCAACATCATCCGACATTCCTGCACCCACGTCATGGCCCAGGCCGTCCAGGAGCTGTACCCCGACGTCAACCTGGGTATCGGGCCGTTCATCACCGACGGTTTCTACTATGACTTCGGCAACATCAGCGCAATCACCCCAGAGATCATGAAGGATCTCGAGAAGCGCATGAAGAGCATCGTCAAGGAGAACCAGCGCTTCGTGCGTCGTGTGACGACCGAGGAGGAGGCCCGCGTCGAGCTCGCCGACCAGCCGTACAAACTCGAACTCGTCGGCTCCAAGGGCAACCATGAGGCCGAGAGTGCGTCGGTGGAGGTCGGGGGAGCCGAACTCACCATCTATGACAACGTCCGGAGGGACGGGACGACGGCCTGGAAGGATCTCTGCCGGGGCCCGCACGTGCCCTCCACCAAGTATCTGGGCAACGGCTTCGCCCTGACGAAGTCGTCGGCCGCCTACTGGAAGGGCGACCAGGCCAACGACCAGCTGCAGCGCATCTATGGCACGGCCTGGGCATCCAAGACGGATCTCGTCGCCTACCAGACCCGCATGGCCGAGGCCGCCCGGCGTGATCACCGCAAGCTCGGTGCCGAACTCGATCTCTACTCCTTCCCCGAGGAGGTCGGTCCGGGGCTCGTCCTGTTCCACCCCAAGGGTGGCATCCTGCGCCACATCATCGAGGACTACGTCACCCAGCGCCACCTGGCTGCCGGATTCGACTTCGTCCACACCCCCGAGATCACCAAGGGCGGTCTCTTCCACACCTCGGGGCACCTGCCGTACTACGCGGACACGATGTTCCCCCCGATGCTCGCCGACGAGGAGCGTGACGCCGAGGGCAACGTCACCAAGGCCGGCCAGGAGTACTACCTCAAGGCCATGAACTGCCCGATGCACAATCTCATCTTCCGCTCCCGGGGGCGCTCCTACCGAGACCTGCCGCTGCGGTTCTACGAACTGGGCCACGACTACCGCTACGAGAAATCCGGAGTCGTGCACGGGCTGACTCGTATGCGTGGGTTCACCCAGGACGACTCGCACACCTACTGCACCCCTGAGCAGGCTGGCGATGAGATCACGATGCTCATCAACTTCTTCCTGTCGGTGCTGCGTGACTTCGGGCTCAACGACTTCTACCTCGAGTTGTCCACCCGTGACGACGACAAGCATGCCGACAAGTTCATCGGTTCCGACGAGGACTGGCAGACTGCCACGCAGATCCTGCGCGAGGCGGCCGAGTCGACGGGGCTGCCGCTGGTGCCCGATCCGGGCGGTGCTGCCTTCTACGGCCCCAAGGTCTCGGTGCAGGTGAAGGACGCCATCGGACGCACCTGGCAGATGTCGACGGTGCAGTACGACTTCAACCAGCCAGAACGGTTCGAGCTGGAGTACACCGCACCGGATGGGTCGCGCCGCCGCCCGGTGATGGTTCACTCCGCCAAGCTGGGCTCGGTCGAGCGGTTCATCGGCGTGCTCGTGGAGCACTACGCCGGGGCCTTCCCGGTCTGGCTCGCGCCGACCCAGGTGCTGGGCGTACCGGTGGCCGAGGAGTTCGACGACTACCTCAAGGGTTTTGCGGCCCAGCTGCGGCAGGTCGGCATTCGCGTCGACCTCGACACCTCCAACGACCGATTCGGCAAGAAGATCCGCAACGCCACCCAGACCAAGGTGCCGTTCATCGTCATCGCCGGCGGTGAGGATCGCGATGGGGGGACGGTCTCGTTCCGATTCCGGGACGGTTCCCAGCTCAACGGTGTGCCTCGTGCCCAGGCAGTGGACCTCATCAAGGCATGGGACCAGGCCCGCCGCAACGACTCGCCGGACTCCGAGAACGTCCGTACCGTCCAGGAGTGATGACGATGAACACATCACAGGAAGGGGCAACACCGGTCAACCGTCGCGTGGATGGTGATCGGTCCAGTGGTCACCAGCCCAGCACACCTGACGAGGTGATGGTGGAATTCGCCGAGGACATGGTGGGGGTTCCCGATGCCTTCGGCAGGTTCTGGACCCCGCACCGGATGGTCTACATCGGTGGGGAGAACAAGCCCAAGACCTCCGATGCCGGCAAGGCCTGCCCGTTCTGCTCCTCGCCGCAGCGTGACGATGCCGAAGCCCTCATCATCCATCGCGGTGCGACCTGCTACGTCATCATGAACCTCTACCCGTACGGTCCGGGGCACATGTTGGTGTGCCCGTATCGGCACATCTCCGGCTACATCGACGCCACCGACGAGGAGGTTGCCGAGATGGCCGAGCTCACGCGCACGGCCATCCGGGTGCTCACCGACGTGAGCCATCCGCAGGGATTCAACATCGGCATGAACCAGGGAGCTGCCGGGGGAGCGGGAATCGCCGCGCACCTGCACCAGCACGTCCTGCCTCGCTGGGTGGGTGACACGAACTTCCTGCCCATCGTGGCCGGTGTACGTGCCGTACCACAGTTGTTGTCCGACGGGCGCGATCTTCTTGCCGACGCCTGGGAGAAGTATGCTTGAGCGGTTCCGTCAGGGGTGGCAGAAGGTCATGCGACCACTGGCCTCCGGCCTGCTTGCCATGCACGTCACCCCCGACATGGTCACGTGGATCGGTACCATCGGTGCGGTCGTCATGGCACTGGTCTGCCTGCCGCAGGGGTGGCTGTGGCAGGGGGCCCTGCTCATCACACTCTTCATCTTCTCCGACTCCCTTGACGGCAACATGGCTCGTCAGCTCGGTCGTACCTCCCAGTGGGGTTCCTTCCTCGACTCCACCCTCGACCGGTTCGGGGACGGGGCGGTCTTTGCCGGGATCGCGCTGTACTACGCAGGTCCCGGCCACAGCACGCTGTGGTGCGGGGTGGCTCTGGCGGCGCTCATCCTCAGCTTGGTCACGTCATACGTGCGAGCCAAGGCGGAATCATTGTCCATGGACGCCAAGATGGGCATCGCCACCCGGGCGGATCGGCTGCTCATCAGCTTGGTTGCCGTGGAGATCACTGGACTGGCACGAGTCGGCGTCCTTGCGCACTGGTTCTGCTGGGCACTTCCGGTGGGGCTGTGCTACCTCACCGTTGCCGGCGCCATCACCGTGGGACAACGCATGACGGCCGTGAAACGGCAGTCGGAGTCATGAGATGACGCCAGCCGTGCGGATCCGGCATCGCGAGTCCTCCCAGCACGGGGACCGGACGGTACGAGCCAGGCTCATGTCTGGGCTCGCCCCGGTGCCAGCACCGGTGTGGCAGCCACTCTCGCGAGTCGTGGGCACCGTGCTCGCCCACCATCCGGTGACCGGTGTACGGCAGTGGCAGCTCAACGCCCAAGCCATGACCGGAGCCATCCCGAGCAGCAGGTGCACGGCCCGGGCCGTTGACTCGTGGATCCGTACCCTCATGACCTCGATGCAACTTCCACGGTGGTCCACCGATCACATCGACCGCTCGGTCCATGTCGATGCTGAGCAGTTCGACCGGTTGCGCAGCGAGTACCTGTCGCGTGGGGCAGTTCTGGCCCTGCCGCACATGGGGTCCTGGGACTTGGCCGGGGCTTGGGTGGCCAGACGCGGCTTCTCCCCGAGTTCCGTCGCGGAGAATCTTCCGAGGGCACAGTTCGAGTTGTTCTGCCGCACACGGGAGCAGCTGGGGATGAGGATTCGTGGACATGAACGGCACGGTCTCGTCAATCTGCTGCGTGACGACATCGCCGAGGGACGCACCGTCTGTCTGGTCGCCGATCGCGATCTCACTGGACGCGGCGTCCCGATCGTCTGGCAGACGCCGGATGGTCCGGTTCCTGCCACCATGCCTGCTGGCCCGGCCCTGCTGGCTGCCACGACCGGGGCTGCCCTGGTGGGGGTGTGCTGCCACTACGACAGCACCACGACGATGCACATCGATCTCTCGGACCCGCTGGATCTTGGGCCACGGCCACTTCATGACCAGGTTCGGCGCACCACGCAACAGCTCGCCGACTGGTTCGCCCCCCACATTCGTCGTCATGTCGTCGACTGGCACATGATGCAGCCGTTCGTCCCGGGGGTGAGGGCTTGATGGCCTCGGGACGCCAGCCCACACGCTGCACCCATTCCAGACCTGCGCGACACGGTCCAGATTCCCGGCAGGTTCCTGACACCCCCTGCCTGCACGCTCACAGCTGGTTGCGGATCGGTCTGGTCTGCCCCTACAACTTCTCCTACCCCGGGGGAGTGCAGAATCACGTTCTGGGGCTGGCCGGTTGGTTGCGCAGCCACGGCCACATCGTCCACATCCTGGGACCGGGACACCCTGGACGGGATCGTCTGGAGGGGTTCGGGCTCCCGACCGAGTGCTTCACCTCGTCGGGACGCACGGTTGCCGTCACGGTCAACGGGTCGGTGGCACGAGTGGGATTCGGTGTGAGGACCGCCATGCGTGTGCGTGCCTGGCTCGACGCGCACAGCTTCGACGTCCTGCACGTGCACGAGCCGATGACTCCGTCGAGCTCGCTGCTGACCTTGTGGAATGCCGATTGTCCTCTGGTGGCGACCTTTCACGCCGCAACCGTCGACACCCCGATGATTCGTGCTGCTCGCAAGGTGGCCCCGTCGTCCATCGCACGCATCGACGATGCCATCGCCGTCTCCGCAGCTGCTGCAGCCACCGCACGTCGGTGTTGGGGGGTGGAGCCCACCATCATCGGCAACGGGGTCGATGTGTCACGGATACGCCGCCTGTCCACCTCTGCTGCGGGCACGTCACACGATCCAGCTGGGTCACCGTGGCGCAGCGGACGCCCCACCGTCATGTTTCTGGGGCGCTTCGACGAGTCACGCAAGGGATTCGAACATTTCGCGGCCGCCATCGACCAGGTTCGTCATGAGTTTCCTCGTCTCGACCCCGTTGTCGTGGGGCCGGGGGTGCCTCCGCATGGCACCGGTCTACGGTTCACCGGCCCACTTCCCGATGCAGAACGTGACAAGATGCTTGGCAGGGCCGATGTCTACGTCGCCCCCAACACCGGGGGCGAGTCGTTCGGGATCGTTCTCGTGGAGGCCCTGGCAGCTGGGGCCGACGTGGTGGCCAGTGATCTGCCCGGGTTCCGTGAGGTGCTCACCACTCGCGACGGCGTTCTCGGAGCCCTGGTGCCGGTGGGAGACGCCGATGCCCTGGCCGCAGCGATTGGTGCCGCGTTGCAGCGACGTGCCCGTGGGCTTGGTGCGGAGCAGGCAGGGGTGCGACGGGCCCGGGACTTCGACTGGGACGTCGTGGCACCTCAGGTCGTTGCGCGGTATCTGCGTGCCATCGACGTGCGACACGAACGTTCCGAACACAGATCCAGCTGGACAAAGCGCTTAGGGTGGAAGACGTGACCGACGAGATCGAACAGACTGGTGCGACCTACGACACGGACGCCTTCTGGACGGTCCCCAACGTGCTCTCAGTGATCCGACTACTGGGGGTACCGCTGTTCATCTGGCTCATCGTGGGGCCACGAGCAGACGTCTGGGCAGTGGTCGTGCTGGCAATTGCCGGGCTCACCGATCTGCTTGACGGCAAGATCGCCCGCCGGTGGCATCAGGTGTCGCGGGTGGGGCAGATGCTCGACCCCATTGCGGATCGCCTCTACATCTTCGCCATCGTCGTCGCCCTGCTGGTGCGTGGCGTGGTGCCGCTGTGGATCGTCGTCGCCCTGGCAGCTCGTGACCTCATGCTGCTGTGTCTGGTGCCAAGCCTGCACAGCCGTGGATTCACCTCGCTGCCGGTGCACTTCGTCGGCAAGGCAGCCACGTTCTGCCTGCTGTACTCCTTCCCCCTGGTGCTGCTCGGCCACATGGGAGGTGGGTGGACGATTGCCCGGATCATCGGCTGGGCCTTCGCCCTGTGGGGCACCGGGCTGTACTGGTGGGCTGGAATCCTCTACGTCCGTCAAGCCATTCACCTGGTTCAGACCCTGCCACCGCTGAGCTCGCAACAACCTGCGTCCACGTCCGGATCCACCCCGGTGCACAGGAAGTGATGTGGCGGCCATGACGGATGAGGAGGATCAGGTACCCATCGACCCCACATCGGGTCGGCGTGCGGACTGGACGATGGATCTGCTGCGTGAGATTCGCGAGCAGGCCGTCGATCCCAGCTATGCCGCTGTGACGCAGGCCGAGACACGAGCAGCCCAGGCCGAGCGACGACACGACCAGGACGACCATGGGAAGCCCGCCCCCCACACTCAGGAGAACGGATCCACCGTCTCCGGCCCGGCCGCTCTTGATCGCAGACGTCGCCGCCGTCTGCACGTGGGAACCATCGCAGTACTGCTCATTGCCGGACTGGGGTTGGGCACGGCATGGCGCACCACGGCCCTGCAGCAGCCGGTCACGGCGGCGGAACGTGGCGATCTGGTGAGACGGGTGGAGGCGGCACAGGCTCATCAGGCCGATCAGCAACGTCAGATCTCCGAGCTGGAGGGTGAGGTGCATCGCATGAGGGTCCGGGCGGGTACGTGGTCTGCTGCTGCCGATCACCAGTCCAAGCAGGCCGATGCGGCGGCGGTCAGCAGGGTGAGCGGTCCCGGGGTGAAGATCACGGTGGATGACTCCAAGGCCTCGTCGGAGGAGGGGAGACTCACCGACACCGATCTGCGACGGGTGGTCAATGGCTTGTGGGGCAGTGGGGCGGAGGCCATCGCCATCAACGACCGCCGTCTGTCGAGCAAGACAGCCATCCGCACCGCTGGATCGGCGATCACCGTCAACTACGCGTCGATCTCGGCTCCCTACGTCATCAAGGTCATTGGTCCGGCGCAGACCCTGCCGGGCCAGTTCGCCCAGACCGATGGTGGAACCATCCTGCAGTACCATTCCGACAATTTCCGGGTTCGTTACCAGATGGAGACGCTCGACGCGGTGACTCTTCCCGAATCGCACAATGTGTCCGTGTCCTACAGTGAACCGCGGTAGGTTTTTGACGAGCCACAATTGGGTCGTGACGTGATGGACAGGCGAAAGGAACCGCGATGCTCGCAATTCTAGGACTGGTTGTGGGCGTGATTCTTGGCCTGGTGCTCCATCCAGATCTGTCCCCGGCCTTGCAGCCGTACCTGCCCATCATGATCGTCGCCGCCATGGACGCACTGTTCGGCGCGTTGCGCGCCTACCTGGCCCACACGTTCTCCGATCGGGTGTTCATCATCTCGTTCATCTCCAACGTGCTCATTGCCGGACTCATCGTGTGGGTGGGTGACCTCATCGGGGTGGGTTCGCAACTGTCGACCGCGGTGGTCGTCGTACTGGGAATCCGGATCTTCACCAATGCGGCAGCCATTCGACGGGAGGTGTTCCATGCCTGAGCCGCACCGGCACCACATCTCCTGGCAACAGCTGCGTCACGATCTGGCCCGGCCGGCGAAGGGACAGATCGCCGTGGCCCTCATCCTGTGCCTGTTCTCCATGGTGCTCGTCACGCAGGTGCGCCATCGTAGTGCCCAGGACGAGTATGCCGCGATGAGCAGGTCTGACCTCATCACGGTGCTGGATCGACTGTCCACCTCCTCGCGGCAGCTTGACTCCGAAATCGCCGATCTGCGCGAGACCAAACGTCAGCTGCAGTCGGGCGCGGACTCCCACAAGATTGCCGAGAAACAGGCCACCGAGGAACAGCACCGGTTGCAGGTGATGTCCGGTACGACCCCGGTGAGTGGTCCCGGGGTGACGATCACCATTCATGATCCGCGTGACAAGGTCACCTCCGACCTGCTCCTCAACGCCGTCGAGGAGCTGCGGGATGCCGGCGCCGAGGCCATTGCCGTCAACTCGGACATTCGAGTGGTGGCCAACACATGGTTTGGCCGGGACGCCAATGGGCTCGTCGTGTCGGGGAAAAAGGTGAAACGCCCCATGACCCTCACCGTGCTCGGTGAACCACACGCACTCACCGAGGGCGCGAAGTTTCGTGGTGGACTGGTGTCCCAGGTGGAATCTGCGCAGGTCGGTGGTTCGGTGAGCATCACGCCGTCGGATTCGCTGACCATTTCTGCCGTTGTGAAGCCGACACCAATGTCTTTTGCCACTCCAGTACGGTAGTTACCACTACAGTAGTTTTCGAATACCTCAGTGACGATCAGGGATTTCCCGTTGCGTCACCACTGCACGATCTCCAGAGGTGAGCCATGAGCGAGCATGACAAGTCCATGTCGAATGTGTGTCCGGTGTGCCAACACGACAACAGCGTCGACGCCAACTTCTGCTCCCGGTGTGGCCATCGGCTCGGTGTGCCCGCCGAGGTGGGTGGTGACGCCACTGGCGTCATCCCGATGATCGGCGACGAGGTCAGTGCGGACAATCAGGAACTGCCTTCCGACGTCGTGGATGCCATTGCCGCCCTGCCCGAGGGCAATGCCATGCTCGTCGTCGAACGCGGCCCCAACCTGGGCGCCCGATTCCTCCTGGATCACGACGTGACGACGGCTGGGCGATCCACCCATTCCGACATCTTCCTCAACGACATCACCGTCTCCCGACATCACGTGAAATTCATCCGTCGGGACGGCAAGGTCTTCGTCGAGGACCAGAGCAGCCTCAACGGCACCTACGTCAATCGCACGCTCGTCGATGGCACGGCTGCCTTGCGAGACGGCGACGAGGTGCAGATCGGGAAGTTCCGGATGATCTTCCACACTGGCGGGCATGGGCGTCTGTAATGGTCGAGAAGGTCCGGACCATCGGGCAGGTCATGCGCCTGCTCACCCCGGAGTATCCTGACCTGTCGATCTCCAAGATCCGATATCTGGAGTCGGAGGGGTTGCTCAGCCCGGAACGTGCGCCGTCGGGATATCGCAAATACTCCGAGGATGACATTCAACGGTTGCGTTACATCCTCACCTGCCAACGTGACCGATTCCTCCCACTCAAGGTGATCCGGGAGAATCTCGAGCTCATCGACCGCGGCAAGCAGCCACCCAGTCCCTCGTCGAGCGTGCCGACCCCGTTGGAGGGCAGCACAGCTCCTAATGTGAAGATCGAACGCCCCAAGGGTCCGGTGCAGTTGACTCGACGCCAGCTCATCCGTGCCAGTGGGATCACCGAGGCCTTCCTGCTGGAGCTGGAGCGTCATCAACTCGTACGCCCCAAACGTGGTCAGAGCTGGTACGGCCAGGAGGCCTTGGTGGTGTGCGTGGCTGCACGTCGACTCAGCGCCTATGGAATGGACAGCCGTCACCTGCGTGCCGTTCGACAGGCTGCCGAACAGGAAGCCGGGCTCATCGAGCAGAGCCTCATCCCACTGGCCCGGCAACCCAAGAAGTCGTCAAAGGCTGCCTCAGAGGTCACCCAACTCATGATGCACGCGCACACGGCAATGGTCTACGACCTTCTGGAGTACTGGTCGGCACAGTGAACTACGGTGGAGTCATGGTGAGCCTGCTGATAGAGGGGATTCGGCTGGACGAGGTGTCGAACACACCAATCCTGTTGCTCCGGGAGGAGGGAGGATCGCGGTGCCTACCGATCTGGATCGGTGCCGTGGAGGCCGGAGCCATAGCGCAGGGACTTGATGAGACACAGCCTGACAGACCACTCACCCATGACCTCATGGCACGTGTGCTGCTGCACATGGTCGACGATCCACCGGCATTCACCATCACCGGAATCGATGAGGGAGTGTGGCTCGCACAGATGCAGATCGGCGACACCGTTTTCGACGCCCGACCATCCGATCTGGTGGCCTTGTCACAGCGCATCGGGGTGCAGCTTCAGTGCCCCGAGGAGCTCATCGACGAGGTGGGGATCATCCTGGATGCCGATCCCCAGGACGAGGTCGAGGAGTTTCGGCAGTTCCTCGACCAGGTCTCCCCGGACGATTTCGACGACTGAAGTGCAATGCCCCGTTCGGTTCGGCCGCAGTGCCAACCCTCCACCTGTAGTTGACCTTCATGTACACCATAATACGTAGTCAGAGCGATTTCCTGTTTTTCTCCTCCTCCGAACGGCGTGGCGTTGAGGATCAGGACACGCCGACACCATAAGTTCATCAGTGCAGGAACGATCCATGTGGTCGATGCGCAACCAGTGAGGATGGACAACCATGAGCGCTTCTGAATCGTGTGAGCCAGCTCCCCGGCGCACCCAGGACGTGCTCTTCGCTGGTGACTTCTCACCAGTGCCCGAGGGGATCGGGTTCCGTGGCCCGGTGGCCTCCGGAGCTGCTGGGATCACCTACCGTCAGCTGGATTACTGGGCTCGTACTGGCCTGGTACGTCCGGAGATCAGGAGCGCGCGCGGATCGGGGTCCCAGCGTCTCTACTCGTTCCGCGACATTCTCATGCTCAAGGTCATCAAACGTCTGCTCGATGCGGGAGTGTCCCTGCAGCAGATTCGGATTGCCATCGATCATCTGCGTTCCAACGGAGTGGAGGATCTCACCGAGGTCACCCTCATGAGTGACGGCGTGTCGGTCTACGAATGCACCAGTGACAGTGAGGTTCTTGACCTGCTGCAGGGCGGACAGGGCATCTTCGCCATCTCCCTGGGAGGAGTGTGGCGGGACGTGCAGGGCAGTCTTTCCCAGCTCCCCGTCGAGCGGGTCGGCGGCGAGTGCCCCGATCACGTCGTTGACGAGTTGGCACAGCGCCGCAAGGCGCGCCGAGTCTCCTGAACGCCAACGCTCCGATCGTCCTGACCAAGGAGGTCACCGGGCCGAGGTGACTGCAGTGGCTCACCTGTTGGTGAACAAGTGACCTGACGAATCCATCGAGTCATGAGAAGATCAGCTCCGAGGGGAGTTGACGTGAACCTAACCAAGATCCAGGCCACTCCATGGGTGGCACATGTGCTGCGTGCCATCACCAGGTTCAACCGGCGGATGGGCAATCACATCGCTGCCTCCATCACGTACTTCACGGTTCTGTCCATGATTCCGGTCATTGCCCTGGCCTTCTCCATCCTCTCCCTCCTGCTCACCCACACCCGTCCCGATCTGCTCGATGCGGTCAAGAAGGCGATCGAACAGACCTTGGCACCTGGTGGGGGAGACCTCTCGGTGTCCGAGATCATCGACACCTCGCTGGCCACCACAGGTTCTGGGTGGACGCTTGCCGTGACGATGATCACTGCGTTGTGGGCCGGAACAGGATGGATCGGCAACCTGCGCCGCGGAGTGCGCGCCGAGTGGGAACCCGATTTCGACATGGTCAACGACAATCGCGGGTTCTTTTGGTCGAAGCTGGAGGATGCGCTGACCTTCTTCGGGCTGCTCATCACCCTTGGCCTCACGATTGCCACCTCACAGTTCGGTTCATTGGCTGCCGAATGGATCGCCGGAGTGACCCATCTCGGATCGATCAGGGGCCATGAGGTGTTCATGATCCTGGCGGCGATCGTCGCCTCGACGATCGCCGGCTGGATCCTCTTCATGTTCCTCTTCACGGCGCTGCCCAAGGGCAGACGCAACTGGCCGGCGATCATGCGCGGCTCCCTGGTGGCTGGTTTTCTCTTCGGCCTGCTCCAGATCGGCGCTGGGTACCTGGTCAAGGCCTTCTCCTCCAACCGTGCCGTGCAGGCCTTCGGATCAGTCATCATCATCATGTTGGTCTTCAATCTCATGGCACGGCTCATCCTGCTCATCTCGGCGTGGACGGCGACGTCCAATCAGCCAGCCGTGGCATGGGAGTGGAATGACTGTGACCAGCCTCTGGTGGGCGATCCGGAGGTGTGGACGGTCCCGGGCCACTGGGACGCAGCATTCATCAGTCGCGCCCAGAAACAGCAGGAGAAGCGACTGCGTGAGGAGGCCAAGCAGAGGGGGGAGAAGCCTGAGCCAACCTCCTCGGCGGTCACCCGATCCGCCCTGCACTCCGACGTACGCATGGTCGCCGGTGAATCAGGACTGGCGTCGACCGTGCGTGTGACGATTGGTACGGCGCCACGACCGCAGATGAATCAGCTCCGTAGCGCGGCGCAGCAGATCATGGTGGCCCCCAACGTCGTCATGCGAACGCAGGCGAACGACGCCATCTGGTTCGCCGAGCTGCCTCGCTACGACATCACACTTCATGGTGCTGCACGCAAACAGACCACACACGAGGGCAAGGCCAAGAAGGTCGGGGGAGTGCTCGGTGCAGGTGCTGCTGCGGCGTCGGCCATCATGAGCATCTTCAATCGGTGAACCTGCCGACGCCCCCCGGTTCGGTTCCGACGTGCAGAACGCACGAACCGGGGTCCTTCGACGCACGGACCCCGGAGGGCGGGCGTCAGGCCTGGCCGATCTCGCTCAACAGTGTGGTGAACCACTCGGTGCTCGTGTCAAAGGGTTTTCCACCCTTGATCCGGTCGAAGGCAATGCTGGTGAGCTCGTCGCCATTCTCCTCATCCTGGCCGATGACGCCGGACCGGCCGCTCAGGGCACACTCGACGGCGAGCTTGGTGCACTGGAAGATGAGATCGATGTCTGCCTGGTTCGACGCAGCCGAACGGGAGAAGTACCCGGACTTCTGCACCATGACCTTGCGGGCATCAAGTTTGGCGGCGAACTGCTTGGCGAACCAGGTGCCCGGATTGATCTCGTCCATCTTGACGTGGCCGAACGGGTCGCGTGGCACCTCCTCGCCATGGCGTTCCATTTCGCCGACGACGGCTTCCAGACCGGCACCTTCGGACAGGAAGATCGTCACATTGCCGACCTCGTCCATGATCGTGCCCAGTCGTTCGGCCTCGGCATCCAGGTCGAGTGGGGATTCCGGGACGTACACCGCGTGGACGTCCCAAGCCTCCTTGCTCAGCCCGATCTCGGGGAGCCACTGCTGTTCACCGACCCAGGCGTGGTACTCGGCAGCCGTTGCCGCGGCGAGCCAACCACAGTTGCGGCCCATGATCTCGTGAATGATGAGCATTCGCGAGCCGGAGTTGTGCTCACCGACGATGTTCTGTGCAAACCTGGATCCCTGCTCGGCGGCGGTCCATGCGCCCAAGGACTGTTTGATCGGTACGACGTCGTTGTCGATCGTCTTGGGAAGTCCGACAACGGTCAGCCCGTGGTCGTTGTCGGCGAGGTATGCGGCAAGATCTGCGGCAGTGGTGTTGGTGTCGTCGCCGCCAATGGTGTGCAGTACGTCCACCCCGTCGGCGATGAGGCGCTCGGAGGCCACCTTGAGCGGATCGTCCCCCTCGTCGACCAGACCACGGTCGACGAGATCGGCGGTGTTGGTGAGTTTGACGCGCGAGCTTCCGATGGGGGAGCCGCCGAACCGGGTGAGGATGTCGGCGTTGCGACGCACCTCCTCGGTGATGGTCAGGTAGTCACCCTTGAGGAGCCCCTCATAGCCGTGACGGTAGGCGATGATCTCCGCCTCGGGGGCCACCTGGGTGTATTCCTCGATGAGTCCGGCGATGGCTGTTGACAGACAGGGGGCGAAACCACCCGCAGTGAGCAGGGCGACCTTCTTGACCTTGGTCATGGTGACGTGACCTTTCTCGTACGGCACATACAACGGCCTGGAACCGTGTGATGCACAGCCTATCCAGATGAACAAAATTGCACATGGTTTTACTTGTAGGTGAACAGTAGGAGTATTTTCCGCAATGCATCTTCCGTCGCTGCATCGTGAGCGTGTGAGCTGGTGCCATGACCAGTGGTGACTCCTCGCGTGGCGCTTCCTTCTCGGTGGCCATGACACTCATCCTGCCCCTGGTGCTGCTCATGGGAGGTCTGGCCGTTGACGGGGCGGTCAAGGCCCGGGCAGCCAGACACGCCGTGACAGTGGCATCGGCAGCCTCTCGTGCCGGGTGTGAACGAGCATCAGGACCCATGCTGGTGGGTCATCCGGCCGGTGAGTTGGCCAGCTCGGTCGCGCGCAGCACCGCTCAGGGAATGCTCGAGCCTGATTCGACGATGACGGTGACCACCTCCGGGGACGGGCTCACGGTGCACGTGGACGAACCGCGGGAAACGATCGTACTGAACGTGGTCGGCATGGATCATGTGACGGGTCGGGGGGATGCCACGTGTTCGTTCGCCCGCAGATGAGGAGTTGATCCCGGAAGGACTCCGGCACACCGTGCATCTGCCTAGGATGGACTTCATGGCCAAGTACTATCCGGTGCACCCGGACAACCCGCAACGACGCTCGCTGAACCAAGTGGTCGACACCCTTCGGGACGGTGGTCTCATCGCCTACCCGACCGATTCGGGCTATGCCTTTGGATGCCGATTGGGCAACAAGGCTGCTCTGGAACGCATCAGGGAGATTCGTCAGCTGTCCGAGAAGCACCACTTCACCCTCGTCATGAGCGAATTCGCTCAGGTGGGCCAGTACGTCCAGATGGAGAACTGGGTGTTCCGTGCCGTCAAGGCAGCAGTTCCGGGACGCTACACGTTCATTCTGCGGGCCACCCGAGACGTCCCCAAGGTGATGCTGCATCCCAAGAAACACACGGTTGGTGTGCGGGTGCCCGAACATGTCACTGCCCTGGCCCTCATGGACATCCTGGGAGAGCCGATCGTCTCATCCACCCTCATCCTGCCGGATGAGGAACTGCCGATGACCGACGGATGGCAGGTGAAGGAGGCCCTGGACGGTCGGGTCGACTCGGTACTCGACTCCGGTGACTGTGGCCTCGACCCGACGACCGTGGTTGACTTCAGCTCCGGTACGGCTGTCATCACCCGTGAAGGGGCCGGGGATCCCGAACCATTTCGCTGAGCCGGGGAATGTGTGTGGATCAAGGGCTGATCCGTGAAGGCTTGGCGAGAAGATGTTCCTGCAGGAATGGAGATTGAAGTGACGGGAAGTGGACCAGACGGGCAGAGGAAACTGTCCGGGCCCATTGGGCTCATGGGAGCGATGGAGTCGGAGGTCGAACTCATTCAGTCCTGTCTCGTCGATGCCCACCCCATCGAGGGGCCCTGTCCACTGGTGGGTGGCCGGCTGGATGGCACCGACGTCCTACTGGCACAGTGCGGTGTCGGCAAGGTCAATGCTGCCCTGGCAGCCAGTGCCTTGGCCCAGAATGGTGCTTCCTGCATCATCTTCACGGGCGTCGCGGGTGCGGCTGGCCCCGATCTGGACATTGGTGACGTCGTCGTGGGCAACAGATTCGTCCAGCATGACGCCGATGGCACGGCATTCGACGACCCCATCGGTGTGGTACCGGGGGAACCCCGCAGCTGGCAGCCCGACGAACGGCTGCACTCCGTCCTCATGGGGTGTGCGGCACGGGTCTTCGACGCTCGTCGGCGGGTGGTTTCCGGGACGATTGCCAGTGGGGATCAATTCATCGGTGATCCGGCCAAGGTGCGTTGGATCCACGACACCTTCGATGCGCTTGCCGTGGAGATGGAGGGGGCGGCACTGGCACAGGCTGCCAGCCATCTTCGCATGCCCTTTGCCGTGGTACGGGTGCTCTCGGATCGGGCCGATGGTACGGCCGTCACCGATTTCCCGGCATTCCTGGCCCAAGCTGCTCGCCATGATCGGGACCTTGCCCGAGCCGTCGTTGCCGAACTGTCCGGTGGCGTGCCCGCCGCATGAGGGCACCATTGCCCGGGGAACACCCATCCGCCACGCGTGAATTCGCCACATGTGAGGGTGCACGCTTGCCAGGAGGCGGTGACTCCCGGTCGCGGTGAGATCACACGGCTGCTCTCACCTGGAGCGCCATGGGCTGTACTCGCACCGACATGCGGCGTACCTTGCCGTAGGTGTCGCCATCCACCTCGGCCAGTACCGGGGAGGAGGCGCGCACCTCGGCTGTGCGGCAGGGGTGGTGGCGCACCAAGCGGCCCCCGAGACGACTGCGCGTGATGACCTTTGCCGCAACTGCCAGCCAACCAACCACTCCGTGTGGTGCCAGGGCCAGGGAGTCCAGGCGCGCGTCGTCGATGCGGGCGCTGGGAACCAGACGGATCCCGGCGGGCAACAGCCCACAGTTGCACAGCAGGATGCTGCGAGCGCGCTGCGCCTCACACACCTCACCGTCAATGGTGACGGTTGCTCGAAAACCGGGCTGCACCAGGTAGCGCAGGGCAGCAACGATGTAGGCGATCCATCCGTACTCGGCCTTTCCGGCCTCCGATGTGTTCGCCATGGTGTCGGCATCGAATCCCATGCCGATGATGGCCGTGAAGCATTGCTCGGTGGCACCATCGAAGCTCACCCATCCCAGGTCGATGGTGCGTCTGCGACCGCGTAGCGCCGTGCGCAGCCCCTTGTCGAAATCGTTGATGGGAAGATCGAGGTTGCGCGCCAGGATGTTTCCAGTGCCCATGCCGATGATCCCCATCGGCGTTCTGGTCCCGGCCAGGACGGTGGCGACCTGCCGAACCGTTCCGTCGCCACCGGCAGCGCAGACGAGATCCACATCCTGCCGTACGGCTTCTCGAGTCATGCCTTGCCCCGGATCGTCCCGGGTCGTTGCCAGCAGAAGGGGATCGGCCCACCCCTCCTGCTGACAGATCTGGTGGGCAGACTTTTTCCACTGCGTGCTGTCGTTGAACTTGGTGGGATTGTAGACAATCGCCACCACGGGAGCGCGCTCGTTCATGCAACCCACGATACGGCACGGACGTTGGCGCACCCCAGTACGTCGCGATACGGAACTGGCCAGTGGTGATCCACACGTGGCGAGGTCACGATCATGCCCCGCCTGGTGCAGCGTCACGTGGTGTCGCCCTCGGTGTTCAGGACAGGTGGTCCCAGAAGGTGGTACTCAGAACTGATGGTCGTGCCACTGTGACCCGGCAGGTTCACACCTCACCTGTTGGGAGAGGATTCCGCTCATTTCCTGTTCACAGGCCGTTCGGCTGTCGGGTGTTGCCGCCACGGCAACCGTGAGGAGCGCCGCATCAGCCTGGTACGTGACGTCGACGACACTCACACCTGCGTTGCGCAGGGCCGCCTCCTGCCAGCCGACCGAGGCGAGATCGATGCTCAGCTCGTACAGATCAGCCTGACGACGCCGCAGCAGCTGGGCCTGGCCAAGAGCGCGGGAAATCGCATCGGAATAGGCGCGTACCAGCCCGCCCGCCCCCAATTTGACGCCGCCGAACCAGCGAGTGGTGACCGCGACGACGTCGGACAGATCAGCTGGGCCATCACTTCCGAGCTGTGGGGCGACGAATTTCGTGAGGGCCTCCAGGGTGGGCACACCTGCGGTTCCGGCGGGTTCGCCGTCGTCGCTGGAACGTTGGGTGGTGCGCAGCGGGTCCAGGACGAACGCGCTGACATGGTGCCTGGCAGTGCGATTGGTGCGGCGCCGTTGTTCGATGAATTCCCGTGCCTGTTCCTCGGTCTCCACCCGGGTCACGGTGGTGAGGAACACCGATTTCTTGATCTCCAGGGTCGACTCGACGACGTGATCGGGGGACAGAACGGTGTAACTCACTCTCCCCACTGTGCGATATGGTGGCCCGTCGCGCAACTGTGTAAGGGCATCAATGAACGGGGAAGAGGGCCAGCCGACTGCCGTGTCGATTCCCTGACGGATCGTGGGGAAACGATCACGAATCATGCCTGCCATGATGAAAAAGCTCCGGCAAGTAGGAAAATACGCTATGAATTGGTCATGTCAACAATGATGATGGCAGATTCGGTAAATCTTCGACTCGCCCTGATCGGCCTGCCCCTGCCGATGAACACCTCATCGGAGGAGATCAAGGTGGTCGCCCCGGTTCTGGCCCGACAACGTGAACTGCGGCGGGAGCTCTCCGAGCAGCGGTGCCCAGCAGATCGACGCGTTCAGGCCTTCCTCGACCGATATCTCAGGGACTGTTCCGAACACCCGAGCCTCCCAGACACCACCCTCGTTCTCGATGAGTCCGGCCTGGCACGTACCCTGAGCCTGCCCGTTGATGGCGACGAGTTCCACTCCGAGCTGGTGGAAAGTTTCCGAGTCGCTAACGGTGTGCTGCACAATCCTCGCAATGATCGACGTACCACTGCTGGTGTCTTCCACATCGCCGAGGGAGGCCTGCCCATCCCGGATGACAAGAAGGCCGTTCCAGCTGACGTCTTCGCCGCGCTGCTCGGCAAGGCATTCCAGGCTCCCGAGGAGGACACTCTGCTGCCCTACTCGGCCGATCAAGACCCCGAGCACCAGGCACATGCCTACGCCTCGCTGTACCTGCGTCCACTCGTCGTCCCCGAGGTGCCCGGCATGGTCACCGAACGGCGCATGGAGATCCGATTCTTCGTCCCCGGTGGCCTGGTCTCGAACCTCGACTTCGTCGAGACGGTCTTCGGCAACGCCGGAGACCCACTGCTGCCCGTCAACGACCCGGCCCTGCACCCCTCCTCGTGGACCGGACACACCGGTTGCGTCGTCCTCGCACCCCATCTGAATCGTGTGACGATGAAGGAACTCGGCCTGCCCCACGTGTCCGAGGCCACCGACCGGCAGCGTCGTGACGGAATGTGCTGGCACGATCCCGATCAGCTGTACAACGACGGCAAACCGTTCAAGCTGTGCGCCCGCGACGAGTCCGGTGTCATCGTCACGATCATCGCCGACAACTACTTCGGCTACTGCAAGAAGGAGGTCAAGACCCAGATCTCCTACTCGGCCAATCTTTTCGGGGCCGGGGAGGAGGAACACTCCGGAGGCGCTCGTGCCTACGTCTCCTACGACGAGGGTCAGGAATTCGTCGCCCCCGGTGGCGATTCCGAGGTGTCGGTGAGCGATGTCATCGCCAGCAACCCGGGTGTCTTCGAGCCCCAGGAGGGCGGATGGGCCAGGTGCACGACGATTGACGACGTCATCCTGGTCCCGGCTGGGGCTCGGTTCAGCCTCGCCACGGGCAACGTCAGCTGGCACCATGATGCTGCTGATGGCGAGCCGGCGCAGGAACACTCCATCGCCCTTCGGGCCGGCACCGATTACATCGATCCAGCCGGTTTTCGCACCCGCATGAGGTTCGACCGAACCGAGCGACTGTGGACGCTCGTCGCCACCGAGGGGAGATCGACGAGTCTGCACAAGCCGTGCACGGTTTCCGGTGGCGGAAAATCCGAGATCTCCAAGGAGATTCGTGACGCATTCCTTGCCGGCAATGCGTACTGTCCCGATTTCGATGCCGACATGGATGCCGTTGACGAGATCCTGCATCGCGACTTCTCCATGAGGTTCAAGGATCCCCAGCTCAGTGGCACGGATCATCGCCCCATCCTCTCACCGGAGCGATCGGTGGGTTCGGTCATCAAGCTGCTCACGGCATCATCGGACTTCACCGATGAGTACAATTCGTGGATCGAATCCATTCCGCCGTTCCGCAAGGAACTCGTCTTCACCGTGAAACGCTATTACCGCCCCGAATGGGGATCGGACTGGCGATCACACTTCTCGGTGGCGCCTACCAATGGCCGACACGGGAACATGGTGCGGTTGGATGGCCAGAAGATTCACGTCAACATGTTGCGCGTCGGGTTCGACGCCGACGGTGCATGGCGGCTGTTCTCGTTGCGTCACGACTATGCACCAGCTGTCAAGGTGCAGACCGAGGATGACATGACTGCCTCCGTGGTCACCCCACCCGGACTCACCACGGGTCCGACAGGATTGTCACGCAAACTCGTCAGGAATTGTGAGCTGCTGCTGTTCCAGCGTCCCGATGACGCCATCGTTCGTGGCTATGACTCCCAGACCGAGATGGACATGTCTGGTGATGACCTCTTCATCTCCAACTATCAACCTCTCACTCGTGACGAGGTTCGGCAGATGTGCGACGACGTCGTCCATTTCTCCGAGTTCACCGATCCCATGGCGACATTCCTGTCGGACTTCGCGCACGCCGAGCCCGGATCGACTCCGGCATTTGCCGTGTCGAGTGCCAATCCGCGCCTCATCGACGGGGTGCCGTCGCGCAATCCACGTTATCTGCAGAAACGGCCCGACATTGCCAAACCGCGTCAGACGCAGCTGGCGGACCTGGCGAGCCACCTGCACCACCGGGTGCCCACGCATGAGGATCTGCCCCTGCCGGTCGATGTCGTTGCAGCCGGGCGTCGCAACAATCCCCCGGAGGGGCGCATCCCGGCCCTGTGTGCCTACAATCCACTGCACTACATGGAACTTCCCGAGCTCTTCATGGAGTTCATCTCGTCGATGACCGGCAAGAGCCCCTCGACCACTGGAGCCGGTTCGGAGGGAGCGCTCACCAAGGCGCCCTTCAATGCGATGCCCGCGGTCTACGACCTCAATGCGTCGTTCCTCTCCTTCGTGCTGGGAGGACATGACGGGTGGCTGTCGTCGGCCGGTTTCATCGGGCCGAACGTTCGGGTGGCCCATGACATCTCACTGCTCGTGCCAGAGGTCTTTGCCCGCATGACACCTGCAGAACGCGATGCCGGTACGCTCATCGCTGGTGGGTATCTGGAGAAGCTCGAGGACTATGAGCTCGACGGTGACCTCATCCCTGCCTCGCGACTGGGCTATCGGATGACCGATCACTTCATGAAGCGCTACTTCGGGCGCATCTTCATGCATCCCGACACGATCTTCACCGACGAGATGCTGCGTCCCGAGCTGCAGGACGAGAAGATCTTCGCCGATTCGGTGCGTACCATCGCCACGACGCATGCCAGGGTTGCCCAGGCCTACTTCGACGACGACACGGCACGTCTGGCGGTCCCGCCGCTTAAGGCGCTGCTGGAGATCATGGCCCACGGTGAGAGCGCCGAGGGGCTCACCCTCGATGACCCACGACTGCGGGAGAGGTTCACCCGTGAATCGGTCGTCTCCTCCGAGTGGTATGCAGCACGTCTGGATGCCAAGCAGGCGGAGGACATTCGTCGCTCACGGCAGGGGATCGAGGTGTTGTCGGAGTTCATGGCCGATACCCGCAATGCCGCGGCATGCAAGGAGATCGATGCGCAAGGCCGGATGGAGCAGATCCGAGCCATCAATGCCCGGGCAAGACGAGTGGAGTACCGCCAGATGCTGGAGGGCACCCTTGGCCGTCAGGCCATTCTGAGGTGACCAGTTGTCGGGGCCGAAGACGATCGGGTCCGGCCCTCAGCACGTCCTCATCGGCGGCAGCTGGTGGTGGATCTCCTCGACCATGGACTTCACCCTTGCCGGGTCGACTCGTTGGTCGTTCACCGGCGGCAGACTGGCCAGCAGCAGAGTGATCTCGGAACTGATCCGCCGTGCCCATCGGACCGGGCGATCGCCGAGATGCCAGCAGTGTGCCAACACGTCGTAGCCGAACTCGGTGACGGCCCGGTCGACCATGGACCAGTTCTTGAGGATCTCGGGGGAGTCGGGGCGGGTGGCCGAGAGCACGGCGGATGCCTGGATGAGCTCATGGACCATCTCGTTGCGGTGCTCCATGCCGGTGACCGTCGTCGACGTACCGGATTCGAGGTCGCGCAGTACTGGCATGAGGGAACGCAAGGTGCGTCGATACTGACTTCGCACCAGCAGCACCGGGGCTCGTTTGCCCACGACGTGGATGACGCCTATGGCAGTCACCAGACCCACGATGGTCTCCTCGATACGCGCCACGGCCACCGTCAGTGCCTGCTGCTCGCCGGATATCGGCAACATCATGAGGGCGAAGATCGTGATGAATATCGATGCAATGCCGTACTGGCGCGGGATGAGGGCGTTCATGGTCCACAGGGCGACGGCGACGATGCCGATGCGCATCCATGGCGTGGGCTGGACCAGCATGATGGCGAGGTATCCCAGCAGGCCGATCGACGTGCCGATGACGCGCAGCACGGCGCGCACCGTCATGTCGGCCCGGGTGAAGTCCATCTGGACGATGATGAGCACGCTCAGGACTGCCCAGTAGGGACGGCCGAACGGCACGATCTCCATGGCCATCGCTGCGACGAGGACGCCGGTGGCCGCGCGCAGGGCCACCATGAGTGGACGTGACCCGCGTTCCAGGGAGGTGCGCAACAGATACCGCCACGGCGGACGACCCATCGGGGTGTATCGCACATTGGCACGCATGTCACTGGCCTCGGCGCTGGGGAACGACTGGGCATGCAGGGTCGTCGTCAAAGTGATGTGTGCGCTGAGCAGGTCCGCACGCAGTCCTTCCCATGCCATGCTCATTCGCTTCCACAGTCGGTACATCCAGGGCCTGCCAAGTGCCCTGGGATCCTGTGGCCACACGCCGTCGTTGAGGATCCACCATGCTGCGTGAACCGAGTTGTGCGCCTCGGATCGTAGCCGTGCCAGATCGGCGGGAGTGGCGTCCTGTTCCGGGTTGGCATAGAGATCAACGGCCTCCATAGCCTTGCTGACGGCGCGTCGGGCCGGCCGAACCGGGTTGACGAGAATGACGATCATCGAGGTTGCCGCAGCGAGGAGGAAACTTGCTGCAGTGGCAGGCATGATGTCGGCGTATGTCATTCCCTCGGCGGCATAGTACGAGGCCAGAGCAGCTGCGAACAGCACGTTGAGCGGGCCGGGCGGCCCCAGGTGCAGGGCATTCCACACGAAGATCATGACGAAGGACCAGATTCCCAGGGCTGCTGGCAACAGGACGGGAAAGCTGCTCAGACTGATGCCGATCGTCTGGGAGATCATGAGGGCGACACCGACACCCAGGAGGATCCTCAGCCGAGTACGTGGTGGAGACTGTTTTCCCGACAGCCCACCCATGGCCCCCAGCATTCCGATGAGGCCGTGGCGAGGGCCGTGGATGGCGGACACCGACACCAGCGCTGCGATGACCGGGATGACGTCGATGAGGGCATTGACGTTGGCACCCGGAGCGGGGTGGAAGGTGATGAGTTTTGATCCGAATCTGCTCAGGCGAGTTCGGGCATCGGTCACAGACTACTCACATTCGGGCGGTCGGCGCCCATGAAGGTTGTGACGGACCACCGGGTATCCAGGTCGGTAATTGTCACCTGAACGATACCAGTGGGTGCAACGGTGTACTCCTCCTCGACCCAGTGGCCGTCACCGACGATGTGCACGTCGGTGGGGTCCAGGGGACGTTCCCCGGACTGCATCTGCGCGTCCAGGGGAACGATGATGGTGGCGAACGGTGTCATGTCACCCACCGGTGCGCCGCCATGGGTCTGCTGGCACTCCACGAAACGATAGACCCCCAGATTGTGGCGAGCCTGATAGTGCCTGCGGATGACGACGGGGTGATGGATCGGGGTGGACTGGTCGAGCAGGACGTCGAAACTCACCTTGGCGCCGTCCTGACTCTCCCGAAACACCCCGAATCCGCGGGAGAGCCGATCCCGGATGCTGTAGGGCGAGCTCGGGTCGGCTGCCATCGCCAGACCGACGGCGGTGGCCGCGGTGGGTTGGGCCGACCGGTGCACCCGTCGGCCGAAGTCCTCTCGGACCCGTCTGGCGACGAACGGCAGGCAGGATCCGCCGCCGACCAGATGTATTCCAGCGAGTTCGCTGTGGGACTGGTCCTCGGTGAGTTCGTGGGTCAGTGGTTCCATGACGTCCAGGGCCTTGTCGATGAGGCCACGGCATGACGACTCGAAATCGCGCACGGGGATGCGCACCGCCTCGTCCGGCAGATCGACCATGACGTTGCGGGACTGCGGTCGAATCGCCTCCTTGGCCAGACGGCATGCCTCCACCAGAACCGGTTCGGGCGGAGCGGGA
Source organism: Cutibacterium granulosum (assembly GCF_900186975.1). NCBI lineage: Bacteria > Bacillati > Actinomycetota > Actinomycetes > Propionibacteriales > Propionibacteriaceae > Cutibacterium > Cutibacterium granulosum. The sequence goes on from NZ_LT906441.1 coordinate 1,484,377, forward strand.
TGGTGCAGCATCGGACGTACCAGATCGACGAGGACGTGGTCGAAGTCGTCACCACCGAGATCGTTGCTGCCCACCGAATCGATGACCCTGCCGTGGGTCCCCGCCATGTCCACCAGCGAGGCGTCGAAGGTGCCGCCGCCCAGGTCGAAGATGAGTACCTGGGTACGCCGGGAGTTTGAGGGTACGGGCCTGGCGCAGGGCGTACTCCAAGCCGGCTGCCGATGGCTCGTTGACGATGCCCATGACCTCCACGCCCGCCTCGCGGAATGCCTCGAGGGTCATGAATCGTTGCCCGGTGTGGGCATGGGCCGGTACACCGATGACAGCACGCAGGTGGTGCACGCCCGTCGTCTGGCGTACCTCGTCGACCACGAACGACAGGTAGTCGGTGAGTACCTGCATGATGGGGAACAGCCGTGAGCCCATCCGTACCGTGGACGACACGGTGGTCGTCGGAGAACTGAGCAGTCGCTTGAGCGACCGGATGCCGGGAGCCCCGGCAGCCATGGCCTCTCGTGCCTGGTAGCCGTGCACCAGTCGTCCTCCGGCCCAGGCGGTCAGGCTGGGCAAGTGCACGTGGAGATCCCCGTCGGAGTCACTGAAGGACAGGACGGGGTAGTTTCCGTGTTCCACGGCAGCAACGACGGTGTTCGTCGTTCCGAAATCGATCCCCAGATCGATGACTGCGTCCATGTCGTTGACGATAGCTCCTTGGCAGGGTCGGCAACCGGTCCTCTCCAAGGATGAGAAGGAAGGCGGTTGGCTCGGACATCCGATGCAGGAGCCATTGGTCCTCTGTTGTGGCTGGGCAGTGGACCCGATGTCATCGATTCAGCGGAACCTTCTCATTCCGTGGTACCTCGACGTGGGTGGTACGTGCTGTCGTCGCTGTCCGAGTCCGACGTCATTCGGCCTCGACGTGCCTGCGCGTCCACGTCCCTGTCGATCTGTGAACCGTCGTCTGACTCACTGCGACGATCCGGGACCTGCGATGGAGCAGGTCCCTGGGTGGGGTGGGCATGGGAGTCCTCGGCCGAGTTGTCGTCACCATCGGAGTCCGCATCGTCGGTGGCCGCAGTGGTGGCGGTCTCGTCAGACTCGTCGGAGGGATCGTCGATGGAGCGCAGGAAGTCCTCCACCTCGGCTCCGATGGCATCGGCGCTGGGGACGTCGACATGACGGGACTCGAGTGCTGGTTGTTCCGCGGTGGCTGAGTCGTACTGCTGCTCCAGGGCGGAGAGCATCTGGCCGAGTTCCTCGGACTGGGCAACCTGGTTGGCAAGCTCGGCACGAATCGCCCCGGCAGCCACCGCCAGGCCGTGGGTCGGCAGGCACAGACCCGTCACCTGGTGAATGGCCCCGATGAGGGTGCGAGTGGCATCTGGATAGTCCATCTCACTGAGGTAGTGGGGCACACTGGCGGCCAGACCCACGTAGTCGTGACCGGTCTCGGCCAGCCGCTGTGACAGCACGGCCGGGAATGAGGCAGGCATCTGGTACTTGCCGAAATTGGGGACATTGCCGACCAACATCTCAGGTCGTGAGGCCCACCGGGTGATCTGTACCGGGCGCGTGTGAGGGGTGGCCATGGGGATGGAATCGGTGATGATCGTCTGGCGAATGCCCAGTTCCTCGATGAGATCGATGATGCGACGAGTGAGGCCCTCCCAGCGCAGTGCCGGCTCCGGTCCAGTGAGGAGCAGGAAACGTTCCCCGTTCTCGTCGGTGAACTCACTGAGAGTCAGACCAGGACGTTGATATCCCTCGAAATGATCGGTGTCGAAGATGATCGGAGCACGTGAGTCGCGGTGGTCGAGCAGATCGTCCAGGTCGAACTCGCCGAGAACCTGATGAGGCAGCTCCGCCTCCAGATTCGTCGTCAGGACGTGCTGCACGTGACCGACGTCGCTGAAGCCGGTGACGGCGACGACGAGGGTGGCAGCAGGCTCGACGGAATCGGGCATGCCAGGGTTCCACGTGAACAGATCATCACTGAGATTCATACGCAGCCTCCCGAACAGTCATGGCGCATGATGACCCAACGTACCTGTCGGTGGAGACATTCCCCACCGGTGGGACAGCCTCCTGTCCGCGGGCCATGGTGGTACGGCGCAGATGCCTCGCCAGCTGACCCCAGTGCCGTTGTACGCCAGGTGCCGTCATACGACTGTGTCCAGCCTGCCACATCGCTCAACGAGGCCCGGTGGCGGCATTGGCACGGGCCCGCTGGGACACGCCGCGACGGGCACGACGTGGAATGCCTCACAGCTGTTCACCAGTACTTGTCATGAGGGAGGTGAACCACTGCTCAACGTTCTGGGCTGCCATCTCGTCATCGCAGTACACGACGACGGTGTCGTTTCCTGACACGCACCCCACCACGCCGGGGATGTCCGTGCTGTCAAGTGCTGAACCGACCAGATTGCCTGCTCCAGCGGTGCATTTGAGCAGTACCTGCCAGGAGGGGCGGGTCACCTGCAGCAGGAAACTGCGACACACCCGATCCAAGGTTCCGGGGGCACCGTTGAACGGGTCGTGGGGACCGGGACGGGAGCCGGTCTGCTCGGGGACCCGGTAGGTGAGTGCCCCATCGGCGTCCACCGTGCGCATCACCTGCAGTTGGAACAGATCGCGGGACAGAGTCGCCTGACTCACGTCGATCCCCTGCTTGGCAAGCATGTCACGTAGGACGGTCTGGGAGTGGACATCCTGGTGCCTCAGTATGTTGACGATCTGGTAGTGACGCTGCCTGCGTGACGTCTGCGCCATGACACCTCCATACCCCTCAATGCAGTCATGGTACCTGCCGGCTCAGCTGGTCGAAGTTTTGTGAGGCTTGCCGCATCGTCGTGACCGACGACCCCTGCGAACCACGCGTCAGACCATGAGCGACTGGGCAACCAACAACCCACCGCCCCACACCAGGACAAAGACGACCATGGGCCACACGAATCGCAGCCAGTGCGAGTACTTGATGTCGAGCATCTGCAGGGTTGCCATGACCAGGCCGGTCGGTGCCAGGAACAGCATGGCGTACTGGCCCCACTGGTAGGCACACACGACGATGGAGCGAGGCAGATTCACGGTGTCGGCCAGAGGAGCCATGATCGGCATGGCAAGTACTGCCAGGCCCGAGGAGGACGGCACGACGAATCCCAGCACGAAGAACACCACGAGCAGGGTCAGGACGAAGGCCGGGCCGGGCATGCCGGTGACCAAGGACGTCGAGGCTTGCAGCATGGTGTCAGAGATGAATCCCTGCTCCAGGATGAGGTTGATGCCCCGAGCCAGTCCGATGATGAGGGAGACGGCGACCAGGCTCGACGAACCGTCGGAGAATGCGTCGACCAACTGTTTCTCACTGAGTTTCTCACTGCCGGTGCGGCTGAGCAGCATGATGATGATCGTGAGTGCCAGGAAGGACGCTGCCATCTGGGGGAACCACCAGCCCCAGTTGATGACTCCGACCACCATGAGGGGGAAGGCGGCGATGAAGAGGATGAGGCTCACCTTGCGTCGCCAGGTGAACCTGCCAACCGTCTCGTCGGTGACGTCCATGCCCCACTGCTTGTCAAAGCTCTCCCGGTCCTCCAAGGTGTAGGAGAAGGTGGGATCCTCCTGCACCCTGCGGCAGTACCAGCGCAGGTAGCACACGACGGCGACGGCTCCTCCGGCCAAGCCGATGAGACGCCAGTTCATGCCGTCGGTGAGCGGGATGCCTGCGGAGTTGGTCGCGATGGCCGAGGAGAACGGGTTGATCGTGGAGAAACATGTCCCCACCGACCCGGCGAGGAAGATGGCGCCGACCACGACGATGGAGTCATAACCCATGAGGATGAATATCGGCGCGATGATGGGGTAGAAGGCCACCGCCTCCTCCTCCAGGCCGCAGGTGGACCCGCCGAGAATCATGAGCAGGCTCACGGCCAGTACGAGGATGAACTCGTGCCCCTTGGTCACCTTCGTCAGCCGCAGCAGACCGGTCTCGAAGGCCCCCGTGGCGCGCACGACGCCAATCATGCCACCGAGCACGAGGATGAAGACGATGATGTCCACGGCGTCGATCGTGCCGTTGACCATGCCCGTGACGATGTCGGAGACTCCAGCGGGGTGTTGCTCCAGACGCTGGTAGGTGCCGGGGATGGACACCGGCTTGGTGATGGCTCCGCTGGTGAAGGACTCGATGGGGATCCTCACGTGCAATCTGTCCAAGGACCCCTGGGTTGCGGGCACCGAACTCGTCCTGCCGTGTGGATCGGTGATCTGCAGCTGGGAGGCACCGGTTTCATAGGCCAGTTTGGAGTAGCTGCCTGCTGGGACCAGCCAGGTGGCGATGACGGCGAGGATCGTCAGGACGAAGAGGATGGTGAATGCCGAGGGGACGCGCAGACCACGTCTGTGATGAGTGACCTCCGGATGGTCTGCGGGGGCGGGCACCTCGGTGTCGGGTGACTGTCCCCCGGATCCTTTCGGCAGGCTGGCAGTGTCTTGCTGTTGCAGGTGGCTGCTCAGGAGTGTCGTCTTGCTGCTGGTCATCGTGTCTGCAGAGGCATCCTGATCGTCATGAGGAGCTGTCGTGCTCGACTCCATCGTCGGTTCCTTCGGTCTGGCTGGTGACGCATGCCACCGGTGGTCTCCGCCGTGGTGAGGGCGGAGATATACAAATACTGAGTAATTATAAGGTGGTGGATTCGGTAGTGTTCGGGTCCGTTTCGGGCTGTTGCCTGGGGATGACGATCCCAGGTCGAGGTGGCCTGGGAGGCTGGTGGCCCTAGGACGGCATCCAGCTGGCTGCACGTCCCTGGACCACCGGGCTCAACCACCAGGGCTCACTCATGTGGAGAATCAGGGCTCGATGAGCGTGCCGGCCCGTCCAGCGACGATGTCGCCGATGTCCTCCAGGGAGCCGATGACGGCACGCTGCCCGGTCCTGCGGACGAACCGGCAGGCGGCGCGCACCTTTGGCCCCATGGAGCCATCGGCAAACCGTGACCTCTCGAGGTCGGACGGCTTCGCATGGTCGATACGTCGTTGCCGGGGCGTTCCCCAGTCGGTGTAGACGCCGTCCACGTCGGTGGCGATGACCAACAGCTCGGCGCCGGTTTCCCGGGCGAGGATCGCCGCACACAGATCCTTGTCGATGACGGCCTGCGCTCCGGTGTACAGACCGGTCGAGGAATCCCGGATCACCGGAACGCCACCGCCTCCGCAGCAGACCGGGATGATCCCGGCGTCGACGACTGCCCGGATCGACTCCGCCTCGACGATCTTGAGCGGATCGGGGCTGGCCACGACCCGACGCCAGTACTCGCCGTCCGGCTTGACCGTCCACCCGAACTCCTCGGCCTTGGCGCTGGCCTCCTGCTCGGTGTACACAGGGCCGATGAACTTCGTGGGATTGGCGAAGGCCGGGTCGTCCTCGTTGACGAGCGAGGTCGTCACCAAGGAGACGAAGTCGCGGTCGGGAAGCTTGTTGCGCAGCTCCTGCACGACCATGTAGCCGACCATGGCCTGACTTTCGGCGCCCAGCACGTCCATGGGATACATGGGCACGTCGGTGTAGGCGTTGTTCTGCAGGGCGAGCAGACCCACCTGTGGACCGTTTCCGTGCGTGATGACGAGGTCATTGGCGGCGGCGATCCGGGCAATACGTTCAGCAGCGACGATGACGTTGCTGCGCTGATTGTCTGCACTGAGGGTCTGGCCGCGACGCAGCAGGGCGTTGCCGCCCAGCGCAAGGGTGATTCTCATCTTCGCATCTCCACGTCAGGACAAGGAGGAGACGAGGACTGCCTTGATGCTGTGCATGCGGTTCTCGGCCTCCTCGAAGGCGATGTTGGCAGACGACTCGAAGACGTCCTCGGTGACCTCGATGCCGTTGGCCAGCTGCGGGTACCGCTCCGCGACCTCGCGGCCGACCTCGGTCTCGCAGTTGTGGAAGGCCGGCAGGCAGTGCATGAACAGGACGTCTGGATTGCCGGTGCGCTCCAGCAACTTCGAGTTGATCTGGTAGGGCAGTAGGATGTCGATCCGCTCGGCCCAGGACTCGACGGGCTCACCCATCGACACCCACACGTCGGTGCACACGAAGTCGACGTCCTTGACGCCTTCGTCGACATCGGCGGTGACACTCACCCGGGCACCGGAGACCTTGGCATTGTCAGCGGCCATGGCGAGGATCTCATCGGTGGGACGCAGGGAGTCGGGGGTGACGATGCGCACGTCCATACCGAGTTTGCTGCAGATGAGCAGCAGGGAGTTGGCCATGTTGTTGCGGCCGTCACCGAGGTAGGCGAACTTCACCTCGGGCAGGGGCTTGGAGGTGTGTTCCTGGATGGTGAGGATGTCGGCGAGCATCTGGGTGGGGTGGTACTCGTCGGTGAGGCCGTTGAAGACCGGTACGCCGGAGTGGTCGGCGAGGGTCTGCACGTCCTTCTGGGAGAAGCCACGGTACTCGATGGCGTCGTACATGCGTCCGAGCACACGGGCGGTGTCCTTCATGGACTCCTTGTGGCCGATGTGTGATCCGCTGGGGCCCAGGTAGGTGACGTGGGCGCCCTGGTCGTGGGCGGCGACCTCGAAGGCGCAACGAGTGCGGGTGGAGGCCTTCTCGAAGATGAGGGCGATGTTCTTGCCGGTGAGCTGCGGTTGCTCGATGCCGGCGTACTTGGCCCGTTTGAGGTCTCGAGCCAGGTCGAGCAGGTAGTGCACCTCGCGTGCCGAGTGGTTGTTGAGTGACAGCAGGTCCCTGTCCCTGAGGTTGAACGCCATCGTTCTCTCCTTGTCTTCCTCATGTCGCTCGCGCCAGTGCCGGTGAACGACTTCGTGTGTGATGACGTCGCCATATTAATGGCAGGGGAGTGGTTCCTATGGCGAAACACCTAGCCAGAAAGAGGTGATGAGAATATTTTTCGATCCCGGTGGATACATTTCATACCAGAGGGTGAATATTCGTTCGTCTCGTGACAGGCGTACATAGATCATCCGTGCACGATGATGCGTCACGGTGAATGCTGTTTCCGAAGTGGGGGAGGAAGCGGAGGATCAGTTTTCATCGGTACGTCTCAAGTCATGTGCCACCTGATGAAAAGGAGGCTTGGCAGATGGGCGCGTCGGCGATCCGACGATGCGGACGTGGTGGGATGCAGCTCTGGTCGCGATCTTGTGTGGTGGGCTGTGACATCTGTGCCAAGATGACGCCATGATGCAGTTGCGGGTGGTCACCACCGAGGAAGACACCGATGATGTACTGCGCCTCCTGTCGCAGGCCGAGGGGGTCACCTTTCCGCAGGTCTACCGTGGTGTCGTCGTCGAGCCACCTGGCAACGTCATCGTGGCTGGGGTCACTCGAGAATCGGCTGATCCCGTTATTGACGCCATTCGCAACCTTGGCGTGGGGGAGACCGGGCTCATTGCACTCAATGAGTCCGAGACGTGGATCTCAGAGCCAGGTCTGGTGGCTGAACTCACCACACCGGGCTCGGAGGCCGACGCCATGGTCTGGCCGACGATCATCAAACGTGCCTACGACGAGTCCGAACTCAACTGGACGTTCATCAGTACATTCATCCTGTCGACGTTGCTTGCCGGTATCGCGATCATCACCGACTCCCAGATTCTCACCGTGGGGGCCATGGTGCTCGGCCCGGAGTTCGGGGCCGTGGTGGCTCTCGCCCTGGCGCTGGTGAGACGCCGCCCACACCTGTTTGCCCTGGCCGCACGAGCTCTGGCGATGGGTTTCGTGGTGAGCACCCTCGTGACGGCTTTGGTGACCAAACTCGGATCCGTCATGGGGTGGCTCTCGGCAAGCTCCATCCGTGCGAACCGGCAGGCCACGTCATTCATCTACCACCCGGATCGATGGTCACTGGCCGTGGCTCTCATCGCGGGAATCGTCGGTGTCCTGGCGTTGACGTCGTCACGTACCGGTGGGTTGAGTGGTGTGTTCATCTCGGTGACGACGATCCCGGCGGCAGCCAACATCGGCGTCGCGCTGGCACTGGGGGAATGGGACGAGATACGCGGCTCACTGGTACAGCTGGCCGTCAGCCTGGTGGGAATGACCCTTGCCGGGTACCTCACCCTGCAGTTTCAGCAACAGGTGTGGTCACGCCTGGCTCGACACCGGCTCAAGAGGTATGGCCGATCGACACGGTGGAGCGTCGATCGGTACCGGCCATGAGTCAGTGCTGGTGCAGCTGTTGGCGAGGCTCCTGGTCTTGAGCCCTCGGCCTTTTCGGGGCCACGCCGTGGTTGCTGGCCTCACGGTACGCGCACGACGCCGATGAGTCTGTGAGGAGATTGTGGCTGATGGGAGATTTCGTGCCGCGACTCCAAGGAAGGGCGTTCGGGGAAGCAATGGTCAGCGGACACGCAGTTCGTAGGCGTAAAATGTCATAATGTATCTTATCGGACAACCAAGGCGAGTAGCAGACTGCACGCGGTGAAGACCAAGGCCGATTCGTGCCCTGGTGGCGTTCAGTGGCGCGGTGAGCGATCCCGACGTGCCAGAGAAGCAGTGGACCGAGGCCGAGATCAACGGGTTCTCCGCGTCAGAACTTCCCGAGAAGTTCCACGGTGATGACTACCAGGTGCTCGTGGTGGCCGAGAAGTACCAGACCGGATTCGACGAACCGCTGCTGCACACCATGTACGTCGACAAGAAGCTTGCCGGGGTCAAGTCTGTCCAGACCTTGTCGCGTCTCAACCGTACCGCGTCGGGCAAGGAAGACACCTTCGTCCTCGACTTCGCCAACACCGCCGAGGAGATTCAAAAGGCATTCCAGCCCTTCTACGAGGAAACCGTGGCGGAGAAGACCGACCCAAACGCTCTGTACAACCTGAGTGGCGATCTGTGGGCCGCGCAGGTGCTCTCCGAATCGGAGATGGACGCTGCGGTCACCGCCCTACTCAGTGACGATCCGGCACGCCAGGGCGAGGTGTACCGCAATCTCGAGTTCGCCCAAGGCCGCTGGATGAAGCTCGATAATGAAGAAGCCGAGGAGTTTCGAGCAAAACTCAACCACTTCTGCCGCGCCTACAGCTTCCTATCCCAGGTGATGCCGTTCATCGACCCATCGCTGGAAAGGCTCTACCTCTACGGCAAGCTCCTGCTCACCCAACTTCCCACTGGCGAGCACGATCCGATGCCGCAGCTCAGCAAGGAGGTGCTACTCACACACCTGCGCATGAGCGTCACTGGGGAAACCGACATCCAGCTCGAGGCTGGCGACCAGACACCGGGCACCGCCCTGCCGGGTGAGGGGCTGGGCAGCAAGACCGAACCGGTCACCGACAAGCTCTCGGCACTCATCGAGGTGATGAACGAGAAATTTGGTGCCGATCTCGACGAGTCCGACAAACTCGTCTTCGAGCAGACCCGCATGGATATCATGCGTCGAGAGGACCTGCGCATCATTGCCGAGGGCAACGACCGGGAACACTACCGGCTTGCCCTGGCCGACGAGGTGGACGACCTCATTGCCAGCCGTGGCAATCGCAATGCACAACTCTTCGACGCCTACTATGCACGCCCCGAGATTCGCGACGCGTTCATCGACTTCGTCAGTACCACCTGGGAAGATTTCCGGGCTGCGGCCAAGTGACTCGACGTTCCCGGAGAAGATCCGTTGTCCTTGCTGGTCGGCGGGTACTAACGTGACCCGTCATGAGCAGTGACGAACGGTTCCAGCCAGGTACTCGTGGATACAGACGTGTGACGTGGGCCCTGTTCGCTGCCGGTCTGGCGACGTTCGCCGAGCTCTACACGACTCAACCACTGCTCCCCCTGCTCAGTACGCATTTCGGTGTCACTGCCGGGTCAGCTGCGCTGTCGGTGAGCGTGACGACCCTCACCCTGGGAATCGCGCTGCTCTTCGTCGGCCCGATGAGTGAGGTCATCGGGCGCACCAAGGTCATGATGATCTCGTTGTTCGGGGCCTCGGTGATGGTCGTCGCGTGCGCCGCAGCACCGACATGGGGTTCGCTGTTGGCTTTGCGTGGTCTGTTGGGGTTCGCCGTGGCCGGGCTCCCGGCGGTGGCCGTCGCGTATCTGCGTGAGGAAGTCGCTCCCAGCGCCATGGCACGAGCCACCGGACAGTACATCGGTGGCACCGCCCTGGGCGGGATGAGTGGACGTCTGGTGGCCGGAGCGCTGGCCGACGTCGGCGGATGGCGTCTGGCCGTTGCCGGCATCGGCGTGCTCGGGTTGGTGTGTGCGATCTTCGTGCGTGCCACCCTGCCGCCCTCGCGGCATTTCGTCGCCGTCCCGTTGGATCACCGAGTGCTGTGGACCATGACCCGGCGGGTGCTCTCGGATCGGGTGCTCCTGGCGCTCTACGTGCTTCCGTTCCTGTCGATGGGTGCCTTCGTCGCGGTCTACAACGCCATGGGCTTCCGACTCGCGGCCGCACCGTACCAACTGTCGGCCGGGGCGGCCGGGCTGGTCTTCCTCATCTATCTGCTGGGCTCGGTGTCCTCGTCTCGAGCCGGTCGATTCGCTGACCGGTACGGTCACCGTGCCGTGGTTCCGTTGACGCTCGTCCTCATGCTCGCCGGGCTGTTGATCAGCCTTGCCCGACCCTTGGCCCTCGTCATCGTGGGACTGGCCCTGTTCACGATGGGATTCTTCGGGTGCCACGGTGTCGCGACCGGGTGGGTGGTGACGCGCGCAGCTGCAAGCGGTCCGGGGGCCGGTCAGGCATCGGCCCTCTACACCTTCATGTACTACCTGGGCTCGTCGGTTGCCGGATTCATCGCCGGGATCGCATGGTCGGCCGGAGGGTGGTCACGGGTCGTCGAGTTCACCGGGGCGTTGGTCGCCGTCGGATTCGTGATCTCCATGTGGCTGCGGAGAACATCTCCATTGCCGGAGCATCGTCAACCATGACTCCAGATCACCGGGGCATGCGTCCCACCGGCGATTGCGGATGAGTCCTGGAGCGCTTACCTGGTATGAGCGATGCAAGGCGGTGTCGTGCTGCAGCACGACACCGCCTTGCGGGTTCCACACCTGTTGTCCGCTACCTTCCGGGACACAGGGGTGGCTCCAGATGACTCACTTGGGCTGGATGGTCCACTCCGGCGGGGTGTCCTTGCCGGACTTCTCGTCCGCCTCGGCGTCGGCAGCGGTCTCGTGGACGATGCCCTTGGCGTGGTGGCTCGGCGCGTACACCGCATAGACCTGCATCGGCTCGTCGCCGGTGTTGACGATGTCGTGCCACGTACCGGCCGGCACCTGCACGGCCCAGCCGTCGCTGACGTCCTGCACGACGGTGGCCTCATCCTGGTTCTCGTTGGGGCCCAGAATGCACTTGCCCGTGCCGCCGTCCAGACGCAGGAACTGATCGGTCTCGGGGTGCACCTCCCAACCGATGGACTCCCCCACCGGGATCGACATGAGCGTCACCTGCAGGTACTTGCCGGTCCACGCCGTCGTGCGGTAATTGGTGTTCTCCTCGGTGGCAGTCTCCAGATCGAAGACGTTGGGCTCGGGTCCGTTGTCCACAATCTCCATGATGTGCTCCTCCCCTGTGTTGGTGGTCTGTGTGGTCTCGCTGGCGGCCTCTGGTCAAACCAACCGATGACCGTCGGTCGTGGTCGTCATGACGTGGTGACGATGACGACCACGGCTTGTCCCATTCTATGAGCGACTGGGTATTTCGGGTCAGGACAGGGCATTTCTGGCCAGGACAGGGCGTTTCGGGGCAGAACCTGCGCCAACGTGGGTTTGACGTGTGACTCCTATCGCCCCGGCACCGACGCACGCAGATGTGGATCGAGCGCGTCGAAGCGTGCGACCGGACGCATCCCGGCCATGCCGCAGTACCGGTTTCGATGACGATCGGGATACATTGTTGGGGTGCATTTTGACTTTCAAGGGCCTGTGGTCACGTGGTGAGTGACTATCTGGTCGCGCGATCCTTCAACGTTCTCTACATCTGGATCGACGTCATACTGTTGCTGGCCTTCCTCTGCATACTGGCGCGGACACGCCGACGTGCGGCTCTCGTCGTTGGGCTGCTCGGTGGCCTGCTCTACTTCATCGTCGACTACGGGTTTTTCTACCGGATGCTTGGAACCCGCAGCGTGGTCGGAATGGGGGTCCTGCCGCTGGAGTTCTGGTTGTCGTTCAGCTACGGCATCACGAACATGGCGTGGATGTGGCTCTGGTTCGACGAGCCGGAGAACCGTTGGGAGTGGTCGATCCTCTTCCCCACCGGCTGGCTCACCAGCGCTCTGGTCAGCCAAGGACTTGGTGATTCCTCCCACAGCGTGCAGATTGCACGTCATGTCAGCGGTTATCACGGTGCCATGGTCGTTCTCGTGCTCGTGGGATACGGATGGCTCGCGTTGCACAACCTGCGCCACCCGGACGAGCGTCATTCGATTCGCTCGGCACTGGCCATCGGCGTCGGCATCCAACTCACCTGGGAGGCCGTGCTGATGATGTCGGGCATCCGGCCGTTGTCCTGGCGTCCACTCGTCATCGACTCCCTCATCGAGACCAACCTCGGTGCCCCCTTCATGCTGCTCATCGTGCAGGCATGGCGAGTACGTCACCCGAAGGAGTTCCTGGTTCCCCTACCTGCCGACACCGCACGATCTGCGGTGCAACGCGAATCCGTCTGAGCTGGTGCCGAGCCGGATGAGGCCCTCGGGTTGGCCAGGTTGCCAGAGCGGACAACTCACATGACAGGCCTTGACCCGGGAACGTACGGCAGGCGCCGGAAGACACTCCCCCTGGCCCTGCTCGCGGGAACCGCATCTGACGAGTGGTGAGCACCGCTGACCAGTGCGGGAACGAGGGTCTGTCGGCACGTCCGAGACCCCTTGGTATGGGTAGGCCCTCGATTTCGTCCAACCCATCACGATCGGTTGGTTCCGAGACCTCTTGGTATAGGCCCGGACCGCAAGGCAGACCGTGGCACGTGGTGGCTGCGTGTGCCGTCCACGATTGCCGCTCCGGGATTGCCGCAATTGTCGTCCCCGGGGATTGTTGCCCCGGCGATTGTCGCTTGGGGGGCCGGGGATCAGATGTTGATCATCTCACCGGCAATGCCCTCGACAGCGTCCTTGATGGCCTCGGACATCGACGGGTGCGGGAAGATGTTGCGTCCCACCTCCTCGGTGGTGATGTCCCACATCTGTGCCAGAGTGAGTACCGGGATGAGGTCGGAGACGTCGTGACCGATGATCGTGGCGCCCAGCAGCTCGTTGTGGCGGGCGTCGGCAACGACCTTGACGAATCCCGATCCGTCCCCCACTCCCCAGGCCTTGCCGTTGGCGGAGAACGGGAACTTGTTGACCTTGACGTCGTAGCCCTTGTCCCTGGCCTGCTGCTCGGTGTATCCGAACGACGCGATCTGTGGCTGGCAGTAGGTGACGCGCGGGATCATGTCGTAGTTGATCGGCATGGTCTCGGCACCCGCGATGGTCTCGGCGGCGACGACACCCTGGGCCTCGGCAGTGTGGGCCAGCATGAGCTTTGCCGTGCAGTCACCGATGGCATAGATGCCGTCGACATTGGTGCGCATGAAGTCGTCCACGGCGATGGCGCCGCGCTCGGTGAGCTTGACCCCGGTGGTCTCCAGCCCGAATCCCTCGGTGCGTGGGGCGAATCCGACGGCCTGCAGGACGCGGTCGGCCTCCAGCACCTGCGCATCGCCGCTCTTGGCCGGGGAGACGGTGACCTTGACCTTGTCACCGGAGTCGTCAATGGCGTCCACCTTGGTGGACGCCATGACCTTCACACCCATCCTCTTGTAGGCGCGGGTGAGCTCCTTGGAGACCTCGGGATCCTCGTTGGGGACCATGCGATCCAGGTATTCCACGATCGTCACCTTGGCTCCGTAGTTGGCCAGAACGTAGGCGAACTCTGTGCCGATGGCACCGGAGCCGGCAATGATGATCGACTCGGGGACCTCGTCGGAGAGGATCTGCTCGCGATAGGTGACGACCCGTTCGGACAGCTGGGTGCCCGGCAGCGTCTTCACCGACGAGCCGGAGGCGATGATGCAGCTGTCGAAGGTGAGTTCCTCACTCACCGCTCCCCCGTCGTCCTTGACGACGATCCCCCTGGGCCCAGTGAACTCGCCCCAGCCGTGGTACTCGGTGACCTTGTTCTTCTTCATGAGGTAGTGGATGCCATTCACCATGCGGCCGGACACGTCACGGGAGCGGGAGTAGGCCTTGCCGAAGTCAACGGTGACATCACCTGAGATGCCGAAGGTGCTGGCCTGCTTGGTGACGATGTTGGCGAGTTCGGCGTTGCGCAGGAGCGACTTGGTGGGGATGCACCCGACGTTGAGGCACACGCCGCCCCAGTACTCCTTCTCGATGATTGCGGTCTTCTTGCCAAGCTGTGCGGCGCGGATGGCGGCGACATAGCCACCAGGGCCGGCTCCGAGGACGACGACGTCAAAGTGTGAGCTCATGGGAACAACTTTAGTGTGAGATCGGCCACTCATGTGTCACTCGTATCACTTGTGTGCAGTTCTGCTGTGAGCTGGTTTGTGCTGTGCGGTGACGCATTTGTACCGCGCGTCACCTTGGTTCATCTCGCATGTGATATATCGTGGAGGGGTTACTGAGAGTCCCCGCGATCCGTCGAAAGGAATCTCCCGTGGACAACGTCAGCCCTGCATCCGTTGGACGCCTCATCCGTGATGCCCGCAAGCAGCGTGGTCTCACCCAGCACCAGCTGGCAGAACTGCTCAACACCTCCCAGAGCGCCATCCATCGCATCGAGGCCGGCAATCAGAATCTCTCCCTAGACTACATCAACCGGATTGCCCAGGCTCTGGAATCGCCACTGTTGACGACGCCGGGCACCGGCACGATGAACTACCTCATCGAGGGGGGTCACCAGCTCTCCGGTTCGATCGAGGTGCGGTCGTCGAAGAATGCCGCTGTCGCCCTGCTGTGTGCCAGCCTCATCAACCGCGGACGTACCGTGCTGCACGGCATCGCCCACATCGAGGAGGTCAACCGCATCCTCGAGGTGCTGCGCTCCATCGGCATGCAGACCGAGTGGTCCGACGACGGCGTCGATCTCACCCTGACACGCCCTGACGAGCTGTGCTTGGACCAGATGGACATCGACGCGGCACGACGCACCCGAAGCGTCATCATGTTCCTGGGCCCCCTGCAACGCGTCTACAAGGAGTTCAAGCTGCCCTACGCCGGGGGTTGCAACCTCGGGGCTCGTACCGTCGAACCCCACCTGCAGGTGTTGCGAGCCTTCGGACTGGAGGTCGTGGCCACTGAAGGATTCTACAACTGCCAGGTCAGTGAGGACGGCGACAAGAGCGGCGACCGGGAACGTCACATCGTCCTCACCGAGCGCGGCGACACCGTCACCGAGAACGCCTTGTTGGCCGCCGCTCAGACACCCAGCCTCACCGTGCTGCGCAACGCCAGCCCCAACTACATGGTGCAGGACCTGTGCGTCTTCCTCACCAAGCTCGGTGTGCGGATCGAAGGCATCGGTACGACCACCCTCAAGGTACATGGTGTGAGTGACATCAACGCCGACGTGGAGTACTGGCCCTCCGAGGACCCGATCGAGGCGATGAGCCTCATGACGGCTGCCATCGTCACCGACTCCGAACTCACCATCGAACGCTGCCCCATTGAATTCCTCGAGATTGAGCTGGCCATTCTCAAGGAGATGGGGCTGAAGTATGAGCTCTCCTCGGAATATCCCTCCAACAACGACTTCACCCGGCTGGTCGACATCACCGTGTTCCCCAGCCACCTGATTGCAGTGGCCGACAAGATCCACCCCATGCCGTTCCCCGGCCTCAACATTGACAACCTGCCGTTCTTCGCAGTGATTGCCGCGCAGGCTCAGGGGCAGACCCTCATCCACGACTGGGTGTACGAGAACCGAGCCATCCACCTGGTCGACCTGGGAAAGCTCGGTGCATCCGTACAGCTGCTCGACCCCCATCGGCTCATCGTTCACGGTCCCACTCACTGGCGTGGCCGTGAACTCATCTGCCCGCCTGCCCTGCGTCCCGCTGTCTGTCTGCTGCTGGCCGCCCTAGCCGCCACTGGGGAGACAACTCTGCGGGACGTCTACATGATCAATCGCGGCTATGAGGACCTGCCCACTCGGCTCAATGCTCTGGGGGCGTCGATCAGCGTCTTCACCGAGTGACGCCCAGCTCTGCACGGGTTTGGTGATTCGCTGAGTGGTTGCTGCGAAGGCGGGTGCCTGTTTGCGTATTACGGGTTTCGGGGCAGCGGCCGGGAATCCATTGCTCCGATCAGATTCGCGATAAGGGGTTGCCTGCTGGTCTCCCTGCCCTGCTCCTTGTCCTTCCTTGCCGATTCGGGTTGCCAGCTGGTTTCCTTGCCTCCCGCTCCTTCATGTCCTTGCCCTGCCATGTCATGGCACACCGTTTCATGGGGTACCTACTGGCTTGCGGAACATTGTCTCCTCGCGCGGGGTACTGCTGGTTCGTCTGCAAACAGGGGGTCGTCACTGGGCGAGACGATGTGTCGCAGCGCCCTCCTGAACGGTGAGCAGGTCCTGATGGGCGACGAGCGCCAGCTCGCCCGGCTCCTCGCTCTCTGGGGCGTCCGACGCGGTTGCCGACAGGACGAGCCAAGTCTGCTGGGTGGCTCGGGCCACGGCCTCGCTCAACCGTGCATCACTGTTCTTCTGCTGGCCGTGCAGCAGCCCTGCCAGCAGAAGGGCTGCGAAGAGGTCACCGGAGCCACTGAAATGCCTGGACAGTGTGGGGGTGCTGCACACCCAGGCTGAGTTGGGTGTCACCGTCATCACATGGGTCTGATCCTCGGGAAGATCCGTGGTTCGTACTGAGGTGACGACCACCGCACGCGGTCCGGCAACCGTGGCTCCAGATGCACGGGGTCGGAAAGGATTCTGACCCGTCGTGTGGGACATCACGTGCCATGTTCCGGCGTGGTGTTCGGCATCGTCTCTCGCTGACCCCATGAGTGCTGACCCCATGAGTGATCGCGCGGCGGCAATCACTTCGGCACATGTGGGCATTGAGTTGCCGTCTCCCCGGGTACTGGTTGTGGCCGTGTCCCCTGGACGACTCGTGGGCCCCGGGCAGGTCGCGAGTCCCGGATGATCCGTGAGCATCGCGAGCTCGAAAAGGTTCGGTGTGATGATGTCCGCAGCCGGGACGACGAGCTCGTGCATCATCTGCACCACACCGTCGCTGACGTAACAGCGGCCGTCGTCACCCATGACCGGGTCGCACAGGTAGTGTCCTGCCCCTCCCCTGGCGCGGATCTGCTGGACGGCATCGACGACGACTGGCCCGCTCGTCTCGGTGAGGTATCCCGACAGGACGGCGTCACACCGTCCGAGGAAACCGTTGTGCCCCAATGATCGCAGTACGGCACGAAGATCCTGGGCGTTCACCGGAATCGATCCCACGTTCGGGTACCCGTTGTGGTTGCTGAGCACTGCCGTGGGAAGCGAGATGACCTCGACTCCATTGCGCTGCAGCGGGAACACGGCTGCGCCGTTGCCGACATGCCCGCCACACACCTGGCTCTGGGCCGAAAGAACTGTGGGTGTGGTGATGGTGGATGGGGGGATGGATGCCATGCCACGATCATGGCACGTGTGTTCCACAATGACCTGATTGCCACCTCACGTGGCAGGTGAGGGCACGAGAACCATGATTTCCACGGCGGCGAGCGGAGCTCGATGGATCTTCACCCCACGTTGTGGTGCAGGCAGGTCGATGTGGTGGGGTGCCTCGGTCGGGATGGGTGGTTTTGGTGGTGTGGTATTCGTGCTCGGAGTCGTCCGTCCTGCCACGCCAGATGGCAGGTGGGGGGCATCTGCACCACGATTTCCACGCGACGGTGATGGAGTGGTGTCCATGGCTCGGGAATCTCGATACACGGTCGAAAAGAGACAGCGATGCAAATTCGCGGGTCAAAAAGCGGCGCAGCCTCACATGCGGATGACCTGCCGGTGGAAGAATCGAGCCATGCATGCACGCGACTTCGACTTCTTCGGCTCTGGATTCATCGCCATGGCACATCGTGGTGGCGCCCAGTTGCCGGAGAACCTTGGCAAGGAGAACACCATTGCTGCGTTCTCCCATGCAATGAATCGTGGAATCACTCATCTGGAGACCGACATCCAGGTGACCAGGGATGGCCATCTCGTCACCATGCACGATCCGGTTCTCGCTCGGGTCACCGACGACGACCACGGCGTCGTCGCCATGCTCACCTTGGTTGAGCTGCGCGAGGCCACCATTGACGGTGAACCCATCCCCACTCTCGATGAGGTGCTCGACACCTTTCCAGACGCCTGCTTCAACATCGACATGAAGGCTCCGGGCACCGTCGAGCCGCTCGTGGCAACCCTCGCTCGTCATCAGGCCTGGGATCGGGTGTGCGTGGGTTCGTTCAATCCGCGAAGGCTCGCTGCATTCCGGCGTCTGGTGAATCACCCGGTGGCGACGGCCGTGGGGCCGGTCGGGGTGATGTCCTCGTGCCTCACCCATCGACCCACGACACACGCGCCACTCGGGGTCGTCTACCAGATGCCGTGGCGTGTCAAGGCAGGACCTTGTGAGATCGACCTCGTCACACCGTCGTTCATTCGGGCCGCGCACCGGGCTGGCAAGCTGGTGCAGGTGTGGACGATCAACGATCCCGGCCAGATGGAACAGCTCATCGAGATGGGCGTGGACGGCATCATCACTGATCGTCCCGACGTCCTGCTCAACGTCATGCGTAGGCGTCATGTGGTCTGAGTGTGAGGGGTCGCCTGCCATGACGGGTGGTTCTCTGCCATGATGGTGAAGGTACGGTGCCAATCACCGACATCGTCAGCGAGAGGAGCATGTCGTGGCTGATCGGGCTCTGCGAGGCATGGGACTGGGTTCCAAGAGCTTTGAGGACGAAGAGGGCGTCGAGATGGCTGAGCGGAAGGAGGTCGGTTTCGACTGCGCCAATGGCCACCATTTCGAGATCACCTTTGCCATGGAAGCCGAACTACCAAGCCTGTGGGAGTGCCCACGTTGCGGAGCAGAGGCCACCCGCAGCGATGGGACCGACCCCGAGCGCAAGGCCCAGAAACCACAACGCACCCATTGGGACATGCTCACCGAGCGTCGCAGTATTCCTGAGCTGGAGGAGCTGCTCAGCGAACGGCTCGAGGAAATTCGCAAGAACGACTGATCTCGCGCCACGAGTGATAGCGGAAGGGGCCACGCGCATCACGCAGTTGACGCGAGGGTCCCTTGGCTTTTGGGCCCATACAGTGACTGCTGATCCATTGGCCCTGCATGGCTTATGGATCAGATGGTTGGTCCCTGCAGCGCTGCACGTGTTGTCAAAAGGCGTGTGGCGCACGGTACATCACAGCGGGTCGGTCATCAGCGGCATGCTATTTGCCCTTGGACGTGGTGACCCGTCTCGGCGCTCCCCGCCCCAGTTGCGAGGGCACCGAACTACCGAACGGATTTCCCACTGGTATCGGGGGCGCACACCATTAACCGGTGAGATCCGAGGTGGCGAGGCGACATGCCATGCGGACACCGGCCGCTCGGTACCGTTTGGGGGTGCTGGCATCACGGAATCGGTTGTCAGCGTCTGAACTGCTTGATGGCCCCACTTGCCTTGCCTGCGAGCTCGTCTGCCATGTGACGCACCTGCTTGGCTCGGTGCTCCACACCCCATCTGGTGGTCTGGGCCATGGCCTCGACGACGATGTCCTTGCTCATCTTGGACGCCCCACGTTCGCGTTCGACGAAGGTGATCGGCACCTCGACGACGACCCCTCCGGCCTTGAGGACGCGCCAGGTCATGTCGAGCTGGAAACAGTAACCGGCCGAGTCGACCGTCGCCAGGTTGATCGTCTTCAGCGTCGAGGCGCGAAAGGCATTGAATCCGCCGGTGGGGTCCTTGACGTCGATGCCCAGCATGAGCCGAGTCCATGCTCCTCCCCCACGAGAGATGAACTCGCGGCTCTTGGGCCAGTTGACGACTGACCCGCCGGACACGTAGCGCGATCCCTTGACCATGTCGGCATGCTGCAGAGCGGAAAGCAGGGCTGGCAGTTGTTCGGGCTGGTGAGACAGATCGGCGTCCATCTCCACGAGCACGCCGTAGTCGTGCGAGAGCCCCCAGTCGAATCCAGCCAGGTAGGCGGCCCCCAGCCCTTCCTTACCCTTGCGGTGCATGACGTGGACGTGTTCGTCTGCGCCGGCGAGCCGATCGGCGATCTCACCGGTGCCGTCGGGGGAATTGTCGTCGGCAATGAGCACGTGCACCTGCGGATTGGCGGTCCGCAGTCGCGATGTGACGGTCTCAATGTTTTCTGCCTCGTTGTAGGTGGGGATGATCACCAGGACCTCTCCCAGATCTGCACCCATCGGTTCGCCGGCCATGACACTCCCATCTCTGGACCGTTGAAATACCCCTCAGCTTAGCGGCTACGCGGTAGGGCGGGCATGTTCGAGGGAAGGTTCAGTTCGCACCTGTGACACTGGGTGTTCATCGGGACCGCTCAGTCTTCGTCACTGCGGTGGTTTTGAGCAGATGCGTGGTAATTCCGTTCGGGACTGCGTCGGTTGCCACGCAAGGAGGCAGACATGACGGTCAGGAACACATGTGCCACAGCGAGTGTGCGGGGATTGGACTTGGGGGTGGGGCCTTGGCGTGGGGAGCTGGGCATGACACCCACAGTGCTGAACACCTTGCGGAGGGCTGA
The DNA here is from genome assembly GCF_900186975.1 of Cutibacterium granulosum. Lineage (NCBI taxonomy): Bacteria > Bacillati > Actinomycetota > Actinomycetes > Propionibacteriales > Propionibacteriaceae > Cutibacterium > Cutibacterium granulosum. The sequence goes on from NZ_LT906441.1 coordinate 1,505,099, forward strand.
GCTCTAGGTGTCAGCAGCTGGGTCCTGCTCGCTTTTCTTTTTGCCATTGGAGGCTGAGCCCTGGGTTTAGGGAGCTGGATTGTCGCGCCCACGTTCGACGGACCATCCCGAGGCAGAGCCCTGGGTGCAGGGAACTGGATTCATCAGCTCGTGGACTGCTGGCTTCGGATGGGTGTGTGGTATTTGTGTTTCGGACGGCATCGCCTACCACGCAGGAATGCAGACACAAGTGCCAGGAACACATTTGCCACAGCGAGACCGACGCTGATCCAGGTGATCCACGGTGTCAGCACCACGCCCCAGGACATGCCTTCGGTCAACGGCACGCTCACCGAACGATGGGTGTGGGTGCCCTCCGTGGTTTGCGTCACCACCTCACCGGTCGACGTGATGAGCCCGGACAATGACGAGGTGGTCGACACGACGATCGGGCGTCCCAGCTCGATGGCTCGCGCCCGCGTCATGCGCCACTGCTGATGGGGCTGCCGAGTCGCGGTGTAGGTCGCGTTGTTGGACTGCACGGCTATGAGCTGGGCTCCGTTGCGTACCGTGTCATGGACCGTCGGGTCGTACGCCAGCTCGAAACAGATCACGTCTCCCACGACGACGTGTTTCCCGGTGATGCGGGCATCGATGACGCCGGGGGCGGTTCCCGGTACCGACTGACGGCCCACCTGTTTGAGCACCGGGATCAGGGGAAGCAGGGTGCTGCGCCACGGGATCCACTCGCCGAAGGGCACCAGATTGCGCTTGTGGTAGACGGACGTCGGTGCGTGGGCATGGGCGGGCCACCACATGCCAGTGGTCTGACGTTCGCCCTCGTGGGGGCCATGGGTGACGGCCCCCACGAGGATTGGCTGATGGGCGATCGTGGATGCCAGGGTGATGACCCGCCCCACCTCGGGATTCTGGACCGGGTCGATGTCGGTGGAGTTCTCCGGCCACAACAGGAAATCTGTGGTTGGACGCCCATGCGCACGATCGTCGGCCACCTGAGCGATGGTTTCGGAGAGGTGGTTGGCTGTCACCGAGCTGGCATAGCCGGTTGCATGTGAGCCAGCGGTACCGTCCACACCACCTTGGATGATCCCCACCCGTACCGATCGGGTGGGCGCGACGGTGGTACCGGAGCGTCCCTTCGCAGGTGGAGTGTGGCCCGCCAACTGGGGTGGAGCGGCTGAGCCGGATCTTCTCGTCTCGGACGGGATGCTGCTTGCCGCGGGCGCTGCTCCGGTCGCTGCACGACCTGTCCTGGGGTGATTGCTCGTCCACGTGCCCACGGCACACATGAGTCCCAGCACCAGGATCAGTATCGTTGCGTCCACGAGCTGGTGTGCCCTTCTTCGGTACAGGACGGTGAAGGCAAGCAGCTGGCCCGCCAGCGCCACCATGAGGCTCACTCCCACCGCTCCAATCCACCGCAGCATTCCGGCAGCCGGGGTGTCCATCGCCGACCAGGCCAGACGCACCCATCCGAACCCACCGACCGGCCAGCGGGCGAGCAGCACCTCGGTGGCACTCCACATGCACGCAGCCCACACCGGGGCACCTGGCAGGTCACGCACCAGACGGATCGTCCACGCGGTGAGGGCCGGGAACATCCCCAGGACGGCGATGAGCAGCACGGCCACCGGCCATCCCAGCACCGAGGCCCACGAAACCGTCGAGGCGTACAACCCCAGTCCGAACAGGTATCCCAGCAGTGGTGCACGTCTGGTTGGATGCCAGCAGACGAGCACGGTGAGTGCGGCAACCCCCGGAACCGTCAGCCACTGACCGCCTGGGATCTGTCCCAGCCCCGTGGCCACTCCGGTCACCATGGCGAGCAGGCCACGGCAGAGCCGGGCCATGTGATCGTCTCGGGTGAACCATCGCGGCAGCGGACGGATCCGCTCCGTGGTCGTGGGGTGAGCGTTCCGCCAGTGTCGCTGCTGTCGTGGTCGGTGGATCGGGGCCCCGGCGCCCTGCTCGTCCATGCCTTCCGTGCAGTGAGGATGCACAGGAGCGAGGCCCTGCTGCGAAGGAATCGTTTCCGCAGAGCAGGAGTCGGTCGATCTCGGCACAGGTGGGTCCGCCGCAGGGTCCGGCGGGACGTTCACCGCACCAGTCCGTCTGCCGGGATCTTCCGCTCGCCCACCATGTTGAGGTCGTCGAAGATGGTGTCGAGCACGACGATCGTCTCCGTGCTGCAGTTGCACAGGGTACGAATGCGGGTGAGCAGGTGGTCGAGCTCAGTGGGAGTGCGCGTCTGCACCCGAATGAGATAGGACGCGCGTCCAGCGATGGAATGGCAACCGCGTACCTCGGGAATGGTGAGAAGCTCACCGGGGATGGCGACATCGTCCTGGGGTTCCACCGGCATGAGGTGGATGAAGGCCGTAATCCCAGCCCCGATGGACTCCAGATCGATGACGGCCTTGTACCCCTTGATGACCCCCTTGGCCTCCAGACGACGCACCCGCTGCTGCGCTGCGGAGGTGGACATGCCGGTCTGCTTGCCCAGGTCTGTCCATGACATGCGCCCGTCGGACTCCAGCAGGGCCAGAATGTGGCGGTCGGTGGCATCCAGCTCGTCGGAGGTGTCGCCGTCCGGTCGTGTCGTCATGAGAAGAATCCTGTCCATGCGGGGTAGGCCAACCATAACAAGGTGTGCCGCGGCACCCGATCCGTCGGGAACAACGTTTCCTCCCCATTGCGTGGTGCAGGGGGCTGATCGTGTGGCGCAGGGAACTGATCGTGTGGCGCAGGGAACTGATCACGTGGCGCAGGGAACAGGGGTGACCAGCTGCGAGGAGTGCGAACCTGCCACTACGGTTAAGCCATGAAGGTGCTGACCACGACGGCTTTCCGCAAAGTGCTGCATGCCCTGGGAGACAATCCTCGAGTGGTGACGCCGGGTTCTGCAGCCACCCCGTGCGAGGCTCTCCACCTCATTGACGAACAGCTGGATCGCTGGACGTTGTTCTGCGTCAACGCCCCGGTTGGCGTGCCCACCCGCGCCGAGGTCACCCACGAGACCATCTTCGTCGGTCCGGGACAGCGTCATGCCGAACACGTCGAGTTCCTTCCCGGTCGGCTGAGCAACACACCGGACTTGCTCAGGACCACCCGCACACCTGATCTTGTCGTCCTGCACACCACCACTCCCAGGAACGGCCAGGTCTCCATGGGCATCGAGGTGCAGATCATGCCGGCTGCCGTGGAGGCAACACGTGCCCACGGCGGAATCGTCGTGGCAGTCATGAATCCGCGCATGCCGTTCGTCGCTGGCGACGGCGTCATGTCCACCGACGAGATCGACTACGGCATCGAGATCGACGCGCCGCTCGTCACCGTCGACAAGGCGAGCCTCGATGATGCCTCCATGACGATTGGGGACACGATTGCCGCACGCATGGGCGAGGGGGCGACGATTCAAGCGGGAATCGGTGCCATTCCCGACGCCGTGCTCTCCTGCCTGCAACAACCCCAGGTCGACTCGCACCCCGGGCTACTCTCAGTCACCACGCGACGCCATCTGGGCGTGTGGACCGAGCTCATCGGCGACGGGGTGCGCGAGGTGGACGATGCCGGTGTGCTCGACCCGAATCGCCCGATCGTGGGAACCTTCCTGATCGGTGGTGACGAGTTGTATGAATGGGCCGGGCGTCAATCCCGGTTGCAGTTGTTGCGGTGCGAGCGGACCAACGACCCCGGAACCATCGCCCGGCAGCCGGCCATGACGAGTGTCAACACCGCCATGCAGGTGGATCTGTTCGGGCAGGTGAATGCCTCACGGATCGGTACGCGGATCTTCTCCGGTACGGGTGGTGCCACCGATTTCCTCGTCGGGGCGCTGCACTCCCCCGGCGGTCAGGCTCTCGTTGCGATGCGAAGTTGGCATCTCAAGGCCGGCGTGTCGACGATCGTCGGCAAGCTCGATGCACCGGTCACCAGCGTGCAACCCACCGCCGTCGTCACCGAGCAGGGGGTGGCCGAGCTGTTCGGGAATTCTGAGCGGGAACAGGCTCGTCAACTCATTGAGAATGCCGCCCACCCCCAGGCGCGCCCCCAGCTGAGACAGGCCGCGGCCCGTTACGGGTTGTAGCGATGGTCGGGTGCTGCTCCAAATCAAGGGCCTCAGTCCAAATCAGGGACCCCTGTTTGCCCAGCTGCTTTGGCAGGAGAGGATCGGCAGGTGCGATGGCACGGATCTCTCACCGATCGAGCCGACCTCTCACCGGTCGAGGCAGACTCCTCACAGGCCGAGCAGGGCACTCAACACCTGCACCACGCCGTCCTCGGTGTTGGGTGGGGCAAGGTACGCCGCCTTGTCGATGACCTGGGGGTGGGCGTTGGCCATGGCGAACGACATCGTCGCACAGTCCATCATGGCGAGATCGTTGAGGTAGTCACCGAAGACGACCGTCTCGTCACGGCTGATCCCCAGACGACCCTGCACCTGCGAGAGGGCAGAACCCTTGTTGGTGCCGACATTGGACATGTCGATCCAGTGCTGGCCAGAGACCGTCACCTGGCACAGCTCGGCGAAGTCTGCCACCCGCGGTGCCAGAACGGTTTCCGCATCGTCGAAACAGTGGATCGCCACCTTCACCGCCCCCTCACACACGGCCCCATGGTGGGCATTGACGAGGTCCGTCGTGATCTCGTGTGACAGGTAGTAGGGAGTCACCTCACGCAGGAACGGCTCGTCGTCGCGTTCCACATAGCCACACTCGGGGTGGCACACCACTGCCGCACAGTCGATTCCCGCTGCCCTCAGCTCACGTACCCGGATGATCGTGCGTCGTACCACCCGGGGATCCAGCGGTGTGGAATAGATCAGCTCGTCGTCCATGACGACGTTCGTGCCGTTCTCGGCAATGATGAGGCTGTGGCCCGGCACTGTCGGGAACTGTGCTGCCAGGGCGGCACATTGCCGTCCGGAGGCAGGAGCGAAGATGATGTCACGGTGGGCCATCGTCTGCAGGACGGGCTCCAGCCCTTCGGGCAGGTGATGGTCGGGACGCAGCAGGGTTCCATCCATGTCCGTGACGACGAGTCGGATCCTCGAGGCCAGGGGGTTGGCCTCCGGTCTCAGCCGACGCAGGTCGTCTGGCCGATGAGGGTTGTCATGGGCGGCTGGGTCACGGAACGGGTGGTCGATGGCGTGCGTCACGGCCCCATTGTGCCTGACAAAAGCACCATTGAGTCTGGTCGTGTGTGGCGGTGTGGCACTGGGCCCGCTGTGTAGCTGGTATCAAGACGTAGTAGAGTCCCCTTGACTCAGCGGCTGCTTCATACCCAGCGGCTGTTCTGGAAAGAACCTGGATCATCTGCGATCCGGTTGAAGGGAGAACTCATGTCACTTCCAGTGACTGAGCAGATGGGTACACGTGAGTTGACGGTGCGAGGAGTGCTCCTCGGCGGGTTGATCACCCTTCTGTTCACAGCAGCGAACACGTACATGGGGCTCAAGGTTGGTCTTACCTTTGCCACATCGATTCCTGCGGCCGTCATCTCCATGGCCGTGCTGCACATGTTCAAGAATCATTCGATTCAGGAGAACAACATCGTACAGACGGTGGCATCTGCTGCCGGTACCTTGTCGGCAATCGTCTTCGTCCTGCCCGGCCTCATCATGGTCGGATGGTGGAATCACTTCCCCTACTGGACGACCCTGGCCATCTGTGCGATCGGCGGAATCCTCGGCGTCATGTACTCGATTCCACTGCGTCGGGCGTTGGTCACAGGTTCCGACCTGCCGTACCCCGAAGGTGTGGCAGCGGCCGAGGTACTCAAGGTCGGTGACACCACCGAGGGCGCCCAGGCCAACAAGGTCGGCATCCGGGTCATCATCATGGGATCCATCGCCTCGGCCCTGTACCTCGTCGGGACGTACCTCGGCGTCGTCAAGGGTGAGATTCGCAAGAACTTCAGGGTGGGAAACACCAGCACCTACATCGGTGCCGGACTGTCCATGGCCCTCATGGGCGTGGGGCACCTCGTCGGCCTGACGGTGGGTATTGCCATGCTCGTCGGCGTCGTCATCTCCTACGGGTTCGTGCTTCCCTGGCAGATGTACGGCAAGCCCATCGACATGATCGACGGTGTCTTCGCCCACCAGGTGAGGTTCGTCGGTGCTGGAACGATGGCGATCGCAGCAGTGTGGACCCTGCTCAAGATTCTCGGTCCGATCATTCGCGGTATCAAGGAAGCCCTCGTCTCGCACCGCAAGCAGCGTGCTGGTCAGACCGTTGACCTCACCGAGCGTGATCTTCCGATGAGCGTCGTGCTGCTCGCCGTCATCGCTTCGCTCATCCCGATCGGCCTGTTGCTGTGGGACTTCCTGCGCGACACTGCCGTACATGGCGGGATCTCCGGCCTCATTCTCGTGACGATCGTCTTCATCCTGCTGGTGGGTCTGCTCGTTGCCTCGATCTGTGGCTACATGGCTGGTCTCATCGGCGCCTCGAACTCCCCCGTCTCGGGTGTCGGCATTCTCGTGGTCATCCTCACTGCCCTCATCATTCGTGCCACCCACCATGCCACCGGTGTGGAGGAGTCCAAGGTGCTGGTGGCGTACACCCTGTTCACCGCGGCGATCATCTTCGGCATGGCGACGATCTCCAACGACAACCTGCAGGACCTCAAGACGGGCCAGCTGGTCGGCGCCACCCCCTGGAAGCAGCAGGTGGCGCTCATCATCGGCGTGATCTTCGGCTCGGCCATCATTCCGCCGGTGCTCAGCCTCATGCACCAGGCCTTCGGCTTCCAGGGAGCTCCCGGAGCCGATCCCAAGACTGCCCTGGCGGCTCCCCAGGCTGGACTCATGTCGTCGCTGGCCCAGGGTGTGTTCGGTGGCAATCTTGAGTGGAACCTCATCGGGCTGGGCGTGCTCATCGGTATCGGTGCCATCATCGTCGACGAGCTGCTCGGGCACTTCACCGATCGCATGCACCTCTCGCCGCTGGCCGTGGGCATGGGCATGTACCTGCCGATCATGACGTCGGTGGCCATCCCCATCGGTGCCCTGCTCGGTGTGGGCTACGACAAGTGGGCCCAGCGGGCCGGGGGTGACGTCGAGGGCAAGAAACGTACCGGTGTGCTGCTGGCGACCGGCCTCATCGTGGGTGAGGCCATCATGGGCGTCATCTACGCCGGTGTCGTCGTCGCCACCGGAAATGGTTCCGTGCTCGACGTCGTCGGCGACTCCTCCTACGGCAACTACGCCGAGTACGTCGGCCTCATCGTCATCGCCCTCATGACGTGGGGGGCCTACAGCCGCGTCAAGAAGATGGCTGTCGCGCGGGAGAATGCCAGTACCTCGCAGTGACTGTCACATGCATGTGATCGGTTGATCGATTATCAGTTGCCTGGTGCCGTACGGTGCCAGGCAACTGCTTTCCCAGACATGGAAGATCAGCGTCAGGCTCACCCCCACCAAAAGGTTCTGCGGAGTCTGGACGATGGGGTTCCCCGCGCCGCATGGACCGTGTTGACAGGCATCTCGATGACGACTGCCTGCGGCCTTGGCTTGCATTGGTGATCCGTGAGCAACGGCTTGGGATCTTTGCTTCGGCCACATGTCATGGCCCGGACCATCAAACCGCGTCATTGCGTGCTCAACAGCCTCTGGTCGGGCTGACAGGATTTGAACCTGCGACCCCTTGACCCCCAGTCAAGTGCGCTACCAAACTGCGCTACAGCCCGATGGACTCGGTTGTGAATCCGAAGAAGAACATTAGCGTACTTTCATCGGCTACGACAAATCGACTCCGTCGGGCAGCAGCGTGAGCTCTCAACTCGTCGGCCTGCCGCGTCCGCCACGGCGTTCCCTGGGCCTGATCTCCACCTGAACCGGCGTCCCCTCGAATCCGAAGTCCTCACGCAGCCGGCGTTCGATGAAACGCACGTAGCTGTCGTCCATGACACCACTGGTGAACAGGGCGAAGGTCGGTGGACAGTTATGGGCCTGGGTGCCGAAGAGAATACGAGGCTGCTTGCCGCCGCGCACCGGGTGCGGATGGGACGCGGTGAGTCGTCCGAGGAAGGCATTGAGCTTGCCGGTCGACACCCGGGTCTCCCACCCGTGCAGGGCGGTCTTGATGTTCCTGGACAGCTTGTCGACTCCTCTCCCCTTGAGGGCGGAGATGTTGATCCGCGGGGCCCAGGCGAAGGCCTGCACGTCCCGTTCTATCTCGCGTTCCAGGTACCGGCGACGCTCCTCGTCGGTGAGGTCCCACTTGTTGTAGGCGACGACCAGGGCACGCCCGGCTTCCTCGACCATGTTGAGGATGCGCATGTCCTGGTCACTGATCGACTCGGAGGCGTCGATGACGACGATGCACACCTCGGCTCGCTCGATGGCGGTCTGGGTGCGCAGGGAGGCGTAGAACTCGTGACCGGAGGCCTCCTTGACGCGTCTGCGCAGCCCTGCGGTGTCGATGAACCGGTACGGCACTCCCCCGACCGCCACGACCTCGTCCACCGGGTCGACGGTGGTGCCGGACATGTCGGAGACCACCGAGCGGTCCTGACGGGCCAACCGATTGAGCAGCGATGACTTTCCGACGTTGGGTTTGCCCACGATGGCCACCCGGCGTGGACCACCGACCAGGACCGGGGCTGCAGCGCGTTCTGGCAGCACGCCCACCAAGGCGTCGAGCAGATCGCCGGAGCCTCGTCCGTGGATCGCCGAGACCGGATGCGGCTCCCCCAGGCCGAGATTCCACATGGCGGCCGCCTCGATCTCGGTGTGCATGTCGTCAACCTTGTTGGCGGCCAGCACCACCGGTTTGTGGCTACGGCGCAGCACCTGCACCACGGCCTCGTCCTCATCGGTGGTGCCGACGGTGGCGTCGACGACGAGCAGGACGGCATCTGCGGTGGAGATGGCGAGTTCGGCCTGCTCGGCGATCCGGGCCGCCAGGCCGTGGGCGTCCGAGGCCCAACCGCCGGTGTCGACGAGGACGAAATCGTGCCCCGCCCATTCGGCGTCGTAGGAGACCCGGTCACGGGTCACACCAGGGGTGTCCTGCACGACGGCCTCGCGGCGCCCCAGAATTCGGTTGACGAGTGTGGACTTGCCCACATTGGGCCGCCCCACGACGGCGACGACCGGCTTGGGAAGCGCCTCCTCGTCCTGCAAATCAGCTTCCAGGGGCTTGGGGATCGAGGCGTCAGGGGCATCAGCAGCCTGGACAGAGGCGATGGACTCATCTTCGAAGGGCATGTCGTACTCCTGGTCGACGAACAACTGGTTCAATTTACATGATCTCAGTGAGGTTGGCAGCGCTACGCCATGAGGACCGTCGACCCACCTGCTCGGCGAGCGCCATCACCCTGGCAACCACCTCGTCCAGTCCCAACGAGGTGGAATCAATGAGGGTGACCCCCGGGGCCGGCGTCTCGAACTGACTGACGGTGGCGTCGTCCCGGTCGCGACGAACGATCTGGTCGTGTATCTGATTGTGGTCCACGCCCTCGCCCAACTCACGGGCGCGGCGGGCCATCCGCACGGCAGGGTCGGCCACGAGCAGCACCCGCACCTGCGCATCGGGACACACCACAGTGGTGATGTCTCGTCCCTCGACGACGATCCGTCGATCGTTCTGCTCGACGATGTCGCGCATTCGCTCCACGAGTAACACCCGCACCTGTGGGATCGTGGCAACCGCAGAGACCCGGGCGCTGGTACGCGGGTCGCGGATCTCCTCGGTGACGTCCACCTCATCGATGATCAACGTGTCGTGACCAGGCCGGGTGTCCACCTCGATGTCGGCGCTGCCTGCCAGATCGATGACCTTGTCGGGCTCGTCCTGGGGATCGATCCCGGCGTGGGACACGGCGCAGGCCAGTGCGCGATACATGGAACCAGTGTCCAGATGAGCAAGACCCAGCTGGGTGGCGACCATGCGTGAGGTCGACGACTTGCCCGAACCGCTGGGCCCGTCAATTGCAATCACCATTTCACCATTGACACGTGCCATGTGCGCATCTCCTTTCTCGGGGTGAGTTCGCAGGGCCCGGTGAGGGCTGTGGTGTGGCTCGTCACGGCTGCCGCAGATCCGTGCTTGGATCGACACGGTGGAATGCCCGGGGGTCGCGCCCGCGCTCCAGCAGCGCGACCTCCATCTGATCCGCTGGGACCCCAAGATGTGTTGACACCGTACGAACCACCTCGTCCAGTGACTGTTGTCCGGCGAGATCTGATTGCATCTGCGTGGTCCGTGCAGGGTCTGCACCAAGGATCACTGGACCGACGGACTCGCTCACGGTGCCATCGGCGTCGATGGTGAAGATGGCATCGGCTTGACTCGTCGTTCCCAGTTCGGCCAAGGCCATCTGCACTTCGTAGGGTTTGGTCGTCGGATCGGCGAAGGCAGCTCCCAGATGCCGGCCGTACCAGCTGGCCAGGGACTGTGCGTGCACATCGGTGCGGGAGTACAGATATGCCGAGATGTCCGCCTGTCGAATCCCAGCGATGCGAAGCATCTCGATCTCGCTGAACTTGCCCACGGCAGCCATCCCGATGCCACCCAGGATCTCCCCGGTGCGATGCAGTTGCGCGGACACTTGCGGGCCCACGAGGGCGATTCCGCTGGCGCACTGGGCCACTACCAGCGGCAGATGGGGGGCCAGGGCCTCGTGCAGAAAGCGATGACGATCGTCCACCCACTGCTGTGGCGGCATGTACCACGGTGTGCTCATCGGTCCTCCCCATGCAGTTTTTCAGACCCGTGCAGCTCCTCAGACTCGCGCATCTTCTCAGACGTGGTGCGTGACTTCTTCGACGTGTTCTGGTCCAGACCGTCCTCATGGGGGCTATGCGTCTGGCCGGAGGCCCCTTCCTGGTGTTCGCCACCAGAATCCTCGCCACTGGCGAGGGATGACGCATCGTCAGTTGTGTGCTCGAGGTCGGCGGGGTCCTCGCTCGTGGCCGCGTCGGAGGTGGCGTCTGTCGGGTTGGAGGTGTCGTCAGTGGGATGTGTCCGCGGTGTGGCGGCGGTCGTGTCGGTCCCGATGGTGTGTGCGTCCACCAGGTCCTTGAGCCAGCGTCGTACCTGGGTCGTGTCCGGGGTGGTGATCCCACGGGGGTCGATGATGCGCACCTCGGGGACGACGGCATCGGCAAGGCTGGGCACCGGATCGTCGGCAGTTGCAGCGTGAACGGCCTGCAGGGTCATGTGAATCGCTTGGGCCTGGCTCATCGCAGCCAGGTTGGCATTGCTCAGATGGTTCTTGGCAAAGATCATCCCCTTGCCGGCGCAGGCGAAGGAGGCCTCCTCGATGCGTCCACCGGTGACGTCGTAGCTGAAGATGCGGGCGCGATGACGGTCCTCGTCCCATCCGGCGAGGATCGGCGTCACGAGGATTCCACCCGAGGTGGGGGTGTTGGTGACGCGTACCAGATTGGACAGTCGTGCTGCCTGACCATCCAGGGACAGACGATGGCCATCGACCTTCTCGAAATGCTCCACCTCGATGGTGAACAGGCGCATCGTCTCGAAGACGAGACCGCTGGGTCCGGCCATGGCAGTCACGGCGTGACTCGCGGTGGAGCTGATCACCTGGCCGATGTCCTGCTGGGTGATGACGTGTCCCAGGGCGCTGCGCCGATGTGCGGCGATGACGACACCCTGGGTGTACTTCACCGCGACGATGGAGGTGCCGTGACGTCTCATCTCCGGAGCCGAGGAGTCGATGGACGCTGGCGGCCACATCTGAGGAGCCATGCTGCTCAACAGCTCGGCAAACGATGCCGTGTCAGGGGTGAGGTATTCATTGGAGCGTTGGGTGAGCGGTTGCTGGGTCATGCTCCTCCTTGCCAGTCGACGACGTGTCCAGACTATCGGGACGCAGCCCTCACGCCAGATGTGAAGCTGATCTTCCGGAGAGCCGTGACGTATTCGTTTCTCACCCACCCTTGACCACGGCGTGCAACCAGCGCAGTGTGATCGCCCTTGCCCCGAGGTGTCCGGAGGAATGCGTCCAGGTGTCCACTGCGTGACACTTTCATGAGAATCCTTCAGCACAGCGGTGAGCATTTTGGATCGACCACGATGATCACTACGATGGGGACCCGATTCCGCTGGTATCGGACCTTGGAAAGACACGGTGACCATGACGCAGGACACGGGGCAGGCGCGCCCGGACGTACGCGCTGCCATCCTCGCCTCAGCGGCGCAGAACTTTCAGGAGCACGGTTACTCCGGTGCAGATCTGCGCACCATCGCCCGGGACGCTGGCTACACCAAGGGAGCCATCTACTCCAGTTTCGGTTCCAAGCCCGAACTGTTCTGCCAGGTGTGCATGGCTCACTCACGCATCGAACTGGAGTCCATCGCCCAGACCATCGATCAGGTACGTACCAGTGGGAGCTCCGACCCAGTCGGTGACTTCAGCCGTCGTGTCGCGACCTCACTGATGGACGATGTTCCTTGGCAGCTACGTCTCGCAGAGTTTCGTCAGATCTCCAACTCCGATCCCAAGGTCGCCCTGGCCTACCGGGACCTGGTGGTACAGCGGTTTGACGCCATCTGCGAGGCCCTGGCCACCTTCTCGCCATCCATGGGAATCGACGGCGCAGACATGCAGACGATGTCCATCGCCATCCTTGGTCTGGCCAATGCCATGGCCCTGGAGCACTGTGCACTGCCCGACATCGTCACCGAGTCACTGGTGGCAGATGCCATCTGTCGAACTATCAAGGGAATTCTGCAATGACTGAACCGCTCGTACATGCGGTTGGACTGACGGCCTCGGCACGTCAGGGAACGATATTCGGTCCTCTCGACCTCGACCTGTACCCGGGGCAACTGGGTATCGTCCATGGCGATCGGGGATCTGGAAAGTCTGCCCTGTTGCTGTCCTTGACGGCACGGTTCCGGCGGGCCGAGGGCACCTTGTTCATCAACGGCATCAACGCGATAGAAAAACCCTACGAGGCGATGAAGTACACCAGCGTCGCCCGACTCGCCGATTACGTGCAGCCCGAGGATCGTCTCACCATCGACGAGTCGGTGGTGGAGCGGTGCTACATCGACGCGATTTCCGCCCAGCAGGGCAAGGATCGGGTTCGTGAGTTCGAGGAGACCTTGGGCATGACGATCGACCACTCCTGTGAACTCGAGCAGCTCTCGTCGGTGGAACGGGCTGTCGCCTCCGTGTGCCTGGCCATGCTGCGGCCTGCCAAGGTCATCGTCCTGGACGACGCGGATTCCATGGTCCCCCACCGCCATCAGCGTCCACTGTTCGACATCCTGCTCAAACTTGCCCGGCATGAGGATGCCACCATCATCGCTGCGACGATGGATGACGACTCGGTGCCTCCCGAGGCCGTGGATCTCGGTCTTCCGCGATCCAAACGCATGGCGATGGCCCAACCGATCAAGCTCGATCAGCTGCCCCGGTTCAACACCAAACGTCGCGAGGCAGCTGCCCAGCAACCCGGACCCGATGGTTTCGTCCCCAGCAGGTCACGTTCCGATGAACCCGCGTCCTACACCGCTGGTGAGGAGAAACAGGAATCCAGCTCGGGCTCCGCCCCGGATCCAGGCGAGGACTCAGACGGTGCGTCCACCCTTGGTGACGTCTTTCGCCATGACGACGACAGTTCCGCACACGACAACGAGGAGTGACAGTTCATGTTGATCAACTTGGCCAAGCTTCTCAAATATGAGTTCCGCCGATTCAAGGGACGCTCCCGTCTGGCGCTGTTCTTCGTGCTCATCATTCCGCTGCTCTACGGCGGGGTGTACCTGCACGCCAACTGGGATCTCTACGCCAACACCGACGATGTGCCCATCGCGGTGGTCAATCTTGACGAGCCGACCACCTTCGGGGACAAGACGGTTGACGGTGGTAACCAGCTGGAGAGCCAATTGAAGAGCCGTCCCCTCTTCGACTGGCGCTTCATGGGCACCGACTCCCAGGCTGCCGTTGATGGCCTGCGCGCCGGTGACTACTACATGGTCATCACCATCCCCAAGGACTTCTCCAAGAACCTTGTCAGCGCCGGAGACTACAAACCGGCTCGCGCCACCCTGCAGCTGCGTCGCGACGATGCCAATGGCTTCATCATCGGCCTGCTCACCTCCCAGGTGGAGACCTCGTTGGGCAAGGCCTTGGACGAGTCCGTCACCCAGACGTACTTCGAGTCGGTCTTCGGCAACCTGCAGAAGATCAAGGATTCCCTGGGCAATGCCTCCGATGGTGCCAAGAAGGTCTCCGACGGCAACAAGTCCGTCAACGACGCCGTCACCCTCATGAACACCAAGATGCTCGACGCGACGAAGTCCTTGGGAGAAGGCCAGGAATCCGTCAATCGCGTCAACTCCGCCCTCAACGACGCCGACTCGGCATCGAGCAAGCTCACCCAGGCCGTCGGTCAGGCCAGGAATGGGAGTACGACGATTGCCGCCGCTGCGCAGGACGTCGGTGAGGACGCCCAGGTCGTCAATGCCCAGACCGGTCAACTCATCGATCAGATCAACAACAACCTGCCAGCTCTGCAGCAACAGGCGAAGCATCTGGTGACTGCCACCGGGAAACTCGAGAATCCCAACGGTCCCACTGTCACGACGATCAACAGCAATGTCTCCGGTGCCCGCGACGCGTCGACCCAGCTGCTTTCCACCCACCCGGAACTTGCCAATGACGCGCACTACATCGAGCTCGTCAAGAACCTCTCCGGGGCTGCCAGTGCGACGACGACCGTCTCGTCGAATGTCGCCGCCGTCGTCAACGCTTCCGCCGGGCTCAATCTGAGCCTTGACCAGTCCACGGCCAACCAGGCGGCACAGAACGCCAAGTCTGCCTTGGATCGCCTCAACCGCGACGTCGACAAGGCCAATGCGGGAACCGATCAGCTCAAGGCCTCCATGGCAACCGCCGAGTCCGGCGCCAAGGACATGGACTCCGCGGTGCACAAGGCCACCCAATCAGGTCGCGAGGCGACCGAGAAGATGCCCAAGGTGGTCTCGGGCGTCGTGCAACTGTCCAACGGACTGGGTCAGCTCAAGAAGGGCACCGACACCCTCACCACCGGTGCCAGCCAGTTGTCCACGGGACTGCAGGACGGCTACAAGAAGATGCCGAGCCTGAGCCCCACCCAGACCGAGACCATGTCGAAGGTCATGAGCACTCCAGTGGACGTCGAGCAGACGGTCGACCATCCGGCCAAGTACTACGGACGAGGCCTGGCGCCGATGTTCTTCTCCATCGCCATGTGGATCTCCGCGATCTCGACATTCCTCGTGCTGCGCACCATCTCCGGACGCGCCCAGGCTGGACGTGCCTCGTCGGTACGCCTGCTCATGATGGGATTCGGCCCAGCTGCCACCGTCTGTCTGGTGGGAGCACTCATCATGATCTTCGGTGTGTGGCTGGTTCTTGGACTGGATCCAGTGCACCCGTGGCTGCTCCTGTTGTTCGTGACGGTGACGTCGTTGGCCTGGATGGCGATGGCACACGTCCTGCGACTCATCATGGGTAGTCCGCAGACGGCGGTGTTCCTCATTCTCCTCGTGCTGCAGCTGCCCACCTGTGGTGGCACCTTCCCGGTGACCATGTTGCCGACCTTCTACGAGCACCTGGCGGTGTTCATGCCGATGAAGTACTCGGTGGACGCCTTCCGATACCTCATCTCCGACGGTCCGCTGCACTACTTCGTCACGGGTATCACGGTCCAAGCAGTCCTGCTCGCCATCAGTCTGTTCTGCATCGCCTGGCTGGGACACCGACACAAGAGGTTCCGGATGCGAGACCTGCACCCGCCGATGGTCACCTCCAACTCCAGTGGTGATTTTGCCTTCTCAGTTCACCCGAGGTGAGGGGCCTCAGGGTTTCCCGGTGCACCGCTGCCGTGCTGGTGCACCGGGAGTGAGTCCGACGCGTCCTGGGTGACCCGGATGACTCAGATCATCGCCGGACACGGCTGAGGGGCCGGGCAGGACGAGGATCTTGCCGGGATGCCCACCGTCAGTCGTGGGTCTGGGTGTCACGCCCGGGCCCAGCAGGATCGTGACACCCTGTGCGTCAGTCACTCGGCACGGGAATCCTCGGCATGGTGATCTTTGGTCTGGGGATTCTCGTCCTGGGGATCCGTCAGGTTACGGGGATCCGGCAGATGGATGGGTCGCGGGCCGTGGTAGTCGGGGCCGTACGCTCCGGGTGCCGGGCGTCGCTTGCGGATCGGTGCCTGCACGCCGGGAGCGAGGCGACGGGCGATGACGAGGAACCCGGTGTGTCCCGTCGTCCCGTGTGCCGGGCGGATCGCCAATCCCTCGGCGTGCCACGGGCGAGTGGTGGTCTCGGTGGCTTCCGGTTCGGTCCAGCCGCCCTCGGCACGCAAGGTCTCCATCACTCGCCCCATCTGGGTGGTCGTCGCCACGTAGCAGCACAGCAGGCCGCCGGGTACGAGCACTCGCCCCACTGCGTCGATGCACTCCCACGGGGCGAGCATGTCGAGGATCGCCCGGTCGATGGGTTCCGGATCGATGTCGGTGACGAGATCTGCCACCTCGAGGCTCCACGTGTCCGGTGTCGTCCCGAAGAAGTTCTCGACATTGCGAGCTGCCACCTGGGCGAACTCGCCACGCCGTTCGTAGGAGTGCAGCCTGCCGGTCGGACCAATGGCACGCAGCAGTGGGATGGAGAGTCCGCCGGACCCCACCCCCGCCTCCAACACCCGTGCCCCGGCGAAGACATCTGCCCACATGACGATCTGGGCAGCTTCCTTGGGGTAGATGATGGCTGCTTCACGCGGCATGGACACGGTGAACTCGCTCAACGTGGGGCGCAGGGCCAGGAACTCCAGCCCGCCCACCGACGAGACGACGACCCCCTGCGGTCCCCCGATGAGGTCATCGTGACGCACGGCTCCCTTGGTGGTGTGGAAGATCCCGCCAGCCTTGAGGACGATGGAATGACGACGCCCCTTGTTGTCGGTGAGGGTGATCCGCTCCCCCTCACGCAGCACCCCGCCGCCCCCCGAGGCCAAGGGCACGGGCTGTTCCTGGGCCAGGTTCCAGAGCTTGACGAGATCGCTGGTGCGCAGACCGGACAGATCATGGCGATGAACACGTCGTGGTGCCGGGCCAGGGGTGGCTGCCCCGTCGACGACGAGGGTGACGGCACCAGCCGCGGCCGCGGCAGCAGCCCCGGTGGCCGAATCCTCGACGACGAGGCAGTCGGTGGCCGCCACCCCCAGCGCGGCAGCAGCGTCCAGGTAGGGACGGGGATGGGGTTTGGCCGTCTCGTGGTCCACGTCGTCGGCAGTGATGACAGCGCCGAACCAGTCGGGGTCGACGTGGTCGAGGATGGGCTGGACCGTACTGCGCAGTGCGCTGGTGGCGATGGCCATCGGCACCCCTGCCTCGTGCAGGTCGGCCAGCAGCTGCGGGACGCCGGGCATCCACGGAACGTCCTGTTCCCTGTTGAGCTGCGCAACGATGGCGACGAACTCGGTCAGCACATCCTGCGCGCTCATCCCGTTGTCGATGATCCGAGCCATCTCCTGGCAGACCTCGATGACCGGCCGTCCGGTGAAATTGTGGGAGTCCTCACCCCAGGACGTGCCGTAGCGCGCCAACAGGGTGTCCTCTGCCTGCGCCCACCGAGGTTCGGTGTTGACGAGGGTGCCATCGAAATCCCACAGGACGGCGGCGAACATGTGCATGGAGCGGCTCCGGAGTCTGGACGGATCGGGTTGTCAGGAGCTGTCGAGGGCCACCTCGACGAGCGTCCACGACTCTACCGGTACGAGGGGAACATGGCATAGGCTGTGCACCATGCCGTCTTCACAGTCATCTGGTCCGTGGATCGTCGTCGGATTCTCAGGCTGGAACGACGCTGGAGGCGCCTCCTTCGATGCCGTCATGAACATCGTCGACCGCTACCACCTCATGCCATCGGTGGAACTGGACTGCGAGGACTACTACGACTACCAGATCCTGCGTCCCGTACGACGGGTGACGGATTCCGAGGCCACCATCACATGGCCGACGACCACCCTGTGGCAGGGACTCGACGAGGAGCAGCCCGTGGTGTGCGTCACCGGCCCCGAGCCCAATCTTCGTTGGCGACGGTACTGCGCCGACCTCATCGAGAAGTTCGCGCGGCTCGACCCGGCCGGTGTCGTCGTGCTCGGTGCGATGATCTCCGACGTCCCCCACACCCGCCCGCTGCCGGTGTCGGGGACGGTGAGTGATGCGCAGATGGCATCGCGGCTGGGAATTGACGAGGTGGACTACGAGGGGCCGGTCGGGCTGCCTTCCGTCCTCGTGGAGGAGGTACGTAAGTCTGGCACGGACGCCATGGGTCTGTGGGCGTTCGTGCCCCAGTACGCCTTCGAACCGCCCTGCCCTCCTGCCGTGCTTGCCCTGCTGCTGCGCGTCGAGGAACTCACCGGTCTGGCCCTGGTGTCCGAGGAATTGCGTGCGCAATCCCAGCAGTGGGTCGAGGAGGTCTCCCAGGAGGCCACCCAGACCGAGGGGCTGCCCGAGTACATTCGCGACATGGAGCAGGAGCAGGACGCCGACCTGCCCGAAGGGCTCACCGGAGACGTCCTTGCCGTGGAGTTCCAGTCGTACCTGCGCAATCGTAGGAAGGACGATCCTCCCCGAGGTGAGGGGTCTGGTCCAGAGGCGTGAGGCCCACGAGGCGCGTCACCAGGTCGTGCAACACCCTGCCCGCTCCCAGCCGGCAGGGCCTCGAGAGCCGTCAGGCCGTGGCACGAGTGGCGAGGTTCCGCAATCGCTGCACCGCTTCATCGGGTGCCTCCGCCCGGTAGACGGCCGATCCTGCGACGAAGGTGTCGGCACCAGCCTGTGCCGCGCGGGCAATCGTCCGTGGCGAGACTCCCCCGTCGACCTGCAGCCAGATGTCCTTGCCAGTGCGGTCGATGAGCTCCCGGGTCCGACGAATCTTGGGCAGGACGCAGTCCAGGAATGACTGACCGCCGAATCCGGGTTCGACCGTCATGAGCAGCACCTGGTCGAACTCGTCGAGGAAGTCTGCGATCTGCTCCACCGGGGTGGCCGGTTTCAGGGCGACGGCGGCCCGTCCACCGCGGGAGCGAATCTCGCGGGCCAGACGAATCGGTGCCTTGGCCGCCTCCAGATGGAAGGTGACGGTCTGGGCACCGGCATCGACATATCCCGGCGCCCACACGTCGGGATCCTCAATCATGAGATGCGCGTCGAACGGCAGGTCGCTCACCTTGCGCAGCGCCTCGACCATCGGCACACCCATGGTGAGATTCGGCACGAAATGGTTGTCCATGACGTCGATGTGGACGCCGTCGGCGGACTCGATGCGTCCCACCTCCCGGCCCATGTCGGCGAAATCGGCATTGAGAATGCTCGGGGTGATGCGCACAGTCATGACCCCAGCCTAGAGGATCGGTGCTGATTCACAGATCTCTGGCCACGGCCTCGATGTGACCTCCCAGACAGCCCGTCACGGCCGTCAGGACGTTCTACGCAGGACTGCGCAGAACATGGCATCGGTACCATGCCGGTGCGGCCACAGCTGGACGAACCTGCCGTCCGGGCCGGTGGCACAGTCGGGCACGCCGGCCATGAGACTCGGGGTGTCCAAGGCCTCCACCGGTTCGTGCCGGAGCGCCTGGCAGACGACTTCGGTGGTTTCGCGATGATGTGGTGAGCAGGTGACGTATCCGATGACGCCGCCCGGCCTGGCCAGTGCTATGGCATGGTGCAGGAGGTCCTGTTGCAGCGGCACGAGGGTGTCGAGGTCGCGTTCCCGCCAGCGCGACTCGGGACGGCGGCGCAGCGCTCCCAGGCCGGAGCACGGCACGTCGGTCATGACGGCGGCACACACTCCGGGTCGCACGGGTGGATGGGTGCCGTCGGCGACGAGGACGGCATGATCCCCGGGGATCGGGGCCAGAGCATTGGCAACCAGTCGGGCACGGTGCGGGTGCAGCTCACCGGCAGCGAAGAAACGATGGTGCTCGGCGGCCAGTCCGGCCAACAGTGCTGCCTTGCCTCCGGGGCCAGCACAGATGTCGACCCACGGCCCATCGACATCGCAGGTGTCGGCCAGGGCAGTTGCCACCAGTTGGGATCCTTCGTCCTGCACGCCGGCTCGTCCGTCGGCGACTGCCGGCACCTCGCGTGGATTTCCGGCGCGGTGCCCGCCGAATCGGGAGTACTCACACGCGCTCGCCCCCTGGGCGAGCAGTTCGTCGACCGTGGCGAGTCCGGGCCGCACGACGAGGGTGGGGGTCGCGGCGATGTTGTCGGCCATGAGGGCACGGCGCACCTCGCCGGAGCCCGCTGCACAGCCGGCCGCGAGATTCTCGGAATCGAGCGATTCGTCACCATCCAGCAGCTCTGCGTACTCCGTCACGATCCATCGGGGGTGCAAGGTGGCGATGGCAAGCTGTTCGACCGGATCGTCGGGGGCAATGATCTCGGCCCACTCGGGAAGGCCGTGCAGGGAGATCTTGCGGGCCACGGCATTGACCAGTCCAGTGACCCGCTCCCCGATGACGTGGGCGGCAAGATCCACCGAGGTGCCGACAGCGGCGTGCGTGGGCACCCGCATCTGCAGGATCTGGTGGCAGGCCATCCGTAGGACGACGCGCACCCCAGGCTGCAATGTGCTGGCAGGACGTCCACCTGCAGCAGTGATGATGCGGTCCCAACTCCCGGTGCCGCGGGCCGTACCGTCCACCAGTTCTGTGGCGAAGGCGGCATCGCGCCCGGTGAGTGCGCTCATCCGTAGCTGCTCGGACAGGGCGAGGTTGGCATAGGCACCGCGCGTCTCGGTGGCCAACAGAGCCGTGTAGGCGACGCGACGCACCGGGTCGCAGCGGCGACGACGCCTGGAATGCGACCGCGAACTCATGACAGCACCTTGCCATTCGGGTGTGCGCCACGTGCCCAGTCGGCACCGCGCATCGCCTTCTTGCCGAATGCCTGGACCTCCATGAGCCGCAGGACCCCCTCCCCCGTGCCCAGGTACAGGTTGTTCTTCGTGGCATGAAGCTCACCGGGGGCAAGGTCTGAGTCCAGATCTGTCTCGTGGTCGCGTGCTGGATCGACGAGGCAGGTGCGCAGGATCTTGAAGCGTCTGCCATCCAGCAGTCCCCACGCCCCGGGGGCCGGGGACGTGCCACGGATGAGACGATCCAGGGTGCGAGCCGGCAGCGACGGGTCGACACGGGCCTCCTGTGGGGTGATCTTGGCGGCATGGGTGAAGCCCTGCTCCGGTTGCGGGGTGGGGTCGATGCCATCGGCCATGCGGTCCAAGGCCGTCGTGATGAGACCAGTGGTGTCGGCGGCAAGACGTTCCAGAAGCTCACCGGAGGTCTCCGTGGGTCCAATCGTGGTCGTCATCGACGCATGAACCGCCCCCGCGTCGAGCTCGGGAACCAGTTGGAAGACGCAGGCTCCGGTCCGCTCATCACCTGCCATGATGGCTCGTTGGACCGGGGCGGCACCACGCCAGCGCGGCAACAGTGAGAAGTGCAGGTTGATCCAGCCGTGCTCGGGGATCTTGAGAAGATCGGCCGGGACGAGCCCACCGTAGGCGACGACCACGGCGGCATTCACGTCGAGACTGGCCACCTCGTCATGGCCGGCCCCCGTGCGTACCGAGGCAGCCTTGATGGTGCGAATCCCCCGTCGGTGCGCCAGGGCGGCCACCGGTGAGGGGCGCGCAGTACGGTGCCGGCCCACGGCGGCGTCCGGGCGGGTGAGCACGGCCACCACGTCGTGGCGGGGGTCGTCGTCCAGTGCCGCCAGCGCTGGGCAGGCGATCTCGGGTGTTCCAGCAAAGAGCAGTTTCACAATCTCCAACCTATCCATCATTGCGTCGATGGCGTGGTGCTCCAGCGGTGAGGGGTCGGATTCGGTGCCTCCGTGGGGCAGGTGAGCAGACGTTGTGCTGAGCCGTGCACGGGGAGAGCTCCCTGGCGTTGTCCCAAAGTTGTGGGCAGCGCCGTGCCAGTCGTGCATGGGGGATCTCATATCTCGGTGGCGCCATCCATGCGGATGCGCAGGGTCCCCTCGGCACGAATCATGGTGTGCTGGGCACGTAAGTGGGCAAGGATGGTGGCCAGAGAGGCTGTCTCACTGGCCGGGGTGCGCACGATCGCCTGGAGACGGGGCTCGTCGTCATCGTGTCGGTTCGGGATCGGTACCGGCCCCAGCACGTCGACATGTGCCGGTGTTCCGGTGACTGCCGTTGCATCGCTGGATGCGGCGCACAACTGCTCGACGGCGGCCCGCACGGCCTGGTCCGAGCCACTGATGATGGCGGCGCACGTGGCTGGGGGGAAACCCGCCTCCCGACGGTCGGCAAGCTCCTGTCGGGCCCAACCGACCGGGTCATTGCGAATGAGTGCCTGCACGGCGCGGTCCCCCGTCGGGCCCACCAGCACCACCCGTCCCCCCTCCGGGGCGCCCCGCACCAGGGAGACGACGTGGAACCACCGATCCACGGTCTGCTCGACGCTGGTGAGCCCGGGCCGTTCCAGGGCCGAGGTGGCGTCCAGCACCACGGCAGCGGCATACCCGGACTCCGAGCGTGGCTCTGCCCCTGGGGTGCACACCACGAGGACGGGCTGCGTTCCAATCGTCGTGGTGACGTGATCGGACGAGGAGTCGACGACCGTCGTGTCGGGGAAGGCCTGTCCCAGTTGTTCGGCAGTGGTGCTGGCACCCACCAGACCGGATCGGATCGTCGTGGCGCCACAGGTGGCGCACGACCAGTCCGTCTGCTTCTGCCCGCACCACTGGCAGGTGAGCTCGGTGCCGTCGGTGGTGCGACGCGCGTGCATCGGCCCGCCGCACGAGGAACAGACGATGGGTGTACGGCAGCGGTCACAGGACGGACGCACCAGGTCTCCGGTGCGAGCAACCTGAACCAGGACCGGTCCCTGAGCGAGCCCAGCACGAATGGTCTGCAGGGCAAGGTCGGGGATGCGTACCGAGGTCGCCAGGGGGTCACGGGCGAGGGCGACATCGGAATCGCCAGGTACCCGAACGGGCGCGCACACCCGACGTTCCGTCCCGCGATCCGCCTGGATGAGGGCGAGCCACCTCGATTCCAGCCAGCGGGCCACCGGCACCGAGCAACCGTGGTCAGCCAGCAGGAGCGCAGCGTGCTCGGTGTGGGCACGTAGTGCCGCCACGTCCCGAGTGTTGGGATACGGGGCACGTTGTTCGTCGTGGACGTCCGATCCCTCGTCCCACACACAGATGACACCAAGATCTCGTAGTGGAGCCATGACGGCCGAACGTGTTCCGACGACGATCCGCGCCTGGCCGCGTAGCACTGCCAGATAGTTGCGCCACCGAGCGGCAGTGGACTGCTCGGCATGAAGTCTGGCCACCGTCCCTGGCCCCAGCTGGGATTCCAGGGTTTCGGCGAGTTCATCGACCTCCTCAACAGTGGGAGCGCAGCACAAGGCAGTACGGCCGCTGACCACGGCTGCCGACACGGCTTGACACAGTCCCAGTGTCCAGGAACCCAGTGCGAGCTCATCGGCTGGTCCACTCACCGGTGTCACCCGCCAGAAGCCACGTGGGGACTCCCCGGCTCGCACCTGGGTGAGGAACTGGGCTCCCCGTTCGATGGCAGCCATCCCCGAGGTTTCCCGCGTGGCGACCGGCCGAGGCTCGGCAGATCCGGTCACATGGGGTCCTGTTGCGACAGGATCATGCGCACCGGGTCCCGTTGTGGTGAGTTGGGGGCTGTCGGGGGCAGGAACGTCGGATTCGAGTGGTCGGGGCTGTGGCCACTCGGGCGGGGTGGCGGCCTCGGTGCGGGCATGACGGGTGGGAATCGCCCAGCGTAGGACGTCCTCCAGGGTTCCGGCATAGTGGTCGGCCACTGCGCGTGCCAGTCGCAGTTGCTCGACAGTCGTGACCGGCTGGGCCGAGACCACCTTCTCCAGATTCGCCAGCTGCATCCCCGCGATGTGGTCATGGTCGACGGCGAGCACGATTGCGTCACACAGGCGTCCGGCCAGTCGTACGCGCACCCGTACCCCGACACTCACCTGCTCCACGAGGTCATCAGGCACCAGGTAGTCGAATGGCCGATCAAGATGGGCCAGCCCCGAGGCAACGCAGACGTGCGCCACCCACTGCTCGTCAGGAATCACCAGCTCCTCGTCCGAGGTCATCTGTTCGCTCACCCCAGGCGCACGTATTTCAGCTCGAGGTATTCACTGAGTCCTTCGTGAGAGCCCTCTCGTCCAATCCCGGACTCCTTCACCCCGCCGAACGGTGCAGCCGGGTCAGAGGCCACCCCGACGTTGACGGCGACCATTCCGGAATCGAGTCCGCGCACCACGTGACGCACCTGGTCCAGATCCTGGCCGGCGACATAGGCCATGAGTCCGAACTGTGTGTCATTGGCCAGGGCAAGCATCTCGTCGACGTCGTCACAGACGATGATGGGCGCCACTGGTCCGAAGATTTCCTCATGGCACACCCGGGAATCGGCAGGAACGTCCTTGAGCACAGTCGCTGGGTAGAAGAACCCCTCCCGGTCCGGGATCGTGCCTCCCGTGAGGACCGTTGCACCTCGCGACACCGCGTCGTCGACGAGTTCAGCGCACCTGGTCACAGCGTCGGGGTCGATGAGCGGGCCCAGCGTGGTTGCCGCGGAACAACCGTCACCGAGAACCAGTTTCTCGGCCTGCGCCACGAAGGCATGGATGAATTCATCAGCCACGTCCGAATGGACGTAAATCCGGTTTGCAGCAGTGCACGCCTCACCATTGTTGCGGAATTTTCCAGCCATGGCGGCGGTGACTGCGGTGGGGATGTCGGCGCTGTCCAGGACGAGGAACGGAGCATTGCCACCCAGCTCCATCGAGGTGCGCAGCACATGCTCACTGGCCCGGGAGAGCAGGTCACGTCCCACCTGGGTGGAACCGGTGAACGACATCTTGCGCAACCTGTGATCGCTCATGAGATGGTTGGAGAACTCCGAGGAGCTCGTCGGTACCACACAGTTGACGACCCCATCGGGGACACCGGCATCCCGCAGGATCTCCATGAGCAGCAGTGCGGTCAGTGGTGTCGCCGATGCGGGCTTGAGGACGACGGGACAGCCTGCTGCGAGGGCTGGGGCGATCTTTCGAGTGCCCATCGACAGGGGGAAGTTCCACGGTGTGATGAGCAGACACGGTCCCACTGGCTGGAAGGTGACGATCATGTCCTGCCCCACCGAACCAGGCGCCGGGCGGGCGCGTCCCGGGCCACGTACCGCCTCCTCGGAGAACCAGCGCAGGAACTCCGCGCCATAGGTGACCTCGCCATAGGACTCGGCCAGCGGCTTGCCCATCTCCAGGGTCATGGTGAGGGCCAGGTCATCAGCTCGTTCGTGGCACAACTCGTAGGCACGACGCAATGTCTCCGAGCGACGTCGTGGGGTGGACTCAGCCCATGCAGGCCCGGCAGCGCAGGCAGCCGTCAGGGCAGCGTCCCCACTGGTCTGCGGGTCTGCGGCGGACACGGTGAGGAGGTCCTCGCCAGTGGCTGGGTTGACAACGTGCATATGTGGTTCACCATCAATGAAGTGACCATTGATGAATGAGCTTCGTGGTAAACGGGAGATGAGATCATCAACGACCTGTGGGGCGACGGGAAGCTCGATGGTCATGGCAAGCCTTTCCGGGGAGTCGACTGCGTCCTCTCCACCCTAGCCAGCTTCGGGCCGGGGACTACTCATTCCTCCGGCAGCCATACTCTCCTGTGCCCCTCTGCGTGATCACGCTCAGTCGTCGGAGGCTTTGGAACTCATCCGCTGCAGGGCGATGACGATCTGTGCGCAGGCCTGGGCGTCGGAACCGGCGTGGTGATGATCTAGGTCGAAGTTCGGATTGCAGGCATGTACGACGGTGGGCAGTTTGTAGTTGGGCAGCCCGGGAACCATGCGCTTGGCGGTCCGGTAGGAGCAGTAGAACCGTCGTGGCAGGGTCGAGGTGTCGAAGAACTCGTCCAGCTGCGCCCAGACGCCGCGGTCAAATGCGGCGTTGTGGGCATACACCGGCACGTCTGCCACGAAATCGCGTACCTGGTCTGCGATGGCTGGCCAGCTCGGTGCATCACGTACCTCGTCCGGGCCGATACCGTGCAGGTAGGTGAACTCGAAGTGGTCCCACCCACTCGGCGGTTTGATGAGGGTGTCCAGCTCCTCGGTGACGACCCCGTCCGTAACGCGGACCAAGGCTATCTGACAGGCCGACACACCGCTCAGTCGGTTCGCGGTCTCGAAGTCCATCGCGACGAAGGGCGACTCGGCCAGCTCGCTGTCCGGTGGAATCAGCAGGGTGGACGGTGTGGTACGACGTGTCATGATCGCAAGACTACGACGGACGGCATGGGGGCGCCATGTCGTGAGTCAGTGCGGTTCCGACATGGCGCCCTGCAGATTCGGCTGCCTCGAAGGCCTCCCGGATCACTTCACGGCAGCGAGCAGGTCATCGACGCGATTGGTCTGCTCCCATGTGACTCCCGGCAGGGCGCGGCCGAAGTGTCCCCCGGCGACGAGTTGGCTGTAGATCGGGTGCAACAGGTCCAGGTCGCGCACGATGGCTGCTGGACGCAGGTCGAACACGGCGAGCACCGCCTTCTCGATGACGGACTCGGGCACCTTGTTGGTACCGAAGGTGTCGATGCGGAACCCGACCGGTTGCGCCTTGCCGATGGCATAAGCCACCTGGCACTCAGCGCGATCGGCAAGTCCAGCGGACACGACGTTCTTGGCCACCCAGCGCATGGCGTAGCAGGCCGAACGATCCACCTTGGAGGGGTCCTTGCCCGAGAAGGCACCGCCGCCGTGTCGAGCCATACCACCATAGGTGTCGACGATGATCTTGCGCCCGGTGAGTCCGATGTCACCCATCGGTCCACCGATGACGAATTTCCCGGTGGGATTGACGAGTACCTTCATGTCGTCGGTGGCCAGGTCGTAGCGATCCAGCACAGGAGTGATGACGTGCTCGACGAGGTCAGGGGTCATCTGCCCCTCGATGTCGACGCCGTCCTCGTGCTGGCTGGACACGACGACCGTGTCAATTCCCACCGGACGGTTGTGCTCGTCGTACTGGGCCGTGACCTGGGTCTTGCCGTCGGGCCACAGATAGTCCAAGGTGCCGTTCTTGCGTACCTCGGTGAGTCGCAGCGACAGGGCATGGGCCACATCGATCGGCAGAGGCATGAGCGCGGCGGTCTCGTTGCTGGCATAGCCGAACATGAGGCCCTGGTCGCCGGCTCCCTGGGCATCCAGGGGATCAGTCGACCCGTGCCGTACCTCCCAGGAGTTGTTGACGCCCTGAGCGATGTCCGGACTCTGGTTGTCCAGGGCGACATTGACCCCGCAGGAGGCGCCGTCGAAGGCCTTGCGAGAGGAGTCGTAGCCGATCTCGACGATCGTCTGACGGGCAATGCTGGAGATGTCGGCGTAGGCCTCTGTGGTGACCTCACCACAGACCATGACCTGACCGGTGGCCACCAGCGTCTCCACGGCGACGTGGCTGGTGGGATCCTGGGCCAACATCTCATCAAGGATCCGGTCGGAGATCGCATCGGCGATCTTGTCCGGATGGCCCTCCGTCACCGATTCCGAGGTGAACAGTGTTCGAGTGGACATTCTGGTCTCCTGACCGCGCGGCGAAGAGCCGCGCATCATGGCCCACCACTGGTGGGCCGGTTTCATTGGGCCAGCAGCTGGTGGATCTCGTCGACGATGGCAGCAGCTGCCCTCGCCTTGGAGCCCACGACTCGTCGCCCTGGCCCCTGCTGGTGGACCACGGTGATGTCTGTGTCGGACGATCCGAAGACTCGTCCTGCCGAGACGTCGTTGACGATGAGGACGTCGCATCCCTTGCGGTGCAGCTTTGCGTCTGCAAGGTGCAGCAACTGCTCCCGATCGTCGGTGGTCTCGGCGGCAAACCCCACGACGACTCGTCCGGGCACCGGATCGGCGCAGATCTGGGCGAGCACGTCGGGGGTCTGGTGCAGCTCGAGGGTCATCGACTCCCCCACATGGTCGGTGCCCTCGTGCTTCTTGATCTTGGTGGTGGCCGGGGCCGCAGCGAAATCGGCTGCTGCGGCCGCCATGACGATGGCGTCTGCCTGTCGAGCTCGTTGCGTCATGGCCTGGCAGAGGTCCTCGGTGGTGTCGACCGTCACGACCTCGACGCTGGAGGGCAGCTGAGCCTGGGTGTGGGCAGCAACGACGGTGACCTTCGCACCGCGAGCTGCAGCATTGGTCGCGATGGCGAACCCCATACGCCCCGATGAGAGGTTGCCGATGTATCGCACCGGGTCGATGGGTTCACGTGTGCCCCCGGCGGAGACGAGGATCGTCCAGCCAGCAAGGTCCTGGGCACTCATCGGCTCGGCACATTCGGGATCGTCGAGAAGGCTCTGGGCCAGCCAGACGATCTCGTCGGGCTCGGGCATGCGCCCCGGACCGGAATCGCGACCGGTCAGGCGGCCCCGAGCCGGCTCCTTGACGACGATGCCGTGCCTGCGGGCAGCAGCGGCATTCTCCTGGGTTGCGGGATTGAGCCACATGGCAGTGTGCATCGCTGGCACGAGGAGCTTGGGCGCCCGGGAGGCCAGGATCGTCGTGGTGAGCAGGTCGTCCCCCCTACCCTGGGCTATCCGGGAGAGCAGATCGGCAGTCGTCGGCGCGACGAGTATCAGATCGGCCTGTTCACCCAGACGTACGTGTTCGACGCCGGGGACGTCATCGAAGACCCCACTGTGCACCGAGTGACCGGACAGGGCCTCCCACGTGGGTCGGCCGACGAATTCCAAGGCACTGTCGGTGGGAATCACATGAACGTCATGGCCATTCTCGGCCAGACGCCGAACGATCTGACACACCTTGTAGGCGGCGATTCCGCCGCCCACGCCTACTGCTACAACGGCCATGACGCACTTCCCGTATCAGTGTGGGATCGGCCCGAACCAAGCTGGCCGACCAGGAGGATCGCACCGGTGGATGCTCCTGGTGAACCAGACCATCAGGTAATCCCCTCCGATGGTCAGTCGGAGCTTTCCGACTCGGTTGACGACGACTCGGGATCGGCAGCCTCGTCGGTCTCGGCGAGCATCGACTTGAGCAGGTCCTCGGTGCTCATCTCCGCCTGGCGATCCATCTCGGCCTGTTCCTCCGCAGTGATCTCATGGGTCTGGATCACACCGTCCTGGATCTCACGCATGGCGATGGACAGCGGTTTCTCCTGATTGTCGGTCTCCACGAGGGGGCCGACGTTCTCCAGCAGCCCCTCGGCCAGCTGGGAGTAGTAGGCGTTGATCTGACGGGCCCGCTTGGACGCAAAGAGCACCAGACGGTACTTGGAGTCGACGTGCTCCATGAGCTGGTCGATCGGCGGGTAGGTGATGCCCTCGGAGTTGGTCTCAGACAAGGAAGGTCCTCCTGGATGTGGTCACAGACCAAGCAAGTCTACCAAACGTTCAACAGCCAGGTCGACCTCGTCATTGACGACCACGGCGTCGAACTCGTCGGCCGATGCCAGTTCGGTACGTGCCGTGGCCAGACGTCGTTCCTGCTGCTCGGGGGACTCGGTGCCGCGGCCGACGAGACGGTGCACCAACTCGTCCCAGGATGGCGGTGCCAGGAAGATGCGGGTGGCGGTGGGCAGGGACTCACGTACCTGACGTGCCCCCTGCAGGTCGATCTCCAGGATGACGACTCTGCCGGCACTCACGGCGTCGAGCACGGGTTTGCGAGGTGTTCCGTATCGGTGAACACCATGGACCGTGGCCCACTCCAGCAGGCCGTCGGAGGAGACGAGATCGTCGAACTGCTCATCGGTGACGAAGTCGTACTGCACCCCGTCCACCTCATGGGGACGCGGTGGTCTGGTCGTGGTGGATCGTGACACCATCAGGTCGGGATGACGACGCAGCAGCTCGGCAACCACGGTTCCCTTGCCCACGGCAGTGGGTCCGGAGATCACGGCAACGTGCACCGGACCATCCTGTGTCAGGCCACGTGGTTGGGGAATCTGTGGTGTGGGGTTGGCGCCATCAAGCATGACGGTCACCTTACGCCATGATCCCCGTTACGCCATGACCCTCTTACGTCATGATCTCGCGTGTCGTGATCGCCCCGCGACTGTCTTTCGATGACGGCCCGGGGCTGGGGAAGGAGTTAGGAAATCAGTGCCGTGCGGGATCGAACTCGGCACGTAGATCGTCGAGCTGATGACGCCCCAGTCCTCGAATGCGCCTGTTTGGTGCGATGTCGAGACGTTCCATGATCTCGGCGGCACGTTTGTCCCCCACCCGGGGCATGCATTTCAGCAGGTCGACCACCTTGATGTGTGACAGGGTGTCGTCTGCCAGTGCTTCGTCAAGGCCCTCGGAGAGCGTGATCTGCCCAGAACGCACCTTCGTCTTGAGTTCGGCGCGTGCTCGACGTGCTTGGGTGGCACGATCGCGGGCAGCGCTGAGCTGCTCGGGGGTCAAGGTTGGAATGGACACGATCGCTCCCATCTACGCCACATGGTCACTGTCCAGTAAGACAACTGTTCTCTCTGGGACTTGATTGGTCACAGATTATCGAAACGCGATGGGGATGTGAGTGAAAGCATCCAAATTGTGATCATTTTGCGATCTTTCCGGCACCGGTCATGGCGGGATGCGAAATGAGCGACCCGGACGAGGAATCGTCACGAATCGCTCATGGATCACATGGGTCCGAGGCGGCAGCTCTCGAGAAACCCGGGATCACTCCGCTGCCGGATCTGAGGGATGATCGTCCGCTGCCTCGACAAGGTCGACGTCTTCGTCCGTCGGTGGTTGCGTTGCAGCCTCGATGGGCTCGGTAGTGGCTGGCTCGGTGGGGCCCTGCGGGTCATGGTCTGCCGCAGCCCCCGGAGCCGTCCGATCCGTGGTGACGCAGTCTGGTTGTGTCTCAGGCTCCGCGGCGGTGTCCGCCGCCTCATCGGGATCCTGCGAGTCGGCCTGCGGCGATGCCATCTCGAAGGGTCCATGCTCGGCGATTCCGGTGAGCAGGCCATTGAGGAAGGCAGGGGTGTCATCGGTGGAGAACTCCCCACCCAATTCCACGGCCTCGGAAATTGCCGTGGGATTGGGGACGTCGGTGAAGAGGATCTCGTAGGCCCCCACGAGCGCGAGCACCCGATCCACCCGTGGCATGCGTCGCAGCGTCCAGCCAGGTGCCAGGCATTCCGACACGGCGGCATCCAACTCGGTGCGGTGGGTGGACACTCCCTCGACCAGTTCGGCTGCGAAGGGACGGACCGGGTTGTCGATCACCGTGGGGCGCAGCGCCAAGACGGTGACCGGGTCCGTCCCCATCGTGTCAGCCTCGAAGAGGATGTCGAGTGCCTGCTTGCGGGCCTTGGACCGGGTCGACAGAGCAGCGTGTTGCTGGATGTCACCGCTGATACGCTGCACCTCGAGGTCACCGATCTGTTCAACCGGCGCCTCGGTGGTGTGATCGTGCTCGCTCACTTGTCGGAGACGCGACCGAGGTAGTCGCCGTTTCGGGTGTCCACCTTGACCGTCTCACCAGTGGTGATGAACAGCGGCACCTGGATCTCACGGCCGGTCTCCAGCGTGGCAGGTTTGGTGCCACCGGTGGAGCGATCTCCCTGCAGGCCCGGCTCGGTGTACTCCACCTTGAGCTCGACGGAGGCCGGCAGGTCGATGTACAGCGGGTTGCCCTCGTTCAGGGCGACCGTGGCGTTCTGGTTCTCGAGCATGAAGTCCTTGGCATCCCCGACGACCTCGGTCGGGATGGGCAGCTGGTCGAAGCTGGTGACGTCCATGAAGATGAAGGAGTCGCCGTCCTGGTACAGGTACTGCATCTCGCGTCGATCCACCTCGGCCGATTCGATCTTGGTGTCGGAGTTGAAGGTGCGGTCCACGGTCTTGCCGCTGAGCACGTGCTTGAGCTTGGTGCGCACGACGGTGTTGCCCTTGCCCGGTTTGTGGTGCTGGAACCAGATGACCGTCCAGAGCTGACCGTCCAGGTTCAGCACGGTGCCGTTCTTGATGTCATTGGTGGAGATGACCACAGGTGAAACCTTTCGTACCGGAGGATTGCCGGGCACAACCCATACCCGCAAACCCTATCCCATCGGCGTTGCTGCATGCGAGCTGCAGTGTCGGCTGGCATCGAAACCCGAGATCTGGCGGCAGAAGTGGCCTTGCTCCGGAAAGATCCAAACCACCGCGACAGAAAACCACGAGTGAAGATTGAGCAAAGAACAGGTGACGTGCCGGCATTGCCCATCCATGTCGGAAGTTGTGGGCACTAGGCTGATGTACATGACCGAATCCTTGCCTGATCCGATTCTGACTGGTAGCCAGCACAGCCTGCGTGAGTTCATCGATCAGGTGCACGACGCCGGGTACGTCGTGCGTTCCGACACCCATGGTGATGATCCGGAACTCATCGCTCCCGACGGCTCCGCGGTGGAGACCTGGCACGAGGACTACCCGTACCCCGAACTCATGGATCGCATGGAGTACGAGGAGCAGAAACGCCTGCTGCAGATCGAACTGCTCAAGTTCCAGTACTCGATCGAGGACTCCGGGGACAAGCACCTCATCATCTTCGAGGGTCGGGACGCGGCCGGCAAGGGAGGCTGCATCAAGCGGTTCACCGAACACCTCAACCCGCGGGCCTGCCGCACTGTCGCCCTGGCCAAGCCGTCGGACCGAGAGCAGGGCCAGTGGTACTTCCAGCGCTACATCCAGCACCTGCCCACTGCCGGCGAGATCGTCCTGTTCGATCGGTCGTGGTACAACCGCTCCGGGGTCGAGCGGGTCATGGGATTCTGCACCCCTGAGCAGCATCGTCAGTTCCTGCGCCAGGTGCCGCAGTTGGAGGCCATGCTCATCGAGTCGGGGATCCACGTGACGAAGTTCTGGTTCTCCGTCACTCGTCAGGAACAGCGCACGAGGTTCGCCATTCGTCAGTTGGATCCGGTACGACGCTGGAAACTCTCCCCGATGGATCTTGAGTCCTTGGGACGGTGGGACGACTACACCCTCGCCAAGGAGGAGACCTTCCAAGCCACGGACACCGACGAGGCCCCGTGGATCACCATTCGCTCCAACGACAAGAAGCGTGCCCGGCTCAACGCCATGCGTCACTTCCTCTCCCAGATCGACTACGACGGCAAGAACGCCGAGGTGATCGGCGAACCCGACCCACTCATCGTCAAGCGCGCGCGCGACACGATCGGGGACTGAGGATGCCTGCCAGTCATCGCAGGCCAGGTCCACGTCAGTGCCTGGCAACGGCGTTGACACTGGGACTGCTGGCCTGTGGGCGCAGCGCCTCACCCACCCCGCACGACTCTGCTGCCTCCACCAGCGAGAAATCTTTTGTCGGGGTGTCGGACAGCACGCCCTCCGCGGATCCGTCGCCCACGGCTGCCCCGACTGCCAGTGCCACGGCGAGCATGCGCGGCACCTCGGGCACATCGGCGATACCGACGCCATCGGGTGGCAACGCGGGGACCGTGCCGCACTCCACACGATCGGGATCCCTCACCCTCACCGTCTCCGGTGACCTGCTGTGGCACAACTCGACGTGGCGCACGGCCAAGTCGGATGGTCATGGCAGCTACGACTTTGCACCGATCTTCGGCAGCGTCGCGCCCATCATCCGTGCCGCCGACCTGTCGGTGTGCCATACGGAGGTGCCCGTCGCGCCGAAGGGAACCAGCTACTCCAACTACCCGGTGTTCGCTGTTCCCGCAGATGTCGCCAAGGGGGTGGCCACAGTGGGATTCGACGCCTGTAGCACCGCCTCCAACCACTCGTGGGACCAGGGATTTTCCGGTGTCAAGGCCACCCTCGACGCCCTCGACTCGGCTCACGTCGCCCATTCCGGCACGGCGCGATCCGCTGCCGAGGCCGACAGACCAGTCATCCTCACCGCCCACAACGGATTGAAACTCGGGCTCGTCTCGGGTGCCTACGGGCTCAATGGGCAGAGCGTCCCCAAGGACAAGTCATGGGCCTGGAGTGATGCCCGGGCCGATCACCTCCTCGCCCGCGCAGCGGCAGCGCGGAGGGCCGGCGCCGACGTCGTCATCGTCGCGGCACACACCGGCGAGGAGTACCAGCAGGAACCCACCAAGGAACAGATCCAGCTGGCCACGCGTCTCACCGCCTCCCCCGACGTCGACATGGTCTACTGCCATCACAGTCACGTCGTGCAGCCGTGGGCCAAGATCAACGGAAAACTCGTCATCTACGGACTGGGCAATCTCGTGGGCAATCAGCCCTCCAGCATGCCCCGCACCCATGAAGGTGTCGTCGGGCGGGCCACCTTTGACGTGAGATCGGGGAAGGCATCCCTGTCCAGGGCCGAGTACATCCCGGTCTACATCGGTTCACCGTCCGAGGGGCCGATTCGGATCCATGCCGTCAATGCCGAACTCTCGTCGGGCAGGGGAAACCGGGCTCGGCTCAAGGAGACCAGGAGGCAGGTGTCCCGCACCGTGAGGTCACTCGGGGTGTCCGGGGTCTCCGAGAGGTGAGCTGGCGAGGGTCCGTGCACCCCGTCCGGGCGATGACGCCCCCATGTCGACAGTCAGGGGATCGATCTGTCACTGGGTCGACCAGCCACGGGGGCGACCGGCCATGGCTCGGGTCGGAATACGGGTCTCCGGCTCTGCGTGTGGGTGACGAGACTGGGGGAAGGTACGGATTGGCTGAGTTGCGGCACCGACCCGAACGTGTCGGTCAATCTGTTCGCAGGCTCCGGTAGCACTTGGCCAGGGCGTCCTCGTCGGGATCGACGATCATCGCGACCGACCCGGGGGCACGGATGCCGACGAAGCGCAGCACCCGTCGCCCAGTTGTCGGATCCATCCGGGTCTTCTTGTCCAGGGCCATCGTGGCACGCAGATCGGACCAGGCAACGTCGTCGAAGCTCACCGGCAGCCCAAGATCCGACAGAATGGTCCGAGTGAGTGACACGACGTTCTCCGACAGCCCCAGGTATCGATGCGACAGCTCGGCGGCGAAGATCATGCCGATCGCGTCGGCCTCGCCATGCCGCCAGGTGAAGTGCTCGTGGGCCTCGACCGCGTGCCCCAGGGTGTGCCCGTAGTTGAGACGTTCTCGTCCCACGTCATCACCATGCGAGGTCTGCTCGTGCGGGTCGGAAGCCACCACCGCCGCCTTGACACGCACCGCTGCCTCGAGCACGGTGCGAAACTGCTCGCTGCCGGTGTCGAGCACTGCCTGTGGTGCGGCGCGGATGCATTCGAGGATGCTCGGATCGGCAATGAAGCCGCACTTGACGATCTCGGCGAGTCCGGAGCGCACCTCACGTCCGTTGAGGCTACCCAACAGGTCGGTGTCGCACAGTACGGCCAGCGGCTGGTGGAACGCCCCGACGAGATTCTTCCCGGACACCAGATTGATCCCCGTCTTGCCGCCGATGGCGGCGTCCGCCATGGCCAGCACCGTCGTCGGCAGATGGACGACGTCCACCCCGCGCAGCCAGGTGGCGGCGACGAAACCAGCCAGATCGGTCGCCGCCCCTCCCCCAAGGCTGACGACCAGGTCGTCGCGGGTGAATCCTGCCTCGGCCAGGCGCTGCCAACAGGTGAGCAGGCACTCAGGCGTCTTGGCCTGCTCCGCGTCCGGGACGATGATCTCGACGGAATCGGTGGGCAGCGCATTCAGCTCTCGGGCCTGTTCCGTCACGCTCGCTGGATGGATGAGCGCCACCCGACGGCCGCAGGCGACATCTGTCAGAAGCCGACTCGCCCCAGCGCCGACGACGACGTCATAGGGGCGTTCGGTGCGTACCGTGATTCGATCCATGGCCATCACCTCAGGCAACTGTGCCAGCACGCTGGACTCGTCGCTGCTTATGGCCATCGACATGTCCTGAGTCCATCACCCCTCCAGGGCCTGCACGATGACGTCGACGACCTCGTCGACGGACAGCTCGTCGGCCGCGACGACGAGATCTGCTGGGCGCTGATAGGCCGGACGACGCTGCGCCATCATCCTCACCAGCTGGGAATGGACATTGCCCAGCAGCAGCGGTCGAGTGGTGTCGTTGAGCCCGACTCGACTTGACGCGGTGCGGGCACTGACGCTGAGCCAGACCGTGTACACCTGCTCCAGACGGGCCGCGATGGCCGCGTTGAGTGGCCCCCCTCCGCCCAGGGCAACGATCCGGGTGGCGTCGCTGTTGCAGGCAGAGCGTGCAGACATGTCGTCTGAGTGCGGTCCGTCGCCGTCACCGAGGGCAGTGAGAGTCATCTCCTGCTCCCTGGAACGGAAGAACTCCTCACCCTGCTGCAGGAAGATCTCGGGAATCGTGCGGCCCTCCCGGGACTCGATGAGCTGGTCGACGTCGACGAACTCACACCCCAGACGGGCTGCCAGACTCTGCCCGGTCGTCGTCTTGCCGGCCCCGGGGGCACCGATGAGGGCAATGACTCGGCGCATCATCGGGCCACCACCCAGCCATGTTCCGCGAGCCGAGCCAGATGTGCCTCGTAGTTGCGGGTCGTCTCGGCCACGCTGTCACCCCCAAACTTCTCCAGGACGGCGTCGGCGAGCACCAGGGCCACCATCGCCTCACCAATGACACCAGCAGCAGGAACGGCACACACGTCGGAACGTTGATGATGGGCCAGAGCTGGTTCACCAGTGGTGGTGTCGATCGTGCGCAGTGCTCGGGGAACCGTGGCGATCGGCTTCATGGCTGCACGTACCCGCAGCACCTGGCCGGTACTCATACCGCCCTCAATGCCCCCACAGTGGTTGCTCAGCCGTCGGATCCCTCGCTCGGACCTGTTCGTTCGCCGTGCTGGTGCCATCTCGTCGTGGGCTGTGGAACCCCTCATCTGGGCCAGGGACAGTCCATCGCCCACCTCGACGGCCTTGATCGCCGGGATGCTCATGAGGGCAGCGGCGAGGCGTGCGTCCAGACGTCTGTCCCACTGGGTGTGTGACCCGAGTCCGACCGGCATGCCGTGGGCCAGTACCTCGACGACCCCGCCCAGGGTGTCACCGTCCTGGTGGCAGGCGTCGATCTGGGCGACCATACGGGCCGAGGTGTGCGGATCGGCACACCGCACCGGGTCGGAGTCGATACGCTCCAGATCATCGGGGGTGGGGCTGGTGTCCTCCGGCAGGTGAACCGTCCCGAGCCCGACGACGTGGGAGAGGATCTGCACCCCCACCGACTGGGCCAGGAAGGCCTTGGCCACGGCGGCGATGCCCACCCGTGCCGCCGTCTCGCGTGCCGAGGCGCGTTCCAGGATCGGCCGGGCCTCGTCGAAGTCATACTTCTGCATCCCCACCAGATCGGCGTGTCCGGGGCGAGGACGGGTGAGTGGCGTTGCACGGGCCTGATCGCTCAGGTCGTCGGGATCCACGGGATCGGCTGCCATGACGGTGCGCCACCTGGGCCATTCGGCGTTGGCGATGCGTAGCGCGACCGGTGAGCCGAGGGTACGCCCATGCCGCACCCCACCCAGCAGTTCCACCTCGTCGGTCTCGAAACCCATTCGGGCTCCCCGTCCGGCCCCCAGTCGTCTGCGACGCAGCTCATGGGCAATGTCGTCCGTGATGATCCGAACCTGGGCGGGGAGTCCCTCGATGGTGGCCACGAGGGCCGGGCCATGTGACTCCCCCGCCGTGAGATACCTCAGCATCGTTCTTCCGATCGTCTCGTCATTCGTCTGGCCAGTTCGGTTCGTGCCGCCTGGCGCATGGTCGTCATCGCCACGTGCTGGCCGGTCATGATCTCCACCTGCCTCCTGCCCTGGGCAGCCAACAGGTCGAGTCCGTCGATGCACACCTTGTTCTCCTGTCGTGCCAGGTCGAGCAGCACCGGCGGCCACGGGTCATAGACGACGTCGAAGATCACCGGGGCACATGTCACGGCCCGTGAGGCACGCAGCGTCGTGCCCGGGGAGCGGTGCTCCCCTCCGTCGAAGTCTGGTGGGCAGTGCTCCCCCTCGTCGAAGGCCTGCCTCGGAAGCGTCGAGACGAGCAGGTCGGCAGGTGCCAGCGGCTCATCCAACGGCTGCCAATGTGCAGTCACACCGAGTGCAGACGCCAGCGCCAGGGTCTGCTGGGACCGGACGCGGCTGCGAGACACGATGGTTGCACTCCGCACCCCCAGACGCGTCGCCCCAGCCAGCACCGAACGTGCCGTGGCCCCGGCACCCAGCACCGTTACGCTGCTGACTTGGTGTACTCCAGCCTGGCGCAGGGCATCACAGACCCCGGATGCATCGGTGTTGCGTACCACCGGGCCGGAGGTGGTACGCACCCAGGTGTTGGCCACACCGAGCAGAAGAACCAACTCATCGGGCTCCCCCAGCCCAGCCAGTTCCTGCTTGTGTGGCATCGTCACGGCGAGCCCCCGCCAGGACTCGTCCAGCCCAGCCACGAAGTCGGCAAGCCCGTCACGAGCGACGTCGACTGCGTCGAAGCTCCAGTCGAGCCCCAGACCGCGATAGGCGGCCCGGTGCATGGCCGGGGAGAGGGAGTGGGCGATCGGATGGCCGATCACCGCACAGCGCCGAGAACTCACCGGTCAGCACTTGCCCTTGTGGTCCTGGCACCACTGCTGGAACTTCGCGACATTGGCCTGGTGCTCCTTGGCGGTCTTGGCATAGGCCGTCGTGCCCTTGTCCGGATCGGTGACCACCCAGAACAGGTAGTCGGACTTCGTCGGTGTCACGGCAGCCTCCATGGCCTCGGATCCCGGGTTCGAGATGGGGCCGGGGGGAAGCCCCTTCACCTTGTAGGTGTTGTACGGCGAATCAATGGCTCGCTGCTTGTCGGTCGTGGTGAGTTTGCCCTTGGCATGGTTGGCGTAGAGCACTGTTGCGTCGGACTGCAGCGGCATGCCCTTGGACAGTCGGTTGTAGATGATTCCCGAAACCATCTTCATGTCCTTGGGGTTCCTGGCCTCCCTCTCGAGGATCGAGGCGACGGTGAGGGCGCTGTAGGGATCCTGCTTGATGTTCTGGGCCTGCCCGCTGAAGTTCAGGGTGTCGGAGACCTTGGTGAACTGCTTGGTCTGGTTGCGGAGGATGTCACCTGCCGTGGGGTTGTCGGCAATCTCGTAGGTGTCGGGGAAGAGGAATCCCTCCGGCCGGTTCTTCGCCCAACTGGGCAGGTTGAGCTTGTCGGCGTTCTTGGTCGCGGCGGTCTCGAAGTCCTTGCGTGGCAGATCGCTGGCCTTGGCGAGCAGATCGAACTGCTCATCCATCGTCAGCCCCTCGGTGAGGGTGACGCGTGCATGCCGGATGTTGTCGGGGTCTGCGAGAACCTGCACGGCCTTGGCGGCGCTCATGTGCTTCTTGAGGGGGTACTGTCCGGCTTGGATCGTCACCTCGTTGGGGGCGTCACGGACGGCCTCCTTGAACGCCTTCTCGGATTTCACGACGTCCTCCTCGACGAGGATCTCACCCACCTCGTTGACGGAGGCACCCGTGGGGATGCGCACCAACAGTTCCTCCTCGCCAGCGCCCTGGTAGTCGTCGGCGTAGGCTAAGGAGATGTAGGTGTCGTAGGCCTTCTTGCCCACGTAGCCGATGCTGCCGAGGATGACGGTGAAGGAGAGGATGACGGCGAAGGCACTGCGGAAGTGGTACCAGAAGCCGGGGTCGTCATCGGAGGAGTTTCGACTCACTGTTGATCTCCTTGCTCGGGGACGGTTGGGAGTTCACCGCGACGGGCTTGTTCCAGTACCTGTTCCAGTATGGCGACGGCAGCTGCCTGATCGATGACCGAGCGCTGCTTGCGCGTGTTGCGTCCCGTCTCGTGCAGCGCACGGGAAGCCGTACGTGTCGTCATGCGCTCGTCGACATACCGTATCGGGATCGGGGCGATGGCCTGCTGCAGGTCTCGTCCGGCCGCCCGCACGTCACGGGCGGCAATCTGCTCGGTGCCGTTGAGTGCCACCGGCAGGCCCATGACCACCTCGACGGGCTCGTACTCGGCGACGATCTGGCTGAGCCGGCGAATCGGCTGGTCCTTGGCCGACACCGTCTCCACCGGGTAGGCAAGGATACCCTCCCGATCACAGGCAGCCACCCCGATACGGGCCTTGCCCCAGTCCACGGCGACCCGCACTCCCAGCGTCGATCCCCTGGGCGTCGTCACTGGTTCCTCCGACACGATCATCGACCTCTCGACATGCTCATGGGCGACACAAACAAGGGTCTCACAACGCCGAGAGCTCGGAGGCGACGGTGGACAGCGCATCGTCAACACCCGAGGCGTTGGAGCCGGCCCCCTGGGCCATGTCGTCCTTGCCGCCGCCCCGACCGTCCAGTCGGGAGATGCCCACCTTGATGAGTGCTCCGGCCTTCGCACCGGCAGCACGGGCCGACTCGGTGGTGGCCACGATCATGGCCGGCTTGTCGTCGGTGCCACCGATGAGGACGACGACGGCCGGGCGTTCGGCGACCTTGGAGCGGATCTGGGTGGCCAGGGAGCGCAGATCACCGCCGGTGACACCGGGAACCTTGGCGCTGACGAGATCGAATTTTCCGGTCGGAGCCATCGTCTCGACGATCTGGTCCACCTGGGCGAAGAGTTCCTTGGTACGGGCCTGGGCCAAGCGGCGCTCGGCGTCCTTGAGGTCGGCGGCGAGCTTGCCCACGCGTTCGGCAAGCTGGTCGGGCTGCACCTTGAGCATGGTCGTGAGCTCGTTGACCAGGGCCCGCTCGGCAGCCAGGTGCGAGAAGGCATCGGTGGACACCAGAGCCTCCACCCGGCGGGTCCCCGAACCGACGGACTGCTCGGTGAGCAGGTCGAGCATGCCGATACGTCCGGTGGAGGGCACATGGGTGCCACCACACAGCTCGCGCGACCACGCTCCATTGAGCTCGACGACACGGACGATCGGCGGGTACTTCTCGCCGAACATGGCCATGGCGCCCATCGCCCGAGCCTCCTCCAGAGGCATCCGGGAGTCGGTGACCTCGAAGTCGTCGTGGATGGCCTCGTTGCAACGCTGCTCGATCTCGGAACGCAGCTGCCCGGACAGTCCCTTGGTGGCGGTGAAGTCGAAGCGCAGGTACCCCGGCTTGTTGTAGGAACCGGCCTGGGTGGCACTGGGGCCGACGAGCTCACGCAGCGCGGCGTGTAGCACATGGGTGGCGGTGTGAGCCTTGCACGCCTCGAAGCGCGCCGCCGGATCCACTTGGGCACTCACCTCGTCACCCACCGCCAGATCACCGTCAAGCTGCACCTTGTGGACGATGAGACCGGGCACCGGGGCCTGCACGTCAAGTACCTCGAGATCGAAGCCGTTGGCGCGGATGATGCCGGTGTCGGAGTCCTGACCACCCATCTCGGCATAGAACGGGGTCTGCGCCAGGGCAATCTCGACCATCGAGCCGGCAGTGGCATGGAGCACGGAGCGGCCGTCGGCGATGATGCCGACCACCGTCGTGGGCACGGTGAGTTCGTCGTATCCCAAAAACGGCGTCTCGCCCTGGGCCCGGATGGTGGCATAGGCCTCCGGGTCGGTGAGCATGCCCTTCCTGGCCTTGGCGTCGGCCTTGGCACGGGACCTCTGCTCGGCCATGAGCCGGGTGAAGGCGTCACGATCCACGGTGAGTCCCTGCTCGGCGGCCATCTCCAGGGTGAGGTCGATGGGGAAACCATAGGTGTCGTGCAACTGGAAGGCCTTCTCCCCCGGCAGCACCGTGGAGCCGGACTCCTTGGTCTGGGCCACGGCGGTGTCGAGCAGTGTGGTTCCGGCGCTCAGGGTGCGTCGGAAGGTCTGTTCCTCGGCGGTGGCAGCGTCGATGACGCGATCCCACTGGGTGAGCACCTCGGGGAAGGAATCCTTCATGAGGTCTCGCGAGATCGGCAGCAGCTCGGGCAGCACGGGCGCGTCCACCCCGAGCAGCCGCATGGAGCGCACCGCGCGGCGCAGCAGACGACGCAGGACGTAGCCGCGCGCCTCATTGCCGGGGGTGACGCCGTCGGTCATGAGCATGAGGCTGGATCGTACGTGGTCGGCGACGATGCGCAGCCGAATGTCGTCGTCGGGGTTGAGGCCGTACCTCTTGCCCGACAACTGGGCCGCCCGCTCGATGACCGGGAACACCTGGTCGGTCTCATACATGTTGTTGACGCCCTGCTGGAGGTAGGCGATGCGCTCCAGACCTGCGCCGGTGTCG
Source organism: Cutibacterium granulosum (assembly GCF_900186975.1). Classification (NCBI taxonomy): domain Bacteria; kingdom Bacillati; phylum Actinomycetota; class Actinomycetes; order Propionibacteriales; family Propionibacteriaceae; genus Cutibacterium; species Cutibacterium granulosum. The sequence goes on from NZ_LT906441.1 coordinate 1,547,283, forward strand.
ATGTTGCGCCTGGCCAGTGGACCGGTGATGTCGAAGTCGGTCTTGGAACGCACGGTAGACAGGTCCTCGGTCTCGAAGACGAGGTTCCAGATCTCCAGGTAGCGATCCTCGTCGGCCTCGGGCCCGCCGTCCGGACCGAACTGCGGCCCACGGTCGACGTAGATCTCCGAGCATGGGCCACCCGGGCCGGGAACGCCCATGTGCCAGTAGTTGTCTGCCAGGGACCGACCTTGGATGTGCTCGGCGGGCACCCCCACCTTGAGCCAGGTCTGTCGGGCCTCGACGTCACCGTCGGGATAGTCGGGGTGGAAGCCGGGGCCGAGCACCGTCACCCAGATCTTCGCCGGGTCGAATCCCAGACCGCCCTCGGACGTCGGGCCGGTCACCAGTTCCCAGGCCCATTCGATGGCGTCGGTCTTGAAGTAGTCGTCGAACGAGAAGTTGCCCAGCATCTGGAAGAACGTCCCGTGGCGCGTCGTTCGCCCCACCTCGTCGATGTCGAGGGTGCGTACACACTTCTGGATGCTCGTGGCGCGCTGCCACGGGGCGGGCTCGACCCCCATGAGGTAATTCTTGAACGGCACCATGCCGGCGTTGACGAACAGCAGGGTCGGATCGTTGTAGAGCAGCGATGCACTGGGGATGACGTCATGTCCCCTTTCCTCGAAGAAGGTGAGGAAACGCTGTCCGATCTCCGCAGTTCTCATGCTTGTTCCTTGTCGATGGTGGTCGGCTGGCGACGTGATGTACGGCCGTGCACTGGACAACCCTACCCGTTTCGTCGCGATGGGGTGTTCGCCAGAGGTGAGCCCGTGCTGAGCAGGTCAGGGGTGCTGTTGCGGTTGTTGGCTCCGGCAGCTCCGGTGAGCCCCGTGCCGAGGGATCAGGGGCGGCGAATCCTCGTCGCGGCTGAATCAGGTGTCGGGGCGGGGCAGGTGCGGTTCGAGGTGGCCTGCTGATGCGGTTCCTCGTACCTGCCGATCAGCCCGAGTCGATCAACCTGGGCGGAACACGGTGTGGAGAATTTGGGCGGTGCGTCATCGTTGGCCACGAGTCAGGACTCGTCGGTGGCAAGGGGCTCCGCAGTGATGGGGGCCGGCCCTGTCCCACGCTTGGTCGGTTCGTCCTCGCGGGGGGACTGTGGCTCGCCGCGGCGGGATGCCGCCTCGCGCGCATCCTGCGCGGCCTGGTGCCGGGTCGGTGCCTCGATGGCAGCCACCGCCTTGGGCCTGCGATGCCGGTGCATGGCGGTGCGCATGCGTGAGGTGGCCCGAGCTGGTGCGCCGACCACGGTGGCCACGACCCGGCCCACGTCACTGGCGTGCTGGGTGGCATTGGCGGCGTGCTCACTCATGCGGTTGACGTTCTCGGTGACGTCACCGATGCGCGAGATCTCCTCATTGGTCGTGATGACCGTCTGGCGCAGTTCCTCGAGGATCTCCAGGGCGGACCGGTCGACATCGCGCACGCTGGAGGTGATCTCGTCCATGACGTGACCGAGCTTGACGATGGGCACGGCAAGCAGTGCCACGAGGACGACGGCGGCAATCGCGGCAATGAGTGCAGCAATGCTTCCGATGCTCACGATGTCCTCCTGGCTTTTTCGTTTGTTCGGAACGGTCCTGCAACTGGATGCTCCCCACATCCGGTTTGCAACCACGATTACCACAGCCTAGTGGTCACGTGTTGGCTGATGGCGGTTGCCATCCCGTTTCAGTGAGCAGTGCGGGGCCTAGGATGAGGAGGGTGTCGGTGGTGATCGGGGATGGTGACTGTGGTGATTGGAGAATGGTGCTGTGGCGATCGGGCGTGTCTCACGGGGCCTTGCGACGCCAATGTCGTTTTGCCATTGCCCATGAGAGGGCGTGTCTCATCCCGGGGCCTTGCAGCCGTAGGCCCATGGCCTGCCGCAGGTCAGTTGCGTGGTGTCCTCAGTTGTGTGATGCCCTCAGCCATGTGATTCCCTGTGTCGACCCGATCACCGATTCGGTCCGTTGCCCTCGGACCGGCGCTGGTTGGTGGCTTCCCGCCCCAGCAGCTCCCGTAGTCCGGGCAACAATCCCGCGATGTTGCGTTCATTGCCGTGATCGGTGGGCTGGTAGTAGCGCACCTCGGCCAGGTCTTCGGGCAGGTACTGCTGCGGGGCCACTCCTTGGGGGAAGTTGTGGGCATATCTGTAGCCGATGCCGTGGCCCAGGTCTGCTGCCGAGGAGTAGTGGGCATCGCGCAGATGTGGTGGCACCGGTCCTCCCTTGCCAGCGCGCACGTCGGCCAGGGCGGAGTCGATCGCCGTGATGACGGCATTGGACTTGGGTGCGGTCGCAGCAGCGATGGTGGCCTGGGCCAAGTTGAGACGAGCCTCGGGCATACCGATGAGCTGGACCGCCTGCGCCGCCGCCACACAGGTCTGCAACACGCTGGGAGCTGCCATGCCGATGTCCTCGGAGGCCAGGATGACGAGCCGCCGGGCAATGAATCGGGGGTCCTCCCCCGCCTCGATCATGCGTGCCAGGTAGTGCAGGGCAGCGTCGACGTCGGAGCCACGCACCGACTTGATGAAGGCGCTGATGACGTCGTAGTGCTGGTCGCCGCCCTTGTCGTAGCGCACAGCGGCCCGGTCCACGGCAGTGGTGAGCAGCTCGGAGGTGATGGTCGTCGTGTGTGCGGAGTCGGCCCCGGCAGCGGACTCCTCCAGATAGGTGAGGACGCGGCGGGCGTCCCCACCTGAGAGCTGCAGCAGATCGGCCCGAGCATCCTCGGCCAAGGTGTAACCGCCCCCGTCGGGGGTGCGCAGGCCGCGCTCGTCATTCAGGGCTCGGTCGATGAGGCGGGAGATGTCCTCGGTGCTCAGGGGTTTCAGGGTGAGCAGCAGGGACCGGCTGAGCAACGGCGAGATGACCGAGAACGACGGGTTCTCGGTGGTGGCGGCGATGAGGGTGACGATGCGGTTCTCCACTGCTGGCAGCAGGACGTCCTGCTGGGCCTTGGAGAACCGGTGCACCTCGTCGACGAAGAGCACGGTGGGCCGCCCGTTGACGAGTTCCCGGCGCGCAACGTCCAGCTCACGGCGCACGTCCTTGACGCCAGCCGTCACCGCGGAGATCTCGACGAACCGGCGATTGGTGGAGTGCGAGACCACCGAGGCGATCGTCGTCTTGCCGACCCCGGGTGGCCCCCACAGGAAGACACTCATCGCGGCCGTTCCCTCGGCCAGACGACGCAGTGGTGAGCCGGGGGTGAGCAGGTGCTGCTGACCGACGATCTCGTCCACCGTGCGGGGACGCAACCGCACTGCCAGCGGGGCATCGGGATTGACGGCGTCCAGCGACCCTCCCGTGGTGGCGGGGGTCGGTTGGTCGCGCGGATCAGGGTTTCCGAAGAGGTCGGTGCTCACAGCTCGTGGTCCTGGGTCGTGGATTCGGCAGGGGGTTGCTGGCCGGTGGTGGGGACGCTCCCGGCGACAGGAACACGCCCACCGTCGCCCGGATGGCGAGCAGACGCACCGTCACGACTGCCCACCGTGGTGTGGGGGCTGGTGAGGGTTCGGCGCAGCTGCTCGTGATCGGCCGCGGTCCATCCGTGGGAACCCAGCAGGTCGAGAGCACCCTGCTGGCCGCCGAGCAACTCGAGGAACCGGGCCATGACCTCTGGCGGTGTGGACTGGTCGGGGGTGTCATATGCCCCGTGGGTGGCAGCTCCTGCACTGGCAGCCTCCCCCAGTCGGGCAACGATCTGGCTCAGACGCTGCCCGCTGGCGGCGTAGTCGTCGATGATGTCCTGCTCGTCGGCACCCAGGGCGCACAGCAGCAACCCGATGATCGTCCCGGTACGATCCTTTCCGGCCGCACAGTGGACCACGGTGGCACCTGGACTGGATGCGATGACGCGCAGGTGGTCGACGACGACCTCGGGGCTCCAGCGCAGGTAATTGAGATAGTGCTGGGCCAGCTCGTCGTTGCGATTGGCGGAGCCGATGGCATCCACCGAGGCCTTCCACGGCGGCACGTCACTGCTCGGATCGGTCTCGGGGTACAGCGACCCGTGATGCACTCGCACTCGCGGGTCGTCCTCCAGAGGGCTCAGCCCGATGCGTTGGCACTCGTAGTTTGATCGTAGGTCGACGACGTCGACCACCCCGATCTGCTCGATGAGCACCGCGACGTCGTGGTCGGTGAGGAAGTTGAGGTTGTCGGAGCGCACCAGCCGATGCGGCGCGATCCGATCCCCACCGGCCAACCGGGTGCCCACCAGGTCGCGCATGTTGAGGACGCCGTCGAGTTCGATCCAGGAGAATGCCACGTCCCCACCCTAGCGAGGTCATGCAGTCGTGGCCCGCATCCGGTGACTCTGCTGGCAGAACACCGTGGGTGCGGGGCCGAACGGTCAGCCTCGTCGGGTCCGGCTGTCCCCATCGGGGATGACACCGGGTGCGGACGTGCTCAACCCACGTCTGCGATCACTTCGCGGACGCTGCGTCCTTCGCCTCGGCATCCTTCTTCTTGGCGGGTTTGGTATCCACACCGGCCTCACGACGCTGCTGCGGGGTGATGGGGGCGGGAGCCTCGGTGAGCGGGTCGAAGCCGTTGCCCGTCTTGGGGAAGGCGATGACGTCGCGGATGGAGTCGAATCCTCCCAGGAGCATGACCAGACGGTCCAGTCCGAAGGCGATGCCGCCGTGTGGCGGGGCGCCGAACTTGAAGGCGTCCAGCAGGAAGCCGAACTTCTCCTGGGCCTGCTCGGCGTTGATGCCCATGACCTTGAACACCCGTTCCTGGATGTCACGGCGGTGGATACGGATGGAGCCACCGCCGACCTCGTTGCCGTTGCAGACGAAGTCGTAGGCATAGGCCAAGGCCGATCCCGGATCGGTGTCGAAGGTGTCGATGCAGCCGGGGGTGGGGCTGGTGAAGGCGTGGTGCACCGCGGTCCATGCCCCGTCGCCGACGGCCACGTCGCCCGAGCTCTCGGCCTCCTTGGTCGACTTGAACAGTGGGGCGTCGACGACCCAGCAGAACGCCCAGTCACCCGGTTCGTAGAGGTGGCAGCGCTTGCCGATCTCCAGGCGGGCTGCGCCGAGCAGTTCCTGGGAGGCGGTACGGGCACCGGCGGCGAAGAAGATCGCGTCTCCGGGGTTGGCCCCGACCTTCCGTGCGATTCCGGCCTTCTCGGCCTCGGAGATGTTCTTGGCGACCGGGCCACCCAGTGTGCCGTCCTCGGCCACCGTGATGTAGGCAAGACCCTTGGCGCCGCGGGTACGGGCCCACTCCTGCCAGGCGTCGAACTGACGACGTGGCTGGGAGGCACCGCCCGGCATGACGACGGCACCGACGTAGGCCGCCTGGAACACCCGGAACGGGGTGTCGGCGAAGAACTCGGTGACCTCGGTGATCTCGTTGCCGAATCGTAGATCGGGCTTGTCGGAGCCGAAACGGTTCATGGCGTCGTGCCAGGTGATGCGCTGCAGCGGGGCCTGAATGTCCACTCCGATGAGCTTCCAGCACTCTCCCATGACCTCCTCGGCCAGGGCAATGACGTCGTCCTGCTCGACGAAGCTCATCTCAACGTCGAGCTGGGTGAACTCGGGCTGGCGATCGGCACGGAAATCCTCGTCACGGTAGCATCGCGCGATCTGGTAGTAACGCTCCATGCCGGAGACCATGAGCAGCTGCTTGAACAGCTGGGGGCTCTGTGGCAGGGCGTACCAGCTGCCCGGGGCCAGACGGGCCGGTACCAGGAAGTCACGAGCCCCCTCCGGGGTGGAGCGGGTGAGGGTCGGTGTCTCGATGTCGTAGAAGTCGTGGCGGTCCAGCACCTCGCGAATCTTGTGCGTCACCTTGGAGCGCAGCACCAGGGCCTCGTGCTGACGTGGACGACGCAGGTCGAGGTAACGATACTTGAGACGGGCGTCCTCACCGACGTTGATGTGCTCGTCGATCTGGAACGGCAGGGGTGCCGACGGGTTGAGCACCTCGAGGGTGGAGATGTTCACCTCGATCTCACCCGACGGCAGGTTCGGGTTCGCATTGCCCTCCGGACGTGCCTCGACGACGCCGGTGACGCGGATGCAGAACTCGTTGCGCAGGTCATGGGCACCTGAGGAGTCGAGGATCTCGTCGCGGATGACGACCTGGGCAAGCCCCGAGGCGTCACGCAGGTCGATGAAGGCCACGCCGCCATGGTCGCGTCGATGACCGACCCATCCGGCGAGAGTCACCTCCTCGCCGATGTCGCTGGCGCGCAGGCTTCCGGCGTCGTGGGTTCGCAGCACGGGATTCATCCTTCCATTGTGTGGTGGGCCATGCATAGACGGTGCAGACCAGGCACCACACTATCCCCCACGCCACCGCACCGCATCACGGGAGTTCACGTGGTGTGGGGAATGAGCGTCGCGTACTCTCAGTCGGCCGAGATCTCCGGGAACCAGTCGCTGATCTGGTTGGCGATGGCCTCATTGCCGCCGGAA